>NZ_JAQMUB010000031.1 GCF_028330965.1 Oscillatoria sp. CS-180 | reverse complement strand
GCCAAAATGCTGCCTCGGATGCGTCGTCCTCACGTATTGCCATGACTTCTCAAACCACACACCATCACACACCATTACCCAATTTTCACTCAACTCAAAGAGGTCGCATTCATTCCATCGAAACGTGCGGTGCGGTGGACGGACCCGGTATTCGCTACGTTATTTTCACGCAGGGCTGTCTCCTACGCTGCCAGTACTGCCATAACCCAGATACTCGCGACCCGACTAGTGGCCAAGAGGTCACCGTAGACGAACTTATTGATGACATCAAAACCTATCGCTCTTATCTCACCTACTCTGGGGGCGGCGTCACCATCAGCGGTGGCGAACCCTTACTTCAGCCTGAGTTTGTCCGCGAGATATTTCGTCGCTGCCGTGAACTCGACATTCATACCGCGCTCGACACCTCTGGCTTTCCTGACTTTGAAGCATCCAAGCCTGTTCTAGACTACGTTGATTTGGTACTCCTCGATATCAAATCATTTGATCCAGCGATTTATCACCAAGTTACCAGCGTTGCGATCGAACCTACGCTCCATTTCGCCCGACACCTAAGCGCCACACAACATCCCACTTGGATTCGCTTCGTCCTAGTTCCAGGACTAACTGACGATCTCGCCAATGTTGAGGGGCTAGCTCAGTTCATTTCAACCCTGAAAAACGTTGAGAAAGTGGAAGTTCTTCCTTTCCACCAGATGGGCGAGTACAAATGGAAAGAGCTTGGATTCACCTATCAGCTCAGTCACACCAATCCGCCTACCCCGACCCAGGTAAGCACCGTCAAAACCATCTTCAGACAACACGGATTAAACATTGATGACTAGTGTCGCTACGCGGAATTCAAAATACCCTTCGGGAAGGGCAAAGCCCTACAGAATTCAGAATACTCCGCGAGAAGAGCAAAGCTCTACAAAACTAAGTGCAGATAAGCTTTCCTATTGTTTTGAATGGTGAGCAGATTTCTGCCGTGCGTGCTAGCTGTGTCGTCGTCATTAAGTTCATAACAATCAGGCCGGTCAAGAGCTTTGTTTTTGCAGGGAATTCTTTAGCTTTTATAAGTCATAACTATTAGGTCTGAGGCTATTGGCGACGGTAGCTGCTTGTTGCTTCTACCTTTGGGCCTTTCGTGGTCTGCTTGTTGCGATAAATCATCAATCTAAAGGGCTAGCTTCACTCACGAAACTAGCCCTAAATATGCTTATTTAGCTAACTGTGAAAAGAGGATACCCAGAAACGCCCTATAAGGAAGTCTCCTGCTGGGATGGAACTAAGAACCAGTGGTCTGAGCAGCTAACATTTGCTTCAACTTTTCAAGTTCTTCAGCCCAGCGAGGATCAGGCTGTGCAGCCTCAGCACTACCACCGCTGTTGGAGGACTTGTTGCGGTTGGGCTTGTTACCCTTACGGCGGTTATTACCAGAGCCACCAGAACTTTCCTCATCTTTGCTCTTTGAACGAGGCAGAGCCTTTTCAATCTTTAAGGTGTTTTCCTGGAGGACGTAGTTGCTGAACTTTTCAACAATAGCGTCCGCCTGCTCATCCGAATTAACGGTAACAAAGCCAAAACCACGGCATTTGCCAGTCTTTCGGTCAGTTACCAGCTTGATAGAGACAATCTCTTCGGAATGTTCTGAGAAAACTTCCTCAAGCTGCTCACGCTCGATATCTTTGGGCAAATTACCAACGTAAACTCTAACAGACATTATCTAGATACCTCTTTTGAACACGTAATTGTCAACACTCACAAAAAGCAAAAAATCACTTCAAAACAGCCTTGATGATGCTTAGAGAACATGACTTTGCTGTCGTCTAATCTCAATAAATTTTGCAATTCAAGGATTAATTCTCATGACGCAACAAATTCTGAACACATTGTTACTAAGGAATCGGCTTCTAAAGGGAAAAGCTTTTTAGGCACTCTCAGGCATCCGTTGAGATACCCTTCTCGCAGATAGCAGATAAAACTTGAACGTACAATATTGAAACCTACTGCTCAACGTTTGAGAGCCATTAATTAAAGTAACACGCACCATCCGCAACAGACTAAGGAATCCAAAATATTCATGATCAGCACCGTCGCAATAAAAGCCAGCCACTCTGAAGAGCAGCTGGCAGATTTTGCTGTGTTGAGAGTAGGAGAACCCAATACCTAGCCCTCGACTAGGGAATGTGACCGAACTGGACTTTTGCGGATCAGCCACGATTAGGTGCACTAGAACTCTGTTAAGAAAGGTAACACTATGTTTCGAACTCCGCAACATAGATGCCGCGATCGCCATAACGTTTTAGCGCCCTGTGAAGTCAAAATCCTCCTTTAGGAGAATAACTCGACATGATACTGTCTCAATCTACAGAGCTAACTCAATACACACAGAATTATCCGCGAATCAGGATGATCAGTCCCCAGGCACAAAAAGTCAAGCTCAGTAAGACGGCGAGTAAAGGATGATTAGCACGAGCGACAACCTTGCCAGATTTCAGCAGCGCTTCAATATCGATCCAGCTGATCGCCCCTCGGCGATACCATCCTTGAACCGCTATTCGGTGTCCGACCCAATTGGTAGGGTGTTGAGGATGAATGAGCAGATTGCCGACAGCGCCCAGGATAGACAAAAAATGAAGTTTCAGCAGTCCTGAGGACGTTTCTAAGATCAGGTCTTGGCACAACCAATTGGCCATTCCCTTGCGCCCCAGCAGTCTTCCCTCTAGTCGCAACGGCTGACTATCTGTCGGCAGCGACAGGGGATTTTGGAGTAGATCGGGTAGCGGCGGATGCTTGAGACGATTGACTGTGGTGATGTCTGGAAAATAGGGATTGATGCGAAACATGATGCCCATGCCTAGTCCCAGAAGAAGACTACCCCACAAAACGCTGCGATCGCCGTAAATCCAAGCAACTCGTCGAAGGCCCAACGGTTCAAATAATCCCCCAAAGAACCAGAGCAGCATTGCCATCACAACGCCCACAAGCGGTCCAATGTATGGACTCACCTGTTGGAGGAAGGGAAGCCATCGGCTCCAAAAAGTGATCCGAGGAGCTGACTGGCTTGCTAGTTTGCTCGACGATGCCCCCAACGAAGGCATGACCGCAACGGGCAGGGCAGGGGTCAGTTGCCAGCGCAAAGCGTAGCCCGTTAGCCGCTTGAGCCGTTCTCCTAGAAGCGGATGGCTGCTATTGATGGATAGCCAGTGACGATAGGGATTCTGAATATCCCACTGAAGCGCTTGCAGAAACGCAGTATGTGGGAAAAGGCTGCCGAGGCTGAGCGTCGCTTCAATCCCACAAGGCGTCATCAGGTCTGTGCTTTCGACTAGAGGTGGCGTGTAACCCGCATTAGAGATGGTTTCAGCAATCCCACTTTCCAGCTTGACCAAAGCACGCATCAAGGCATTGGGATTTCCAGTCCATTCCACAGCGCGGCGATCGCACCACAACACCCGTGCCCGAGAACACGGCACAGTGACCTTCCGAACGAGCCAGTACAGTCCGTAGCACAGCGCCGAGATGAACGCTGTCAGGGTTGTGCTAGCCCGATCAAGGGTCTTGCGATCGCCCAATCGAGCCGACTGCCAATATCCCTGATAGAGCAGCTGGAGCATCATGCTGATAAGGGACATGAAGGGCAGCGTCCCTGTCGTGAAATGGGTGAGTTCATATCCAATTAGGGTGGCTAGCTCATCATCATCCAGGCGTTCCAGCACGCCACGACTGATCACGATGCGGTTGTAGCGTGGCAACCATCCATAACTAAAAATAAGCGGCGCATCGGTCGGCAACTCGTGCAGTGAAGGTAACAGCCAACCGCGCTCTCGACTCACCCGGTTGAGAAGCCGACAGCCTTCAGGCGTTTTTTGCTTAAGCGATTGAATTGAAAGGGGTTTGAGCTGTGCTGTCTGTTTAAGGAGGCAGTCCAAAATCCACGGTGAGGCTAGCAGCAGGCTACTTAAACCGGCTAGCACCAAGACCGTATGGTCCTCATAGCGCCACCCCAAGGGAATGGAAACAAATCGGGTTAAAGGCCGCAGCAGTTTAGCCACCTGAGCCAGAACGATCTGTGTCAGGGCGTGGCAAAGCCAGAATAGCGCGATCGCACTGACTCCCTGAACCAGCCAAATCTGGACGACCGCACCTGCTTGCTTGGGCAGCGATCGCAGCCGCGACAGCCGCTCTGAAGCGGCGAACTCTAACGGTTCAGAAACGTTGGGTTCTGGGTTATGAGAGGTATCTTCAGAAGCCGTTGGAGCTTGAGAGGTAATGGGCGGCGCAGCATTGTCAGCATCCGTACTGTCAACATTGCCGACATTAGTATCCGAGGGCAAGGCATGATTTAATCGCTCGTAATGGAAAAGGGATGTCTCGGAAGCCAACGCATTGGTTGCCGTATCAGCCGAAGGGTAGTTTGCCCCTTCAACGGCTTCTGGTTCAGAGGCCGCCTCAATCGACTCAGCATCGTCGGAGTTTGTCAAATCAGAGTTTGGCAATCTGGTCTGAGGATCTACAGCTTCATCGGCAGCCGACGCCGACGAATTCGGGTCATTGGTGGAATTGTTGTGTACAGATAGAGGTTTATCCTCATTAGAATCTTCAAGCGGTTGAAAACCACTTGGGTTGGTCTGAGCAGGCGTTTGTGGCAAATTCGTTTGCGAAGCAGGGACCACTAGAGGGGCAGCGGCTGCCTCCGTTGTCAGCGGCTGAAACCCACTAAGATCGCCAGTTTCTGAGGAAGTGGATAGAGTTTGAGGTAGAGCGGATTGCTCCATGGCGGTCAGGGTCTGCTTGGCCCACTGCTGCACTTTGGCCTGGGGATGATTCACCAACTTCCGGCAAAGGGCGATCGCGTCCTTCAGCCGCCCGTCGCCCCGGAGAGCTTTGACCAGGCCAATGTGAGCTTTCAACCGAGTTGCCCCTGTCGCAGCCCGATTCTGCAATAGCTTGGAAAGCGTTCGAATAGCGGTAGGGTAGTTTTGTTCTCTCAGGGCCATCAGCCCCTTTTGAAGACCATCATTAGGAGAGTCTTCAAAGGCAGAGGTTGCCTGAGAAGAAGACGGAGGCAGATGTGACATGCCGCTGACGATTGTGAATACTACTTACGACAAGGGTACGCAAATTTGTCGCATACAGACTTATGGGTTCGCTCGCGGGGTGCTTCTAATGAAGTTCTGGCTATCTTGGCACGATATGCTGCGATCGTCGATGATCCCCAAGCTTTTCTTGATAGCAGCCAGCAGCCACTACCTATTTGCCTGTGGACAAATCCGCTCAAGAGCACTCCCAAAGCCCTTCAACACTATTTACAAGGATTAGGCGTCAGACTTGAGCCAGTGAACTGGATGCCGGGAGCCTTTAGGACAGACGCTTGGAGTACTCCTGGTCGGACACTGGCTTTCACGGCAGGCTGGTACTATGTGCAGGAAGAAATCGCGATGGCAGCGGTGGCTGCTCTCGATCCACAGCCGGGAGAAACGATTCTGGACCTGTGTGCGGCACCGGGCGGCAAGATGGCGCAGATCGCCACTCGCCAAGGTGAAACAGGGTGTGTCATTGCCAATGAGATACACCGCGATCGCTTACCCAGTCTCAGCGTTACTGTGGCTCGGTTGGGATTGACCTCTGTCATCACTACGCAGGCTGACGGGCGATCGCTCCCCTTGGCTCCTCATACCTTTGACCGGGTGTTGGTGGATGCACCCTGTTCAGGGGAAGGAAATCTGCGGCGACGGCAACATCCTCAAGTCTGGCAGCCGACCTATGGAGCGCGCATTGCCACTGCCCAGAAAAAATTGCTCAGCCGTGCCCTAGATCTGGTCAAGCCTGGAGGCACTGTGGTCTATAGCACCTGTACGTTTGCTCCGGAGGAAAACGAGGCGGTGCTGGATGCTGTACTCGGCGATCGCGCTTGGATAGAACCCTTCACGATTCCTGAACTGCGAGGACAACCTGGACTAACTCAATGGCAAGGACAGTCGTACCGTCAGGATATCGTTCAAGCCCGGCGTTATTTTCCTCATTTCAATAACACGGGTGGTTTTTTTGTTGCCAAGCTGAGGAGAGCGAATACTCAACTCTGTTCTTTCTCTCCGCTCGTAAGTTCTCAGCTACCACCTGTTGCGTTGGTGCCGGGGAACCCAGTGGACACTTTAAGAAAGCGGTTTGCGATCGCCCCTGATGTTTTTCCTACCTACACCTGTTGGGCCACTGGAAAACGGCGACTTTGGTTAGCGAGCGGGGCATCCCTTTCACCATCACAAGTGCGTCCCCAATCCTATGGCATTCCCCTAGCGACCAACACCAATTTAGGACTGAAGCCTTCGACGGCTTTCCTCCAGCGTTTCGGGCATTTGATTCAACGGAACAAGATTAATTTGCCCAACGAGGAAGCTGCAAGTTTATTCTTGCAGGGGAAAACTCAGCCCGTTAAAAGCACTGCCGACTTCGGTTATGTACATGTTCAATTTCAAGAATTTGAACTGGGCTGCGGACGCTACACTAACGGACAGCTACAGTCACAGCTTCCCAAGACACTTCGCTGGCTGGCTACTCCCCTCAGACCAAAAGGGGGATAGCCCCGCTAGACTAGTTAGGCACCCGTTCAGTCGTCCGCAGGCTTTACTCAGAATTTATGGAATCGAGTCCGGTTGTTGCCCTTTGAACTTCACCTTTGAAACCTCTCAGCATCAATCTCTGAAGGAATTCATTGCTTGGGTTCCCATGATTCTCAAACAGTTTCTTGTACCGAAAATCGTCGATCTTGGTTTACGTAGTCTCAGAAGCGAGACTACGCTTGGCGTTACATATACCCGTAGTGCCGTCCATTCCAAGGAACATGTTTTAGAACAAGGTCAAGCCGAAAGGTACAGCTTTGATTGCAGTTTTCTACAGAAACTTCATCAAGCCAGGTCAGTTCACTGTTGAGATGCGACTCTACATGAATAGTCTGTAGGTATGAGTAGTGATTGGGTCAATCAGGCGTACACTGTTTCGCGGTGCTTCTGCTATCAGCAGTATAAGTGCAGTGAATGGTGCACAGCTGCTTGGCTATTCGACGTTTTTAATCATTTGAATTCTGAAACAGCATGCCCCTACCAAGTCCTGAGCCAGGAACGGTCTCGTGGAAATCCTCTCAAGACGAAAAACCCGGTTTAAGTGCGTTTGGAGGAGTTTTTACCCCATCTATCCTCACTATCCTGGGCGTCATTATGTACTTGCGCTTCGGATGGGTTCTCGGACACGTCGGGTTAATCAATACCCTAATAATTGTTACCCTGTCGACTAGCATCACCTTCTTTACGGGTCTCTCGATCTCTGCGATCGCGACAGACCAGGTGGTCAGAGCTGGGGGGGCATACTACATGATCAGTCGGTCTCTGGGTATTGAAACGGGTGGTGCTGTAGGGATTCCCCTCTTCTTTGCTCAGGCCCTTTCGGTTGCCCTATACACGCTGGGATTTGCAGAGAGCGTTGTCCGCATTTTCCCCAACTTAAACCTAACGATGGTGGCGTTCATCGTCACGATCTTAGTAACCCTACTCGCACTGAAATCTGCTGAGATTGCAATTAAGGCCCAATATTTCATTATGGCGGCGATCGTCGTATCGCTGATCTGTCTTGCGTTAGGGCAACCCATCGGTTCAGCAAGTGCCTTAGACTTGGCAGCCACTCCGGTAGAAGAACCCGGCTCAGTTGGATTTTGGGCTGTTCTAGCGGTTTTCTTTCCAGCTGTGACCGGCATCATGTCTGGGGTCAATATGTCTGGTGACCTCAAGGATCCATCCAAAGCTATCCCCGTAGGCACCCTCGCAGCTATTGGGGTTGGCTATGTCATTTACATGGTTATTCCATTATTCCTGAGCCAGCAAGCCGATTCTGCGACACTGATTGCGGATCCGCTGATAATGCGACGGATTGCTATATGGGGCGATTCAATTCTGCTTGGCGTCTGGGGTGCCACTTTGTCCAGTGCGATCGGCAGCATTCTGGGAGCACCCCGCGTACTCCAGGCCTTGGCGCGAGACGGCGTTCTACCTAAATCGCTGCGCTGGCTCGGCAAGGGTAGCGGTCCCCAAGATGAGCCGCGACTAGGAACGTTGTTCAGCTTAGGCGTGGCATTAGCCGCCGTCAGTATTGGCGATTTGAACCTAATCGCCCCAGTTCTCACGATGTTTTTCTTGACCACTTACATGGTGCTGAACGTTGCGGCTGGAATTGAAGGCTTCCTACAAAGCCCATCTTTTCGACCAACCTTCAAAGTTCCCTGGATCTTCTCTTTACTTGGGGCCGTGGGTTGTATCAGCATCATGTTTTTGATCAATGCGATCGCAACAGTCGTTGCCGCACTTATTGTGCTGGGCATTTATCTCTGGCTGGAACGACGCGAAATCGAAGGGACATGGGGCGATATCCGTCAGGGTATCTGGTTATCCTTGATTCGCACCGGTTTATTTCGCATCAAAGGCCCTCTGGACTCCAAAAACTGGCGTCCCCATCTTTTAGTGTTCTCGGGTGCCCCAACTAAGCGATGGCACTTGCTAGATATGGCAAACGCTTTGACCCATCAGCGAGGGTTATTTACGGTAGCCAGTGTTCTGCCGGAAGGAAGTCGAGATGTAGGGCGTCAAGAGAGTATGGAGATGACCCTGCAGGACTATTTGGAAAAACGCGGGATCCAAGCGTTCGTCCGACTGGTGACAGCTTCTGATCCATTTCAAGGGATGAAGCAACTGATCGAAGCCTATGGCATTGGACCGCTGTTGCCCAATACAGTGTTGCTAGGAGACACAGAGAATCCTCAAGGACGCGATCGCTTCAGCCAGCTCGTTGCCCAGTGCCATAAGGCCAAGCGCAACGTCGTCATTTTAAGGAGCAGCCCAGAGCAGTTTACATTGGTGCGCCGTCGGCCTGCTCGGTTTCGTCGCATTGACGTATGGTGGGGCGGACTCCAAGCCAATGGCGGACTGATGCTGATTTTGGCTTACCTTTTGCGGACTAGCTGGGATTGGCGCGGAGCAGAAATTTGTCTCAAACTGGTCGTGCCTGATCAGGCAGCCGCAGCCTCAGCAGAAGAAAATTTAATGGGTTTAACCGCCAGTCTGAGAATTGGTGCTGTCCCTCAAGTCATCGTGGCGAACGGGCGTTCCTTCGACGAAATTCTCCTTATCTCTTCGCAAACTGCCGATCTTGTTCTAATAGGACTTGCCACTCCTGGCAGCGTTGATGACTTCAGCGAGTACTACACCAAACTCCAACACCGCATTACTGATTTACCCAACACGCTACTAGTCATGGCATCCGAAGAGTTGTCGTTCTCTGAAGTTCTCCAAAAAGACTAAAGGACTGTCATTCTTGATCTTCGTTTCTCGAAAAAGCGATCGCGTCTATGAATCATGTGGTGGTTGTCGGTGCTGGCCCATCCGGCGCAGCGATCGCATTCCTCTTAGCTCGACAGGGTATTCAAGTTAGCCTAATTGAGCGAGAAACCCAGTTTAACCGCGTTTTTAGAGGCGAAGGTTTGATGCCTTCGGGCGTCGAAGCGCTCTACGAAATGGGGTTAGGGCAATGCCTAGAGGCGATTCCTTCCAGAACTCTAGACGCCTGGGATTTCTACATTGATCAACAGCGACGGATGCGAGTTGTTGAACCTCAGGGCCGGCTGGGCAAATTTTCCACCCAGATTATCTGTCAATCTGCTTTGCTTAAGAACATTGTCGAACAGACGAAGACGCTGCCTCACTTCAAGTTTTATCCCGGCTGGCAAGTTCGCGAATTGATCCGAAGCGACGTTAGCGTTTGTGGGGTAAAAGCTACCAACGGCCACCAAACTCAAGATTTCATGGGCGATCTCGTTATCGTGGCAGAGGGGCGATATTCGCGATCGCGAAAACTTGCGGATCTCTCTCTACACCAGTCTCAAACCCAGTTTGACGTCCTCTGGTTCAAACTGCCAGCGCCGGCTGAAGTCCTCTGTGAAACGGCCTTCACCGTTTGTCTCCAGCGGCAGCGGCAGTATGCCTTCTATCCATCTTGGGATGAACGCCTGCAAATAGGCTGGATTGTTGAAAAAGGACAGGGCAAGACATCTGCCGAACGAGATTGGGCCGAAGAATTTGCCCAAGCTGCGCCTCCCTTTTTGGCTGAGCACTTTCGCGAGCATTGCGACGAGCTTGAAGGTCCGATCTTTTTAGACGTCATTGTTGGAGTTTGTCCCCAATGGTCAATTCCAGGTTTGTTACTGATTGGCGATGCTGCTCATCCAATGGCTCCTAATCGCGCTCAGGGAATCAATATGGGATTGCGAGATGCGATTGCCGCCGCCAATCACCTAGTCCCAGTCCTACAAAACTCAGGCACGCTTGACAGGATTACGGCTGCGCTACAAGCCATTCAGTCGGAACGGCTGCCAGAAATCGCAGCCATCCAGCACCTTCAGCTTGAAGAGTGGCAAAAAATTGCCGCCTTCACTGCCTCCCCTTTCACCTATCGAGCCTTCAAGACAGTTGCCAACCTACTAGGACGGTTTGGACTCACCCAGCAAGCTTGGCTATACCAACAGCGCAAGCTTCGCCACGGAGCAGTATCCGTCCGTCTTGAGCATTAACGGGTTCGAGCCTTGTATCGCCGTCGCCAGTTCCATTAGGACAAGACGGCGAGCCATCTGGCAACGTGCTAAGCACCCAGATGCTAATAAGTGCACAAGCCTAGATGGCTAAAGCTATACCTCTGCCTGACTATCAATCCCCTTTTCCATAACTGTTAACCTAGGCGAAGAGTCCTGTTCAGTGCATCTTCATACGGTCACCGTTGCAGCAGAGCATCACCAGACGGATGGCCGACTACTGTCAACAGCGCTTTTCTCCGGAGAGTTGCTGTGTAGAAGGGTTGATATAGAGGGATTGATTTTGCCTTCTGCCCTTTTGCCGTGCCTTGTCGATTTGCTTAATCAAGAGCAGCGATTAGAGGCAAGGTGACCGCGCCTTTTTCTTTGCCTGTAGGTCATCAATCATGGCTGAACAAACTGCTTATTCGCCTTTTGCGTCTCAGAATTCGATTGACGGCGATGTCATCAAGGTAGCCGTCAGTCGAGTTCTCGCGCAGGAATCCTTAAAGAATGAGCAGAAGCTGGCTTACGTCAGAGTTGTAGTCCTCATTATTTCCAGCATTTTGGACGTGCTGGTTTTCTTTTTTCCGCAACCGTTGATTGGACAAGACAGTGTTGCTCCGACGATCGCCCTAATCTCAATCGTTGCCTGCTTAATTTCACTGTTTTTTTTGGTAGCACTCCTGCGACCTCAGGCTTGGCGATGGTCCAACAGTCTTCAGACGGCTATCCCAATATTCGACGGTGTTTTGCTAAATCTTTTTATCACGAACATTTGGCATGTTTTAGGAGAAATTCAGCCCGCCATTGTCACCAATATTGCCGCCTTTTCCTGCCTGTTGGCCGTTTCAGGAGGGATTCGCATCCAACGCCGAGCTTCTATCTTGACCACCACATTGGCGCTGGGCAATTTTGCTTATGGGGCAGCACTCTTTCGTTTGGATATTGCGGTGAGCCTGTTTGCCCTGTTCACCATCTTGGGAACCGGACTGCTAGGTCTACTGACGGCAGGCATTGTTAGGCGGCAGGGCAAGAATGAAGCGGGACGGCTGCTGATACAGCAGTTTTTGCCAGAAACGGTGGTAGAGGCGGCGTTCGAAAATCCTTTGCAATTGCTGGAAGAACCCATTCGCTGCGAAGTCACTATTATGGTGACCGACCTGCGGGGTTTTACTCGATATTCGGAAAAGCTGGACCCGCTCGAAGTTCTGAGCTTTCTGAGCCAGATGCAGGGGTTCTTGTCCCGCACAGTGGAGGAGCATGGAGGATGGGTTGATAAGTTTATGGGGGATGGCATGTTAGCGGTCTTTGGTGCGCCACGATCACTAGACAACCACGCCGAACGAGCCGTCGCTGCGGGAAAGGCCATCCTCAAGGACATTCAGCAAGTCAGTCCTTTACCCATTGGTATTGGACTCCATTCTGGAATCATTGTTGCAGGCTGCCTCGGCGTTGGCGGCCATTTGGACTTCACCGTCATTGGCGATACGGTCAACGTGGCCTCTCGTCTGGAAGCGATGACTAAAGAAGTTGGGCGATCGCTTCTAATCAGTGAAGAAACCCACCGTCATCTCAAAAATTTGCCTCTGGTTCATTTAGGCAAAATGCCGCTGCGAGGCCGGGATAAGCAGATCGAAGTGTTCGGTCTACCGTCAGATGGGTAATAGACCGTTCTTTAAAGCTGAAACTCCTGGCCGGGGATGAACATTAATGCTCTCCCCTGCCAGGAGTTTTCGGCATGAGTTATTTGAAATCTTTCCTGCCTAGCCTACGACGCCGAAAAAGTCGTCGCTGCTGAAAATGCAGGTAGAGGACAGGTTGCAGGCATCGGAGGAATAGGACAAGCACTGGCTGTTTCAGGAACTGCCATGACAACTTCTTTAATCACAGGCGGCTCATAAAACTGACAGCCCTCACAGGGACCGCAAGGGTTCATGGCACAGCGTAGATAAGGCGATCGCGCATTCATCTGACAACTAAAGTCACCAATCACGTAGCCTAAACCTTCTATATAGTTCAGGTCGCGATCGCGCTGGATAGCAGCTTTTAATCCGCGCTGGCTAGCAACTTCAATAGCCCGACCAAACTCGGCCTGAACGCGATCTTGTGCTCGCAAGCTAATCCATGCAGAAATCAGGGCAGGCACCAAGCTCAGGCCAAAAATAAGCAGAACGATCAGCATAAGAACTCAAAAGTTTCATCACGAATGGCAATTGATGAAATCCTATCGTGATTAAGAGAGTCCCTGGTGCCGCCTTTGTGTATTTGTAGTAATCTGTATGGATTTGCGTAAAGTTGTGAAAAGCTGATGGCACACAGCTTCCTATTTGTGAACCAAACTCAACACCTGGAAGTCAGGCTATACACTCTATTGATCCGTTTCTTTGGGTTTTGGCTGATAGGTAGACGCAACATGAAGTTCTTTTAACTGCTTTTTGTCGACCGTAGAAGGAGCCGACATGAGCAAGCAGCGAGCCTGTTGTGTCTTAGGAAAGGCGATCGCATCTCGAATCGACTCTTCGCCGGCCATCAACATGACGAGGCGATCCAGTCCGTAAGCGATGCCTCCGTGAGGCGGAGTGCCATATTCAAACGCTTCCAGCAAGAAGCCAAACTTCTCTTGAGCTTCTTCATTGGAAAGGCCAATAGCTGCGAACACCTCTTTCTGGATGTCCGGCTGATAGATTCTCAGACTGCCTCCCCCAATCTCGTAACCGTTGAGGACCAGATCATAGGCTTGAGCACGGGCCGTTTTGATATCGTCCACTTCATCAGGGCGAGGTGCCGTAAAGGGATGGTGCAATGCTTCCAATCGCTTCTCATCAGCGTTCCACTCAAACATAGGGAAGTCCGTCACCCAAAGCAGGTTGAGTTTATCGGCGGGAATCAAACTCATTTCTTTAGCGATCGCCTGGCGGACGCGATCAAGCGTGGCGTTGACAATATCGCTGGGACCAGCGCCAAACAGCAGCAGCGTGCCCGGTTGAGCCTCCGTGCGCTCCAGCAGTTCCTGCATTTGCTCTTCAGAGAGGTTGTCTTTGATCGCCCCAATGGTGTCGATGGCGTTGTTCTCTCGCACCCGAATGTAGGCTAGCCCTTTGGCTCCTGCCTCTGCCGCCACTTTAAACAAGTCACCACCGGGCTTAATCCGTACGTTTGAGATGACGTCGTTTCCGCCAGGAATGGGCAACACCTTCACTAGACCACCCGACTTGACTGCCCCCGAAAACACTTTGAATCCGGAATCCGCCACAAGATCGGAAACATTAACCAGCTCCAGGCCGTAGCGAGTGTCTGGCTTATCGCAACCGTATCGATCCATCGCTTCAGCGTAGGTGAGTTGAGGAAAGGGGCGCGGCAGGTCAATACCTTTGACCATTTTGAACACATGGCAGACCAGCCGCTCGTTCAGGTCGAGGATTTCCTCTTGGCTCAGGAAGCTCATTTCCATGTCGAGCTGGGTAAATTCAGGCTGACGGTCGGCCCGCAGGTCTTCATCTCGGAAGCAGCGAGCAATTTGGTAGTAGCGATCGACCCCGGCAACCATCAACAGCTGCTTGAACAACTGCGGCGATTGGGGCAGCGCAAACCACTCGCCCGGATTGACGCGGGAGGGCAGCAGAAAGTCTCGCGCTCCCTCAGGAGTAGATCGAGTCAAAATGGGCGTCTCGACTTCGGTGAAGTGTTCTTCGTCTTCTAAGAAACGGCGAATGGCTTTGATGATGGCATGGCGCACTTGCAAGTTTTGAGCCATGCGTTCCCGGCGCAGGTCAAGATAGCGATAGCGCAGGCGCAGTTCCTCTCTGACAGATTCCGGCTCAGCAGTGGAAACCTGGAAGGGAAGCTGTTTGCGAACGGCGTTGAGTAGCTCGATTTCGTCTGCGTAGATCTCGACTTCTCCCGTAGGTAGCTTCGGGTTCAGAGACTCATCGGGGCGCTGACTGACTTTGCCCTTGATCCGAACAACGTATTCGTTTCGCAGGTCGTTGGCGATATTAAAGGAGTCGGGGGTGCGCTCCGGATCGCTAACAATTTGCACAACCCCGGTGCGATCGCGCAAATCCACAAAGATCACGCCGCCATGATCGCGACGACGATCCACCCAGCCAAACAGGGTAACGGTTTCTCCTATATCAGTCGCTCGCAGGTGGCCGCAGTAGTGGGTACGCATGATCTTTTTGTGGGGTGCTTTTGAACGCGAAAGGTCTACAAAACCTTTTCATTATGTAAGATTCTGCAACCAGAGCATACCCCCTGTCGTTGATGGAGTGAACAGAGTCAATGGGGAGCCGTTTGGGATGGAGTGTTCTGAGTGAGTGGAGAGGCAGGAGACAGAGTTCAGGAGGTGGGAGGCAGGAGTATTCTATGGCTACCGTGGAGATACTAGGGTGATTGAGAGCTTTGGGAATGACACTTTTGTGCTGTCAGCAGCTGGCGTTCTAAAATCTGGTTTGGCATATTGAGCCTTAAGAGTTTGACAGTTGCTCGGCCCGTCGGCGTAATGCCCTCGATTCCTCCTACAGCTAAAGTGAAATGCTTTACCCTAGCTTGCCTTCTCGGATTGAAGAGCCAAACAACCTCACCTGCAGCAGGAGCAAATGTGGTTAAGTTTGTTCCTTTGTGGCGATTACAGGAAAATCAAGACAACGCCAGATTATCAGCACGTTTTGAGCGCGAGTACTTACCATTCCAATGTTGATTACTCACTGTTTGAAGGGTGCAACGTTCAGGGCAAAGTGAAGAAAGCCTTTCTGCGGGGGTGAATTAATTGTGGAGGGCGATCGCTGACGAAGCCGACGCGGTATGAGCCGGTATCTAAAACGCTCAGCAGCGAGAAATTTTTCAATCCAAAGCATCCACCAATATCCCTTTCTGCCGCATCACGCTAAGCAGCCAGTTTGCCATTGTTGCCCGGCGTGTCAGTCGAGGGATGAGTTGATCTACGCTGTAACCTTTGAAACCCAAGTGTTCTTTTAGGAGTTGCTTGTTCTCCTTCGGAATTGAACGAGTAAGCTGCACCGTTGCAGGGCGGCTTTCAATAAAGTTCGGAGGATCTGGAAACTTCTCAATCCAGGCTGGCTCGACTTGGTCCATGCTCCACTGCTGGGTTTCCGAATCGTAGCGGTAGCCCAAGTGATACCACACCAATCGATTCACGGTGTCGTCTTCGAGGGTGTCGTTGAGAATGTCCCAAACCGTTTCAGTTGTTAGTGGTGGTAAGTTTTCCATTGCCTCACATCCAAGCCTCACATTCTATAAGCGCCTTAATTCAAGGGTAGCTCGTCAGTATGGTCCCATTTAAGATGAAACAAAGTGATAGGCATTGGTTCCAGTAGAGTAATGGAGCAGAGATAGGAGTCTGGACAAGGACAGTATGGGCAAACAACAACCGACTCGGCGGCAGTTGATCACAGGATTAGGCACGATCGCGGCGATCGCTCCTCTTGCAGTGACTCAGCAAGGCAAGGCTAACGCCGCCACCACGATGCCCGTACTTAAACCGTCTCGTCTGCAGCCAGGAGATGGGGTTGGGATTGTCAGTCCAGCCGGAGCCACTTTCGACTCAACGGATTTGGATATTGTGGTTGATGCAGTTCGTGGGCTGGGACTAATCCCCCAAATTGCGCCCCGTGCACTGGATCGATACGGCTATCTTGCAGGGCAAGACCGCGATCGCGCTGCTGATATCAATCGTTTTTTTGCCAATCCCAATATTGCAGCACTACTGCCTATTCGCGGTGACTGGGGCAGCGCTCGCACCCTGCCGTATCTGGACTACGAAATTATTCGTCAAAATCCCAAAGTTATTGTTGGGTTTAGTGACATCACGGCTTTACTGCTAGGCATCACAGCTCAAACTGGCTTAGTGACTTTTCATGGTCCCAATGGGCTGACTTCCTGGAAACCAGATCAAACTGAATCTTTCCGAAGGGTCCTGCTGGAGGGACAAACTTTTGCTTTTGAGAATCCGATTGCGGCTGAGGACAGCGATCGCCTCATGCAAACGCGGTTTCGCGTCAATACGATTACATCCGGTCAGGCACGGGGACGTCTCTATGGCGGCAACCTCTCGGTCATTGCAGGCATTGCTGGCTCACCCTACCTGCCTGATTTAACAGGAGCCATCCTGTTCTTAGAGGATGTGGGTGAGTCGGTCTACCGCATTGACCGCATGTTGACTCAGCTCAAACTCAGCGGTGTTCTTGACCAACTCGCCGGGTTTGTATTTGGCCAATGTACTCGATGTGGTCCTTCTGGAGGATATGGTGCACTCACGCTAGAAGAAGTTCTGCAAGATCATATTGCACCGCTAGGAATTCCGGCCTGGTCCAACGCGGCAATTGGGCATGTCGAACCCATCCTGACGATTCCCATGGGATTGGACGTCGAAATCAATGCTGATGACGGGAAAATGATCATGACAGAAAGGGCGATCGCCTAATACCATTTCCTACAGTGTGGCGATTATTTCTTCCCCCCAATTGTCCTTATCCTTCAGGTTTGCATTCTTCATCCATAGCCCTGCAACGAAGTAACCCTAAAGGGACAAATCCCTTTGGGCGCACGAAAATTCACAGTTTCATAAAGCAAATTCGAACATTCAAGAGGAAACGTTGATTTAGCTCCGAAGTTGTGAACAATCGAAAAAGACAAGCGCACGTTAGGAGATTCACGATGAAACTCAGCGATGTAATCAAAGACCGCTCTGTCAAAGCGAGTATCGTTGAAGAGTGTACCGACTTAATTGACGACCAAGTATCCAGCAAGGGTGGAATCTCAGGAATGGCGCTGAAAACAGCCTATCGAGTTGTTAAGGGCGTAGGACCTACTTATGTGCCAGGGGCCGTTGGTCGAGTGCTGCCCGAAGCCTTTAAAGCATTAGATCCAATGTGGAACGAGGGTCTACAGGCCGGTGATCCGGTGGGTTACCTAGTCGAACATCGATCACGCACTGCCGATGTTATTCTCAGCGTGACCGACGCACGAGTCAAAAAGGCATCGGGCGTTGTTGCAGGAGCCTACAATAAGCTTCGCAAATCAGTGAAAGGGGATGTTGAAGAGGCTGTTCCTAGTTTGGCGAGCATCATCAACAAGCATGTCCAAATTGTGCAGCAAGCTTAAGTAACGATACGCCTAGCTCAAACAGTTGAAACGCAAAAGCGTGGAAAAGTAGGGAGTGCGGAGAGTAAATTCTTAACTCACGGGGGAAATTAGACCATCAGGGTGAATCAACCATTCGATTAGTTTTAGAAGTCCTGTAACACAAGCATTGCTGCGCTCATCTCAATTTATGGCGAAGGGCTGAAACCTCTTCTGACACAGTATTTGAGCACTAAATGACAACAGCCCCTAGAGTTTCAACCTGCCTATAATGAAGAGCGTTGCCGCTGAGACATGCTTTGTCAGTTTTTCTCCAGTTTTCTCTTCCCTTCAGACTTGAAAGTGTTTTTGATAGGCTCAATCAGATATTTAATTTGAGCATTAATGGGCTAGAGCAAACATTATTCTTCAGTGTTGGTGGCTTGCCCATTATTGTTCTCTGGCTGTTGCTCGGAGCCATCTTTTTCACGCTTCGCATGGGCTTCATTAACGTCCGAGCCTTCAAACATGCGATCAATATCACGTTAGGACGCTATGACAGTCCAGATGAGCCTGGTGAAGTGAGTCACTTTCAGGCGATCGCCACGGCCCTGTCAGCCACCGTTGGACTCGGAAATATTGCTGGGGTCGCGATCGCGATTCAGCTCGGTGGTCCAGGCGCAGTCGTATGGATGACCTTAGCAGGCTTTCTGGGAATGTCCACTAAGTTTGTGGAATGTACTCTAGCTCAGCAATATCGCACAATTAGAGTCGATGGCACTATTGCAGGCGGCCCCATGTACTATCTCTCCCAGGGGCTAGCCAAGCAGGGCTTCAAATCGATGGGTCGGATTTTGGCAATGAGTTTTGCGTTGCTCTGTGCTTTGGGCGCAGTCGGTGGCGGCAATATGTTTCAAGCTAGCCAAACTCAGGCTGCTGTCACTCATGTTTTACCTGTTGTGAGGGAATACACCTGGGTTTATGGCTTGGGGCTGTCTACCGTAGTGGGGCTAGTGATCGTTGGCGGTATTCGACGTATTGGCGCGGTCGCTGGAACCATTGTGCCCACCATGGTCGGCGTTTACATCTTGGCTAGCATATGGGTGGTTTTGACCAACCTCTCCGACATTCCAGGGGCTGTGGTTCTAATTACACAAGAAGCTTTCAATCCCCAAACGGTCGCAGGAGGAATGGTTGGCGTCTTGGTACAGGGAATTCGAAGAGGCTTTTTCTCAAATTCAGCAGGCAACGGTTCTGCGGCGATCGCTCATGCTGCTACCCGTACGCAAGAGCCTGCACGAGAGGGCATTGTTGCGTCCCTTGAACCGTTCATCGATACGGTCGTCATCTGCAACATCACGGCTTTGGTTTGCATCGTGACAGGAGCCTATCAAAGGGCGCCCCAATCCGCATTGGGTTTCGAGTTGGTCGCTACAGCATTTGAGACTAGCGTACCGGGTTTTTCTGTCCTGCTGACCTTTGCAGTGTGTCTGTTTGCCTTTTCAACTATTGTCTCCTGGGCCTACTATGGCGAACAATGCTGGCGGTATTTAACCGGCGATCGCTTCGTGTTGACTTATCGTTTACTCTACGTAGGATTTACATTTGTTGGAACGGTCACTCAACCTAGTACTGTCCTAGCCCTCAGCGATATGATGCTGTTTGCGATCGCAATTCCAAATTTGATTGGCTGCATTTGGCTATCTAGCGATGTTGCCCGCTCTTTGGAGGACTATTGGCAGAGGCTTACCTCAGGCAAGATGCCCATTCATGGCGTCAAGCTTTAGCGAGTGAGGTACAAAGGGAGCGGCATTTTGACAAGAAAGATGGCGACAACCTCAAAGAGATTACCGCCATGCAGATTACTCGATATGTGCTAATGCAACTCAATGCCGACATAGCCGTCCCAGATGATTTCTGGGGGTGAGAAAGCTTATTGACCAACGTTGACCTTCACGACTTTGTTGCGCTCCTCAGGTGCTTTTGGCATGTGAAGCGTTAGGATGCCGTTGTCATAGTTGGCTTCGACGTTGGCGTTGTCAACTCGAACATTGAGCGGCACAACTCGACGGAAAGAACCGTAATGAAATTCACTACGGACGACCCCGTTTTCTTCGGACTTGCTTTCAGATTTACGCTCACCACTGATCGCAACAGAATCAGCGGATACTTGAATGTCAATATCGTCTGCATCAAGACCAGGTAATTCTACCTTCAAGTTGACAGCCTCATCAGTTTCGTTAATCTCTGCCGCAGGCATGAAGGTACCCATTTCAAGCCGACTATCCTGGGAAGGACTCAACGTCTCAAATAGGCGGTTCATCTCTCGCTGCAAAGCGTTGACTTCTCTAAACGGTTCCCAACGGGTAAGAGTCATAGGTTTCTAACCTCCTGTAACTTTTCCACAAATTCCCTTTAAGGGTGAATGTGTCCAATTGATAAGGAGCCTGAAAAATCAGCTCAAAGTAGACGTTTTCTTGACTCCTCTTGATGTAAGACTATCGAATTTTTGAAGGGAAGAAATTCGGTTTTAGACACCTATTATGTTGGGATTCACCTAATCTTAGAAAGCCTATTCGGTTCTCCATTCATGATTCTTCGGATAACTCCCAAAAAGGGTATTAAAGCAAAAGAGTCATGGTTGAAGCGATGCCAACCACGACCTTTAATTTATAGCTATAGCTATCTTGTTCTAACGAAATTGGCGACGGTTATAGCTTTCAGTTTGCGTTACAAGCGTTATGCCGTTGCACCAACCTTTGGATCTGCACCCATTGGCTCTACCGCATTACGCAGAAGCGTAATTTGTTCTTCAAGGTCCATTTGTTCGATGGTGCTGAGTAGGTTTTTGCTCCCGTCGCTAGCACTGTAGTCCTCAGGCATACCGATAATGGAGCCTTCATCCATGCCGATGGCTAATGCATACCAGAATGCTAGCTTGGTGTTGGCGCTTAGAGAACCATATTCTCGACTGATCTGATTATCAGCATCACTGCGGGCGATCGCCCGCATCGACTCAAGCTGCTCCTCTTTGGACTGCTGCTTGACTTGGTTAAACAAACCTTCAGCAATGCTTTCGGAAGCAGCACCCGGTGCTGCTGGGGTAACGGAATCTCCCATTTTCTTGTAGACGTACCAGAGCCACGCGAGTTGTTCGTCTACGCCCAGTCCACGAAAGGACTCGATGGCTTTGTTAGTGTCGTCTACCGCAGTATTGTTAGTCGTCATAAATGCGATCCATTTTGGCTTCCTACAAAAAAAGACCCAAGTCAACCTCAAAAGGACCTTACGACTGGGAATTTCTTTATGAGTAAGCTATCAAGATCGCCCTGCGGGCTACATCCTGCGATCGCCGGAAATGGTAAGTCTTTCCTTAGGAAGACGATTACCCGACGACTTCCATAATCCTAAACATCGGCAAATACATTGACACCAGAATTGAACCTACCATGCCACCCAAGATGACGATCATGAAAGGTTCCATGATGCTGGTCAGAGCTTTCACAGCCTGTTCTACTTCGTCTTCGTAGAAGTCTGCGACTTTCATCAGCATCTGATCAAGCTCACCTGTTTCCTCACCAATACTGATCATCTGAATCGCCATAGCAGGAAACACTCTGTGCTGCTGCAACGCCAAACTGATCATGCCACCAGTCTGAATCTCACTCCGGGCCTCATTAATAGCGTCCGAAATAATGCTGTTACCTGCTGTATCTCGAACAATCTCCAGCGAGGTCAGAATGGGGACCCCAGAGCGAGACAAGGAGCCAAACGTCCGGCAGAAGCGGGCAGTTGCAGTTTTTTGAACCAAGTCACCGAACAAAGGAAGTTTGAGGAGTAGACGATCAACGGTACGCTCACCATTATGAGTAGCGTAGTAGCGCTTAAATACAAACGTTGCGCCAAAGATGACACCAATGATAACGGCCCAATTAAGCGGTTGACGCAAAAATACACTGATCTGAAGCATGATGCGAGTAAACAGAGGCAGATCAGCATCAAGCTCTTCAAAGATGGCTGCAAATGTAGGCAACAAAAAGACCGTCATCGCAATGAAAATGATGATCGCCAGGATAGAAACCGTTACTGGATAAGCCATCGCTGACTTAATCTGGTTCTGCAAGCGATTCAAATCTTCTAGCAGCTTTGCCAATCGGTTCAGCACTTCGTCCAAGACACCACCCGTTTCGCCAGCCTGAATCAAGCTGACATAGAGCTTGTCAAAACAGCTTGGATGCTTACTCATCGAGTCCGACAGGCTAGTTCCCTGCTGCACGTCAGAGTTAATGTCTTCAAGCGCTCGCTTCAATTTAGGATTGGGACATTCCTCAGACAGGACACCTAAGCCTCTTACTAGAGCCACCCCTGCGTTGACCAAAGCCGCAAACTGACGAGAGAAAACTGCCTTATCTTTGACAGAGACCGAGGTTAGAGCCAGCCGGATCTCTTTTAGATCAAGGTTAAAGCTGCGCTCCTCTTTCAGATCTTGGATAAATAGCCCTTGCTCTTTAAGTTTGTCCCGAGCTTCAGCAGGGGTGGACGCGGCAATCTTTTCTCTGCGCTGACGCCCAGTATTGTCTCGTCCGGTAGCAACGTAAGTAGGCATGATGCTTAAGTTGGCACTGTTATGAAAAAATCAACCCGGTTGTGAAAATCCAACCCTATTGTGAAAAGTAGCACCCTTGAGAAAGGATGATTATGAATAATCTCCCCTCAGAATGAAGCCACGTTAACACACAAAGCTTAAAACAGAGAGGGCTAAGGCAATTTCTATGGGCGATCGCGGATTTCAGTCACCCTTTAGCGATGCAGCCCCCTCTGCTGAATGAATCTATCGGCGTCTGGCGGCTCCTGCTGCGGCTTGCTTTTCTTTACCTGCGGCTGCCATGCCACCGATCAAGCGCTGCAATTCCTCTGGGCGCGATGTCTTCGCCATTGCTGATTCAAAGGAAATGCCACCGGCTTTGTACTGATCCGCCAAGGCTTTTTCTAAGGTTTGCATCGCCAAGCGACCACCGGTTTGAATTGCGCCATAGATTTGGGCCGTCTTACCTTCGCGAATCAAGTTAGAGATAGCTGGCGTCACGACCATGATTTCCTGAGCCATGACTCGACCAAACTCACCCGGCTTGGGATTTGCTTTTGGCACCAAACACTGACTCAAAACAGCAACCAGAGAGTTAGACAGCTGTACCCGAACCTGAGTTTGTTGCTCTGGTGGAAAGACATCAACCATCCGGTCAACAGTCTGAGAGGCTGAACTGGTGTGCAGCGTTCCAAAGACCAAGTGACCTGTTTCAGCCGCGGAGATAGCCAGAGAAATGGTTTCCAAGTCCCGCATCTCACCCACCAGGATGACATCGGGATCTTCCCGCAGGGCTGCTCTTAGCGCATTTCCAAAACTCTTGGTGTCTTCTCCAATCTGGCGCTGATGAATCAAGCTCTTGATAGGTTCGTAAACAAATTCAATGGGATCCTCAACGGTCAGAATATGCTCTGGACGAGTCATATTGATCTCGTTTATCATCGATGCCAGGGTTGTTGACTTACCCGACCCCGTAGGTCCCGTCACAAGGATAAGGCCTCTGGGCTTTTCAGACAGCTCTCGCACAATGGGAGGCAGTCCTAGCAAATCCATACTAGGAATCTTAGAGCTGAGCGCTCTCAGACAAGCTGCATATGTGCCCCGGTCCTTGTAAACATTAACCCTAAAGCGAGCTAGCCCCTTGACCCCATAAGAACAGTCCAGTTCCCAGGTTTGCTCTAGCGTTTTTCGCTGGCTGTTGTTCAACATACTAAAGATGAGACGCTGACACGCTTCCGGCGTCATCGGCTCATGATCGGTCGGCGTCAATTTACCGCTAATCCGAATGTAAGGGGGGAGTCCAGCTGAGAGGTGAAGGTCTGATCCTCCCCGTTCAATGACTTCCTCCATTAGGTCTTCAATCATTAATTCCATAGCATCACCTCTTTTTGGGTTATTCCTGATTGATACAAGCAGAACTTTCGCGAACAAGCTGTTTAGTCTCTAGCGGTAACCCTATGGTGGGTAGTGCCCGCCCTACCTGTAGACATCCTGCGTACGTCCTAAAAGGACAAATTCGCGGCTACGCGATCGCTCACGTTAGGTCTTAAAGCGAGGAGTTAAGCAATATGGGCAGTCTAGCCAATCCTGTTTCAACTCCGCTTGACAAGAATCACAGGTCAAAGAACTCTTCCGTTTAGCTTTTAGCTCGGCTTCCAGTCCACTATCGGTAAAGGTTACCCGCTCAACTTCGTCGAGTGTCGTGTACCCCTGTCGAACCAGATCTAAGCTGTAGGACAAGAGCGTCTTCATGCCTTCCTCAACGGCCACTTCCTTGATCTGCTCAGTCGGAGCGTTCTCAGAAATCATCTTCTGAATGCTTTCTGTGATTTGCATGACTTCATAAACACCGACTCTTCCTTTGTAGCCGACGCCCTGACAAACCTCGCAGAAGTTTCCTGCAGCACGCGCTTCCTCAAACTGATCAATGGAAAGAACATTGGCTTTGTAGATGGTGAGGTCAGTGTCACCAATGGCCGTTAATCCAAAACGAGCGAGTTCCTCTGAGGTCGGTGTATAAGGCACACGACACTCAGTGCAAACTCGGCGGACCAGACGCTGGGCTAAAACGCCGATTAGCGAACTAGACACCTGAAACCCTTCCATACCCATCTCTTCTAAACGAGCGATCGCGCCTGCCGCATCATTGGTATGCAAGGTGGTCAATACGAGGTGTCCAGTTAGGGCTGCCTCAATAGCCGTCTTGGCTGTTTCAGGGTCGCGGGTCTCACCAACCAGAATGACATCTGGATCTTGTCTCAAGAAAGCTCTCAAGATAGATGCAAAATTCATTCCCTTTTCACGAATCACCTGGACCTGAGTAATCCCTGGTAACGCATATTCGATAGGGTCTTCAGCCGTACTAATGTTGATGCCTGGATCGTTTCGCTCAGAAAGCAACGAATAGAGAGTCGTCGTTTTACCCGATCCGGTGGGTCCCGTCACTAAGATTAGTCCATACGGACGAGAAGCCATTTCTCGGACAATATTCAAGGAATCATTGTCCGTGATGAGCTTATCAATGCCCAGCTGAGTTGCTGAATTGTCAAGAATTCGTAGAACAACTTTCTCGCCATATCGACTGGGCAGAGTGCTGACTCGAAAGTCAATCTTACGACCTTGGAACATACGCCGAATACGACCGTCTTGAGGCAGACGACGCTCAGCAATGTCTAGCTCTGCAATAATCTTGAAGCGGGCTGTAACGGCGGGAATGATCTTTTTAGGGAATTTTTGGAAAGCTTCTCGTAGAACCCCATCTTTCCGAAAGCGAATTCTGAGAGCTTCTTCCTGCGGTTCAACGTGAATATCAGAAACACCATCCTGTAGTGCCTTTACGAGAACCTTGTTAACCAGCGCAATAACTGGAGCCGCCCCTGCATCCTGTAATGCATCATTCAGATCAGGCTCTTCTTCGCTGATGTCCTGAAGAGCAGAACCATCGAAGTCGAGATCTTCTAAGTCAGATTGAACATCGACAGCCTGTTCCATATCCCGCTGTTTTTCACGGGCAACCTTCTCATCCAGGTAGCTAGAAATGAGCCGCTGATAATCTTCAACCGTGATTACCATGCGCCTTAGACGCAAGCCCTGAGGCCGCAGAATACGATTCAGATCATCCTGAGCCTCCAGATTCTCTGGATCGACCATTGCGACCAAGACAGAAGGATCCTCTTCTTCGTCATCGCGCGAGAGCGGCACTAGCTGATGACGACGACAGATATCCACTGGGATGAGTGTGTCAATGAATCGACCGATTTGTTGAGAAGAAACCGAATCGAGTTCCGGATCAACAGATTCAATGCCGTAGAGGATCTTAAGCTCAAAAAGCTGCTGCTTCTTGTACTGACGCAACAATTCGGGCGAAAGCTGTTGTCCTGTAATGGACTCAAGGACATCCGTTAGAGCACGTCCTGAACGCCTGCTTTCCGCTAGAGCCTGCTGCATTTGCTCACCATCGACAAAACCCGCTTGAATTAGCTTGTTGCCGAAGGGGGAAAAACTACGTTGTATAACAAGGGCGCGACGCTGTGAAGAATTCGTCATAGCGGATGCGAAAGATCTAGGTTTAAGGAGGATATACCGAATTAGAAGTTCAAACTGCTAGTGCACAGTGTGCCCCTCAAACTCATTGTCGGAACAACAAGCCTTGGGAGCAACAGCCCGGAAGCTCAACTACTTCTGATTCGTGCATGATGGCTGAAACGATAATAACTTCATCTGCAAAAGTGTGGTTATGAATTGACAACGATTGTTTGAGATTGGGTTTTAGACGATCGCTGTAGAGCGTATCGGTCTACACTTCTATGCGCTGCATTTTAAGCTGTGTAAATAAGGCTGCAAGTGCTGACGTGATACCGATGTTTGGGGCAAACAGAGCCAACTATTGGCCTGAGTTGGCAAATAGCTCCTGAGGTAGAGGAGCGATCGCCTCAATATTTGCTACTTTGGTATGTTGGTACGTTCTTGAAAAATTTTCATGGGTGCAAGACTCTAAATGCTCCCGATGATGATGTAATTTGGATTACCCTGTGTAGAGACTTTAGGTTATTTAGCGATATGGTGGATGAAACTCGGCCTGATGATTCTTCTCAAGAAACTCCAGATGTAGCTGGGGAGGATGCGATGGAAGGCATTGAAGAACTTCACGCGGAAGATGCAGCTACCAATATTGATATTGAGGCAGCTCTGTCAGAGGATGCCGCTTCTTCAGGAGCGGAGGACGCTGATGGGACAATAGGCAACCAGGCGATCGCACCTGAAGCAGAAGCTCAGATTTCGGATCTAAAAGCCCAGCTTGAAGATCGCACTAGCCAGTATATGCGGATTGCGGCTGACTTCGAGAATTACCGTAGACGCAATAGCAAAGAGCGAGAAGATCAAGAAGTTCAGATCAAACGAAACACGATTACCGAATTACTACCGGTCATTGACAATTTTGAGCGGGCACGGGCACAGATCAAGCCTCAAACTGAGACAGAGATGACTATTCATAAGAGTTATCAAAGTGTCTACAAGCAGTTAGTGGATTGTCTGAAGCGGCTGGGTGTTTCTGCCATGCGGGCAGAAGGACAGGAATTTGATCCCAACCTGCATGAAGCTGTTATGCGCGAGCCCACTAGCGACCATCCTGAAGGTACGGTGATGGAGGAGTTAGTACGCGGTTACATGATTGGCGATCGTGTGCTCCGCCATGCAATGGTCAAGGTAGCAGCTCCCCCTGAGCCTGGGACTGAGCCAGTGTCTGAGGCGGCACCTGGATCAGAGTAAGCGGCCAAAACCTAAAGTTTTGTTCATCCGGTCAAGGTATCCATACGGGATGCTATGAGCGTAGCTGCCAGAATGCATAGGCCGAAAGATAAACTTTAGTATCATGCGGCGACATTCACCAATAGCAGGAGTATTCTAATAACTAAGAGGTGAATAAATATTCCCTCGTTCCGAATAAGTTCAGTTCACGTTAAAGGAGGTTTCTTATCGATTTAACGTCTGAATCTATCGCATCAAAATCAGCAGCACTCTACTCAGTTGTTGATACTCCCTCCACTTGTATCTAAGAGAGCACTGTACCGATACCTAGAGACCCAACCAGCTTCAACGACGGTATCTCAACATCTCTAGAAAATATCACTCATTTGAGGAAGTCCCTCACGGACTAGCTTGAGCGCTGCAAACGGTTTGTCTAATTTCGATTTGTCCATTACTCAATATATAGAAAATGCCCTGCTTCTGCCTTCAGAAACCAGGGCATTTTCTTTGGGCATTAACTAATATCTGTAGAGGTCTTATTGGTTCTCACAAAAGGAGTTTCTGAAAAATTTCTCTATCACTATTCCTGAGTTATAGCTGTAGCCACTTAGGTTTGTGCATTCCCAATAGCATCCGGGTGCTTAGCATAGACCAGATGGCTCGCCGTCTTGCCCTAACGGAACTAGCGACGGCTATAACAGGCTCCACTTTATCGTCGATAGTCCTATGGTTTAGTTACGTTAGGAGTTGCCCACGCCCCAAATTTTGTCACCTTCGCCTGCTCCTCAACCCTCACCAGCAAAACCCATCAAGACAAGTGTCGCTGTATCGCTCATCGTGATAAGTAAACCCATCCAGCATCATTTGCCCTGTGAGTGAAATCTCTTCCCTGTTTCCTATCCAGCTCGTACCTTGTCCTCCACCTGACACAACACCTCCGACGCCCTTCACCTCTGTATTGCCTTCCCAATAGTTCATCTCAGGCCATTATGTGGCAGCGCTCAGACTTCTCAGGAAGCGATTAAGGCAGACTTATTTTGTGGTCAGGAACGGCTCAGGGAGGGCCTGCACTATAGAACTCAAGATGATTGAAACAACACATCAACCCAGGAGTTCAACCATGAAACGCATTGCACTTGCCCTCACTGCTCTGACCGCTGTTACTATCGCCATTGCTCCCGCTAGCCACGCTGCCATTGACTTCGACGAGCTACGCCGCGAGAACCTGGAAAAAGACGCCGTCAACTTTGACGAACTGCGTCGCGAGAATCTCGACAAGGATGCGGTCGAAACCATTCAGGTGAAAGCGATCGACTTTGATGAATTGCGCCGTGAGAATTTGGATAAGGATGCAGTCAATTTTGACGAACTACGTCGTGAGAACCTCGACAAGGACGCGGCTTACGAGGTCGCGGCCATTGATTTCGACGAGCTACGTCGTGAAAACTTAGACAAAGACGCTGTGGACTTCGACGAGTTGCGGCGCGAGAATCTCGACAAGGATGCGGTTTACGAAGTGGTCGCTGCGATCGACTTTGATGAATTGCGTCAGGAAAACTTGGAGAAAGACGCGGTGGCGTAGCCACTCCAGCGGAGTATCGCCTAGCTAGAAGTCAGGAGCCAGAAGTCAGGAGGCTCCTAGATTCCGAAGGCCAACTTCCACTCACTCACACACTCTTTAGCCCCCTTAAGCTTACCGAGGGGGCTTTATTCAAGGTTGACGCTATTCTAACGAGCAGAAGCCAAGCATTCAATGTAGACCAAGGGTGATCGCTCCGCTAACCAGAAGCGATCGCCCCTGTGTTTCTAGAAGCATAACGCCCTGCACCAACTCATCCAGCTTGATGGCATAGACTTTATAGAAGCTATCACTCGAATGGTATCAATCCGCTCATCCAACGGTAGCTGTAAAATATGTCGATACAGGAAAAGTAGGGCGCTCAATGCTCGATTTTGGGTGGGGCGCCACCTGCTCTTGCACAGCCAGATGGGTAAGAAAAGCCTCAATCTCAGGAACACCCATCGCTTGAGGGTGACGCTTGTTATGAAACAAGATGAAGCGGTGAATCCATTGCAGATAGGTTTGTTCTGTGCGGTAGGAATAGTGCTTTAAGCGAACCGCGTCCGGAACCTAGTCGAGTAGCTTCTTTGGACGAGGTTCTGCTTGCATCGGTAGACGGCCTGAAAAGAGATGCTGAATAAACTCTAAACAGGTTCAGCCTGGAATTGAAGGGATGATTATATTGAATCATTCCACCTATTTGCCCACATGTAGATCTTAGGTGGACGGTGTTCCACCTATCTGCCCAAAACAGGATCTTAGGCGGAAATATTTCTACCTATTTACCCGTATGGGAATCTTAGGTGGAAAGTGTCCCTCTATTTAATAGTTAGCTGGCTTCGTTCCTGAACTTGAGGAGTTTGCCCAGATCAGCTGTGAAAAAGTAATTAGTTGCAAAGAATCCGGAGTCTGTGCAACGTTTAATATTGAGTAGATAGTATTTTCAAAGAAGGACTAGCAATTCTGCATGAAGCGATCAGCGTCTTCGGTGCCAACCTTCGATTCAATGCTTATTCCTACAATTCAAGCCTTACAAGCATTAGGAGGATCTGGAACAATTGAAGAAATCTATGAGCAAGTAGTGCAACTTCTTAATCTTCCTGATCAGGTTTTGGAAATCACCCATGGCAGCACATCTCAGAGCGAGGTCGAATATCGATTGGCTTGGAGTCGCACCTACCTTAAAAAATATGGTCTCCTAGAAAACTCAGCGCGAGGAGTCTGGTCATTAGTCTCTACTTCCATTAATCCTGCAAATCTTGATGCGAGAGAAATTGTTAAGGCGGTTCGAGACGTTGATAAAAAGAAATCGATTGCTTCGGAACCTTCAGATGAGCCTTCTGAAGCCATTGAAACACCAGACGAACTTGCATGGCAGCAGCAGCTTCATCAAATGCTATTATCGCTAGACCCTAGTGCTTTTGAGCGACTGGCTCAACGCTTACTACGGGAGTCCGGGTTCATTCAGGTGCAAGTTACAGGCAAATCCGGTGATGGTGGCATTGATGGAGTTGGCATCGCTAGAATTAATGGGTTTCTAAGTTTTCATGTCCTTTTTCAGTGCAAGCGCTATCAAGGATCAGTTACATCAAGCCAGATACGGGATTTTCGAGGAGCCATGCAAGGACGAACGGATAAGGGATTATTGATCACAACGGGGACGTTCACTAGAGATGCCATTAAAGAAGCAACCAGAGATGGTGCGCCACCCATTGACTTGATAGACGGTGAGCAACTGGTTCAGCGCTTGAAAGAGTTAGGGCTTGGTGTGGAGATAACAATGATCGAATCCGTTGAAGTTGATGCTGACTGGTTCACCAAAATTTAACGGGATGAAGACCAATTAATATGACTATAACTCTTAACAAGCCATCTTCGCTGATTCATGAGATCAAACTTGAGAGGATAGACAACTGGAATTTATTCAAATTTAGTGAGTCGCTGCAACTGCGAATGGAGAGCCTATTAGAAAAGAAGAAGGCTGACCAAATTACTCCTGATGAAATTGCCGAATTGGATGTGATCGGAGAGCTAGATCGCATTTTTACTCACATAAACGCTATGCTTGCAGCTCAAAATGTCAATCAGTGATGCACTCAGGCAAGTAATTCGAGAGCGTGCTAAATATATCTGCGAGTATTGCCATTCTCCAGAGCGGTTGAGTGCTAATCGATTTACCGTTGATCATGTTATTCCTAGATCTCTGGGTGGTTCCGATGAACTTGATAACCTCGCACTTGCCTGCCGTCGCTGTAATGAGAGGCGCTACAACTTTGTAGCTGGTATAGATCCAAAAACGCAGGAGATCGTTCGCATTTTCAATCCTCGTCAGCAGAACTGGGGTGAGCATTTTGTTTGGTTAGCTCAAGGCGTCTTTATTGAAGGAACTACACCAGTTGGCCGCGCAACCTGCCTTCGCCTTGATTTGAATGATACTCGTTACCCAGAAGAAGATTCTATTCGAGAAACGAGACGATTTTGGATAAAAACTGGACTACATCCACCAGTAGAGGATCCGCGTCAAGCCTGATATTGCGTTAATGCCAGCCAGCTAACACTGCGTTGGTGCAGACGGGCGAGAGATCTTGGTGCTGAGTTCAGGGTTATCTGCCGCCTCACAACTCCACCGTTAGCTAGCTCTGCTCAAAGTCCTTGCCCTCCTTCTTCGAGGTTGCCCGTCAGCCCAAAACTACCCAGGAAGTGGCTGGTAAGGCGGTAGTGAGAGGCTGTCAGTGCATACTCTAGCTAGCACGTATGGTGCAGCGGACTGAGGGGCGATGGCTGGCTGCATTGTGAGTTCCTTACAATTGCTGACCTTTGCCGTTAGCTCTCAAACTGAAATTGGATGGCTATAATAAACTTGTTCTTTTCAACAGAAAAATCTGCTAAAAAGCTTTTAGTTATGGAGAGATCAAATATGCAACCTAAAGAGCAAATACTTCAAGACAAAGATCGAGGTTTAAACCACATTGGGCAAAATTTTCTAGTCGGTACATTGTTTGGATTAATACCGTTATTTCTTAGCTTTTTGTATTATGTTTTTTTAGGTGACAGTATGGACTGGAATACCTTTGGCACTAAGTTTCTTGTAGCGTTGCCTATCCTGTCTGGAATATTATCTGCTGTATTTGGAAAACGATTTGTGGCAATGCTATCAGACTTTATGTCTTATCTTGGATAGATCCACAGAGCTATACGCTGTTTCATTTTGGTTCTATTTGCTAGTGAAGACTGAGAAAGAAGTTTGGCGGGAGCAGATCGTATAGCGAGAGCCAGCTAGCAACGCCCATGCGCGTCGACCGTTGAAGGTTGATCGGTCATGGCAAAGGTTATCTGCGGCGGGTGATGGGGAACGTTGGGCTGCTCCATCTCTCGGCGGGGAAGGTACCGCAAGGTTAGCTGTTGGTGTTGAAGGTTAATTACCCTAGGGTTATCTGCGGAGCACTGCCTTGAGGGTATTGGTGAGGCGGTCGTGCCAATTGTAATTACGACGTAAAATTAAGTCATGGTTTCATGCAACGAATATGTTAAAGACACTTTGGGCTACGGTTCGGCAAGGAAAAATTGAATTATCGGAGTCAGCAGAACTACCAGAAGGGGTAAGAGTACTGGTAACAGTCCTACCTGACGACGAGGCTGAGTTCTGGCTACAAGCAAGTCAAGCATCACTTGATGCAGTCTGGGATAATACTGAGGATGACGTGTATGCCCAGCTACTCCAAGCGTGATGTTATATTAGTGCGCTATTCCTTCTCAGATTTATCGAGTTCAAAGGTAAGACCTGCTGTTGTTATAAGTACGTCGCACCCATCTCAGGACATTCTCATTACTCCTTTAACAAGCAAAACAGTTTCATTATTGGCTGGGGAGTTTGTGTTGTCTGAGTGGGCAGTAGCCGGATTGAACGTAGCTACTGCAGTCAAAAGAGGTGTATATACAGTGCATGAAAGTTTGGTGATTAAAGTAATTAGTCAGTTGGTTAAGGTCGATGCTGATCAACTCGAACAGTCTTTGCGAGGCTGGTTAGGTTTGTAATTTGAATTAATAGCTACAGCTCCGCACTAGACACTGCGTTGGGCTGCAAACGGGCATAATAGAAGCCTCAAGAACAAAAGCTTGGGTATGATATGCAACTATGTTTAACAGATTGGAGTATGCACAAAGACTATATGAAAGTCTTTTAGACTGGTACAAAAGTGCGGATTCAAAGGCTCAGGTAGTTTTAGCAATCGATGCTGGCTTCTTAGCATTTCTCACAAATACAGTTTTTTCCGAACCTGATAAACTACGAGCAATTCTTGCTGAATTTAATTGGGTAACTTGATTAACTCTAACTTCGATGCTTTTGTCGTTAGTAGTATCAATTGGATCGTCGATAGCTTGCATTCGGTCACGAGTGTATTCATCCGATGAAGTCAAGCGAATTATTAAAAAAGCCGAGTTAGAATATCAAGACTCTAATGTTTACCCTCCAGAAAAAATAATGTGGTTTTTTCAGTTTATTGAGGGTTTGAATCGGCAAAAGTTCCAGGCTACTATTAAGTCTATCGAAGAGAAATTCGAGCTTAGAGTACTGGCAGAAGAAATTTATATTCTTTCAAAGAATGTTCGAGAGAAGCACTTTACAGTTAACATTGGCTTTGTATTTGCAGGGTTGAGTTTAATTCTTTTTGTCGTCGCGGCTATGAGTTATCTATTCTCTGTTGCCTAAGGGAATCTCTAGGACAGAATTTACCGCTAGTAAGGTGTCGTTGGCGCAGCGAAATGCACCATAGCTGGGTATTTTCATTTTCAGAAATCTCCTAAGTTCAAAGTAAACGCAGCCCAACAACCCGGTTGGAGCGGACTGGCAAAGTTTGGTCGGAAAGTTCTTGCAACCGCTCAACCGGAACGTTAGGCAGACTTTACCCTGGGCCATACACTCTTTTTGACATAGCAATAGCGAGAAAAGTCTTGTAGCTAACGTGAATATGATTATCTGGAATTTTTATTGAAGCACTTAATTTTGATCTCGCTGACTACTTCAGTGGGATAATCCTAAGCCTTCAGAATGAAGCAAAACTGGAAGCTGTTTTTAAGTGTTTTATGATTTAAGGAATGTACAGGCCAATCTTAACCAGCAAACTGTATATCCCTCCACCACGACCCGACGCTGTGGTGCGTCCACGTCTTATTGAACGGCTGAATGCAAGGTTACACCGCAAGCTAACCCTCATTTCTGCCGCTGCTGGTTTTGGCAAAACAACTTTACTCAGCGAATGGATTGCCGTCTGTGAACAGCCGGTGGCATGGTTGTCGCTGGATGAGGAGCATAATGATCCAACTCGCTTTCTGGTTTACGTTGTGTCTGCCTTGCAAACGCTCACCCTAAGCAAGGTTGAGGGGAAAACTCAACTCGGTGAAGGAGTTTTAAGAGCATTAAAATCACCCCAACTGCCCCCACTCAATTCGCTTCTAACGACGTTGATCAATGAAATTACGGCTGTTTCCGAAAACGTCATTCTCGTCCTTGATGACTACCACCGCATTGAATCCGAACCAGTGGATCAGGCACTGGAGTTTTTGGTTCAGTACCTGCCGTCAACATCCATGCACCTTGTCATTGCCACCCGCGAAGATCCACCGCTGCCTCTAGCACGACTGCGCGCACGCGGTCAGCTGACTGAAGTGCGAGCCCCCGATTTGCGCTTTACCCAAGTCGAAACGACCGAATTTCTTAACCAAACGATGAATCTTAATCTCTCGACAGAAGAGATTACCGCACTTGAAAACCGTACTGAAGGTTGGATTGCCGGACTACAATTGGCAGCAATATCCTTACAAGGACACCAAGACACGGCCACCTTTATCAAATCTTTCTCCGGTAGTCATTACTTTGTGCTGGATTATTTGGTTGAAGAAATTCTAGAACAGCAGCCCAAAAGCATCCAGAACTTCCTATTATCCACGTCCATTCTCGATCGCCTATGTGGCTCTCTTTGTGATGCTGTTCTGCTCCAAGCTTCTACCCCAGGCCAAGAAATCTTAGAGTATCTAGAACGCACAAATTTGCTGCTGGTTCCGCTCGATAACAAACGCGAGTGGTATCGCTACCATCATCTTTTTACAGATGCTCTGCAAGTACGCTTAACTCAGGGGCACCCCGACCCTGTAGCTGAGCTACATCTAAGAGCATGTGCATGGTACGAGCAGAATAATTTTCGACCCAGTGCGATCCACCACGCCCTCGCTGCCCGACATTTCGAGCGTGCGGCGGATCTAATCGAACTGGAATGGTCAGCTAATAGTGGCTCTTATTACCAGAATGCAGCCTGGACAGAATGGGTACAGACACTGCCAGACGAGTTAGTCCGAACCCGGACTACACTCAGTATTGGACTTGCCTGGGAGTTGCTTTTCTCAGGTCAGTTGCAGGCTGCAGAGAACCGACTGAAGGACGCAGATCGTTTATTGGAACTGACAAGTGATTCTCTGGAGGCTTCGCCAAGCAGTCAGGATGAGAAAATATTTTGTTCGCAACAAGGATTACTAGGCGTTGCTTGGGCTTTTCACGCTCAGGCACTCAGCGATAATGCTGGCACGATCAAACATGCCCGGCAAACACTCAACCTCCTATCTGAAACGAACCATTATATTGCTGGCCTCGCAAGCTCTCTGCTAGGTCTGGCTTATTGGAGGAATGGGGATTTGGAGATGGCCGTTCAGTATATGTCGGATGCAATCGCACGCTTGCGGACGACAGGACATCTCCTTTTTGCAATCAGTGGGTCCTATACGCTGGCTGGTATTAAGATTGCCCAGGGTCGTCTTTTTGACGCAGTCAATCTCTATAAAGAGACCTTACTGTTTTCGACAGCGCAAGGCGAGCCAGTATTGCCGGGCACAACCGACTTACATCTCGGGTTGAGCAAGCTTTATCATGAACAAGGCAACGAGGAAGCTGCTAAACAACACCTGCAGAAATGCGAGACACTTGACAAACGAGCAGCATTACCGGAATGGCCCTATGGCTTGTATCTTTTTCAGGCTCAATTAAAGGTCGAGCAGGGAGACCTGGATGATGCCCTCAAGTTACTCGAAGAAGCGGGACAACTCTACCGTAGAAGTCCTGTTCCCAATCTTTGCCCTGTAGCCGCCTTGAAGGCGCGGGTATGGCTCCGACAAGGTAGGCTGGCAGAAGCCCTTGGTTGGGTACGTGAGCAAGGCCTGTCTATTGATAATGAGCTCAGCTATTTACAAGAATTCGAGTACATCACATTAGCCAGAGTGCTGATTGCTCAATATAGACGTGTCTCAACAGAAAAGACCTTTCAAAAAGCGATCGCACTTCTAGCACAGCTGTACTCAGCGGCAGAAGCAGGCAACAGGTCAGGCAGCATGATTGAGATTCTCATCTTGCAAGCAATTATCAATGAAGCACAAGGTAATCTCTCTTCCGCCCTCAAGTTTTTGGAACGCGCCCTCACACTCGCAGAAACTGAGGGTTACCTCCGCATTTTTGTCAATGAAGGCGAACCCATGGCACGTTTGCTCTATGAGGCCCTTTCCCGCGAAATAACCCCTGATTCTAATTATGTACAGCGCGTGTTAACTGCGTTTCCTCTTAACGACTTAGAGCAAAAAAGATCGTTAAAAACACAATCTCAAGTAGCCGAGCTGCTCGAACCATTAAGCAAGCGAGAAATTGAAGTGCTTCACCTGATAGCAGATGGTCGGACCAATCAGGAAATTGCAAAGACACTTTTCCTTTCGGTAAATACAGTGAAAGTGCATACTCGAAATATTTACGGCAAACTGAGTGCCCATCACCGGGCAGATGCCGTCGCGAAAGCCCGTACTTTGGGAATTTTGTCCTCAATATAGTCATCAGGTTTCCCATCACCTAATCCCCTTGATCAATGGGTAATTACTCCTTGAGTAATACCCCAGTGGTATGACTCTCACACCGTCCTATTTGTAAGCTTCTTGTGTCGGTGATAAACACTTACAACAGGAATGGAGTAAGGAAAGATGAAAGAACAGATTGCAGAAGCTTCGTTGCCATTCAAGGCAAGAATGGGTGGCGTCTTATACTTAATTATTATCATTGGAGGACTCTTCGGTGCGGGCTATGTTCCTTCCGCGATTGTTGTGCATGGTGATGCAGCAGCTACGGTAAATAACATTCTGGCAAACGAATCGCTCTATAGATTCGGACTCGGAGTTCATATCATCGTAGTTCTTTGTAATATCCCTCTAGCAGTCATCTTTTACGACCTATTCAAATTTGCAAACCAGAGTCTCTCCCGACTGGTAATGCTTTTTATATTGGTAGCAGCAACTATTGAGGGTGTCAGTTTACTCAATAATTTTGTCCCTCTAATCCTTTTACAGAGTGCTGCCACAATGACCGCAGAACAGCTTCAAGCTACGGCTTATATGCACTTCCTGCTACATGAGATTGGGTTTAATCTCAGCCTTGCATTTTTTGGCTGCTATTGCCTTCTAGCTGGTTATTTGATTTTTAGATTAGGTGTCCTTCCTCGAATAATAGGTTTGCTTTTAGCGATAGGGGGAGCGTGTTACCTGATTAATAGTTTCGCCAACTTTCTAGTCCCTGAATTCGCTGTTAGTTTATTCCCTTATATCTTTATCCCCTGTTTTTTTGGGGAGACAACACTCTGTTTGTCGTTGTTGATTAAGGGTGTAAATCTTGAACAAAAGGTCATCTAAATGAAAAAGATTGTATACACAAAATATGGTTCCCCAGATGTTATTGAACTCATAGAGACCGAGAAACCGGTACCCAAAGATAATCAAATTTTGCTAAAGGTTCATGCGGCATCTGTCAACATGTTGGACTGGTATCATCTAACAGGTCCTCCGGTGATCCGTTTAACGAACGGTACACTTTCCAAACCCAAAAAGACTTCACTTGGATTAGACGTGGCTGGTCGGGTTGAAGCTGTAGGCGATCGCGTAACCCAGTTTCAGACAGGGGATGAAGTCTTCGGCATAGCCAAAGGTTCATTTGCAGACTATGTGTGTGCTGATGAACATGAGTTGGTACGAAAACCGGCCAACGTGTCGTTTGAGGCTGCTGCCTCCACCCCGGTAGCGGCCTTGACAGCGCTACAAGGACTTCACGATAAAGGTCGAATCCAGCCAGGTCAAAAGGTTCTCATCAATGGAGCTTCTGGTGGCGTAGGGACGTTCGCTGTGCAGATAGCCAAATCCTTCGAGACCATAGTAACGGCTGTCTGTAGCACCCAAAATCTGGATATCGCTCACTCAATGGGGGCAGACTACGTTATCGATTACACGCAAGAAGATTTCACGACCAATGGGCGGCAATTTGACTTGATTTTTGCTGTCAACGGTTATCACTCGATTTTTGATTATCGTAGGGCATTGAGTCCTACGGGCATCTATGTCTCAGCTGGAGGAGAGCTGACTCAAATTATTCAGGCAGTGCTTGTGGGACCCATACTATCGAAAGTTGGACGTCGACAATTTTCATTTATGGGGATAGCGCAAGTAAAGCAAAAGAACCTGTCTATTATTGGAGAGCTGCTTGAATCTGGCAAAGTCATCCCCGTGATTGATAGATGTTATCCATTAAGGGCAACATCACATGCCCTTCAATATCTTGGGGCGGGTCATGCCAAAGGAAAAGTAATCGTCACTATGAGCCCCGACGATCACAGCTCGTGAGGCACGAATTCTCTCTAGCTGCCTAAACACTACGCCGGAGCGGACGGATTATAGAATCTGGGTATTGATGCGAAAACATGTCTGGAGTAGCTGAACACTGCTGGCGGGGAAAAGGGGGCTGGGGCAAAACGAAAATTTCCCTCAGCCCGCCTAACGAAACCGATGGAGTCGTCTTATGACCCATTGCATGCAGCAGCCAGAAGCCCTACCATCTGAGACTTTACCGACTTTTGCCTGAGAGATAGAAATTAGGGGATCTAGAAGGCAAACACAAATGTAAGATATTGTGCTGAATGCAAGATATAGCCGTCGCCAGTTCCGTTAGGACAAGACGGCGAGCCATCTGGCCTATGCCAAGCACCCGGATGCTATTAGAAATGCACAAACCTAGATGGCTACAGCCATATCAGTATGCTCGATTGCCTCTAGCCAGAAATAAGACCCACACAGCCCAACCGTTTTCTCGCTATTCTTCTAGCCATAGATTCTGCGACAGCACACGTCAATCACCAATTTCAACACAGATGGATAATCAAAAATTTATTAAAGGCGGCATCAATACCGTGATGGGTGTCAAAGAGGTGACTGAAGACAGAACAGTTCAGACTAATTTGGAGAATCCCCAGTGGGATAAGGCTGTGACGCTGAAGTACATAGGTGCAACACTGGTTCAAATTGCAGTGCTAGTTGGACTCCTCTGGAGTGCGGATTTCGCGTTTGCTCGTTTTGACATCAAAGCTTTACCTGATTGGATGCCGATTGCGATCGCCTGTGGATTTTTTGCATTTGTTACATTGCGTTCTCGCTTCTTTTCCCTGCTAGACAATACGCGCAACAGTGGTCGATACACATCGCTTCGGCGACCTAGTTGGGCACCACCGCCCCTCGCTTTTCCCATTGTCTGGATGAGCATTGCCGTGTTGCGAGTGGTGTCTGCCTATTTAGTGTGGTCAGCGATGGAGCAGACGTTTTTATGCCTGCCTCTAGTTCTCTTTGTAGTCCACCTCAGCTTAGGTGACACCTGGAACACAATTTTCACGGTAGAGGGTCGTTTAGGATTGGCGGTACCAGCAGTGATTTTGGGGCCGTTTCTCTCCGTAGCGATACTGACTATCAGCTACTATCAAACAGCACCGCTAGCGGGTTGGATTATTTTCCCGTCTTGGGTATGGCTTACTGTGGCAACGGCATTGTGTATCAGCCTTTGGCAATTGAATGGCAAGGAGCCCCTGTATCCGCTGATATCTCAATACATGGGCGATCGCAAGCAGACTGGATAGTATTTTGAGCCGCCATTGTCTCAGACACCCCGGATTTAGCGCTGAGAACACGTACCTAGCTTAGCCAGTGGCTAGACACTCAAGGCGTAGCAAGTGCATGGGTGCCTGGAAGCGATCAACCTCTAGGGTTATGAGCTAGCGCGCTATCTGTATCAGCAGGACCCCACTGTCAGCGTCGTCAATCCGGCTCGCGTCAAAGGCTATCCAAGACCAAAAATTTAGTGCCTCAAAGCACTTGACCCCTAGGAAACCAAACAGTATCTACGAATCCAAGCTAGACAGACGACTAGGCTTATGCGCTAGTAGCATCTGGGTGCTTAGCCTGTAGCCCGATAGTTTGCCGTGTTGTCTTAATAGCACTAGCGATCGCTGTAACAGGACTTACGCAGTTGCATCCGACTTTGGCCCCTTAATCCCCAAATATGGGGAAGCTAGATGCAACGTCCCCCAAAATTGGGGGATGCAAGGGGGCCGTGCGTAAGTCCTATGTAATTCGGATTGACAACGACTACCGATCACCTACTTGCTGTTCCCTTTGGACTGTACTTAGGCAACATGAGAAAGGCTATACGGTACTCCAAGTACTTTTGATTACTTTTTACTGTCCAGTTCAGCTGTTGTCACCTGCAACTGCTCGACCTGGTCACCTCGTCGTACTTTAAGCCGTAGAGTCTGTCCGATATTGCTAGCTTCAACTTTCCGCTGCAATACATCTGCCGAGGCCACAGCTTGCTCATCGATCTCAAGAACAACGTCTCCTCGACGGAGTCCCGCATTGTCAGCTGGGGTATTAGGAATTACTCGAATGACCAAAACGCCTGCAACCTCTGGCAGCAACACACCCGCATTGGGATCCTCGTTGTTGCGTTTAGCCACATCTGGAGTCAGCGTTGCAATCTGTACTCCCAAATAGGGATGAGCAATACTTTCACCCCGCACCAGCTGATCTTTGACTTCCTTCGCTTTGTTGATGGGAATCGCGAATCCAATTCCCATCGCGTCAGCTCGAATAGCGGTATTGATGCCAATGACCTGTCCCGTTTGGTTTAGCAACGGTCCACCTGAGTTGCCAGGGTTGATGGCAGCATCAGTTTGAATGAAGTCCAATCGCTTGTCGGGAATGCCTACCGAGGCACTGGAGCGCTTCAAGGTACTCACAATCCCCAAGGTAACGGTATTATCTAGACCCAAAGGATTACCCACCGCGATCGCCCAATCCCCGACTTGCACATTGCTAGAGTCACCTAGAGGAGCGATCGGTAGGGGTTCATTACCCGCATCAATCCGAACGACGGCCAGATCAGTTACGCTATCTTCTCCTTCTACAATCCCTTCGAAGCTACGTCCATCTTTCAAGCGAACAGTCACACGATCTGCCCCATTAACGACATGGGAGTTTGTCAAAATGTCGCCTTCAGCGGAAATGATGAAACCCGAACCTTGCCCCCTCAACAGTTGCTCCTGAGGGTAACTTGGAAAACCGTTGGGGCCACCAAAGCCTCGAAAAAAGGGATCGTCAAAAAACAAATCAGGTGTCTCACGCACAATTGTTTTTTCGGTGTCAATCCGAACGACTGCATCACCGACATCCTCAACAGCAGCTGCGACAAAGCTTCTTCGTCCCAAAAGCGCTGGACTTACCATTTCAGAAGTATCCTGCGCAAAGACAGGGCGCTGATCGGTAAGCAACATCAAAACTGCACAGAGTGCGATCGCCAGTAGCCGTACCAGCAGATGTCGCCAGGAATGAAGCCAAGCTATTACCGCCATTGAAGTCTCCGATGGATTGAATTGAAGAAAAAACACTCAAATATCAATAATGATATTTATCGAGCGCTACCATATGAAAAACGTTCTGTCTCATGTTAACTAGCTAGGATAGACGAGGAGTTCCTCTTCACCCAAGCAGGGATTTCCGAATAATCAAGTGGTCTACTGCTGCATCATTAATTAAAACTATCTAGCTAAGGTTTAATTGGTCTTTCCCCCAAGAAATTCATGACACAGGCTCATCGTTTTTTTTCAAAGCAGCGTTCTTCCCTTTTGAAGCTGACAGGCACGGTTGCTATTGCTGGCGTCGTTGCCGCCGGTTGTGCATCTGTTGCCGATAGCACATCGGCTAACTCGTATGAAAGTCAGCTTGCTGCTCATTTAACGGAACAAGGTGCAACGATGTATGGTGCCTATTGGTGTCCTCACTGTGCCGATCAGAAAGAGATGTTTGGAGAAGCGGTTCAAGACATTCCCTATGTGGAATGTGCTGCTGATGGAAAGAATGCTCAACCTGAACTCTGTAAATCAAAAAATATCCAAGGGTATCCAACTTGGGAGATTGACGGCGAATTCTATATTGGGGCTCAACCCTTAGCAGAACTCGCAAGGCTTTCTGGCTTTGAACAGTAAACAACTGTTGCTTCTCTCCGACTATGTAATAGGAAATCTGTATGGCGATCGCAAAGTCTGGATCCTCTCACGAAGAGAACCTCAAACCTCACGCTCATAACCCTGGCACTCATAACCCCGGCACTCATAGCCATGATGCTAATGGTCATCACCATGGGCACGTGCATGATCCAGAATCGCTGCAGCGCATACTTAATCGCTTTGCCCGTATTGAAGGACACATTCGTGGCATCAAAACAATGGTTCAGGATGGCCGTCCCTGCCCTGACGTTTTAGTTCAGATTGCAGCTGTTCGGGGCGCCCTTGATCGAGTATCCCGCATCATCCTAGATGAGCATCTCAGCCAGTGCATCACTCGTGCATCTGAGAAAGGTAACATCGAAGCAGAGATTGATGAGCTTAAAGCCGCCCTTGATCGCTTCCTCCCCTAAATTACTATCTATAAATTCAAAGCTGTCCTCAACTGCTTTCTCCTCCAAATCCTGCTTTAAGGTGCATAGCGCTGAAGGTAAGCTTTGCAACCCGGTGGTGCACCTACTTGCACCGTGAACAGCCAATCTTTTAGTAGGAGAATGCGATCGCATCGGCGAAAAAACCGAACTTGTATTTATAAACCCCTTTGGTAGCCTATATATAGCTTTAGCCGTCTAGGCTTGTGCACTTGATAGCATCCAGATGCTTAGTTCTATAGCCCGATGCTCGCCGTCTTGTCCTAACAGAACTAGCGACGGCGGCCCCATAGCGTCAGCGAGGATTGTAAACCCATCTGACGTATGAAGTAGCCTACTAAAAGCTCTGTTTTTAAGATTTGATTGGAGGAGATATCTGAATGGCTGCCACTGACTTCAAAGACTACTACTCGATATTAGGGGTCAGTAAATCGGCCAGTGCTGATGATATTAAGCGTGCTTTTCGCAAACTGGCCCGGAAGTATCATCCTGATGTTAATCCAGGGGATAATACAGCTGAGGCCAAATTTAAAGAGGTTAGCGAGGCGTACGAAGTCCTTTCAGATAACGACAAGCGCCGGAAGTATGACCAGTTTGGTCGCTATTGGCAGCAGGCTGATCGGACCTCAGCCTACACCGGCAATGCTGCTGATTTTGGTGGATTCGATTTCAGCAACTATGGTAGTTTCGACGAGTTCATTAACGAACTGCTAGGGCGGTTTGGGACGACAGGTGGCTTTGGCGGTTCCAGTGCATCCCGTGGCTATACCTCGTACCGAACTTCTCCTAGAGGCAGCGGTTTTGGTACTGACTTCAGTGGTTTCAATACAGGTGCCCCCTCCTCACAGCAGTCTTTTGACCAGGAAGCTAATATTTCTCTCAGCTTGAGAGAGGCCTTTCGAGGTACGCAAAAGCGTCTCAATATTGGTGGTGATGAGGTCAAAGTTCGCATTCCCGCAGGGGCTAAGCAGGGGACTAAAATCCGTTTGCGCGGTAAGGGTCAACTGAATCCTTATTCTAAGCAGCGGGGTGATATTTACTTGATCGTTAATCTGCTGCCTCACAACATTTTTCAGTTCGAAGGCGACAAACTCGTCTGCGAAGTTCCAATTGCACCTGATGAGGCGGTTCTGGGTGGCAAGATTGAGGTTCCTACGCCGGATGGCAGCGTCACAATGAATTTGCCTGCTGGCGTCAAGTCTGGTCAGTCGTTGCGGTTGAAGGGTAAAGGCTGGCCGAGTCCTAAGGGCGACAGAGGTGATCAACTGGTGCGAGTGGTGATTACGCCACCCAAGACATTAACTGATCAAGAGCGGACTCTCTATGAACAGATTCAGACTCAACGATCTAGCAATCCTCGTAGTCATTTGAGTCAGGTCAGTTTATAAAGGGGATTATGGCGAATGATTAGGAAAGCGGACCCATGCCAGAGACAACGACACTAAAACAGGTTGTTGTCATCGGTGCTAGTCGTGGTATCGGCGCAGCTGTAGCTCAGCATTTTGATGCCTTAGATAGTTACGAGGTGACCTCAATCTCCAGAAGTGAGGCAGTGGCTGGGCGGTGGATATCGGCGGATATTTCAACAGCAGCAGGCATTGATACTGTTGTGAACGCGGTGGGAAATTCAGTTGTGGATGCGCTGCTGTTCATGGGCGGTGTTTGGGAGGAAAATGCTTTCACCGATCAATATGACTTCATGAGCAGTTCTGACGCTGAGACCCGCTATGTGATTGCTGTGAACGCGATCGCCCCCATTGAACTGACAAAACGCTTAGCTAAAAATCTCTCGAAATCTAGCAACGCCAGAGCCATTTTTATCGGCTCGCTTTCAGGCATCGAGAACTGTGCCTCGGTTGAAGTAGCCAATACGGCCTCGAAGTATAGTTTGAGAGGAGCTGTACAATCCCTGCGCCGATCTCTGCATCCTCAGGGGGTTGGCTTGACGGTTATCAATCCTGAAAATGTTGCTACCGACGAAGTTCTGACAGATATCAGCGAAGGCCGATTCCCACCACAAGTCCCTATTCCACTAGGCGATATTATTTCTGCGATCGCCTGGATTCTTTCCCTTTCAAAAGCGGTAGACGTTGGTGACATCAACTTATACCAGCGAGAATAGGTTCTCTAGTCTCTCTTCCTGTAATAGTCGTCGACGTCTAGTTCAAAATCGTCAGTCTAAAATCGCAAACCCTTCCATCTTTCCCTCAGGACATCTTAACTATGGCTAGCAGCTTTCAGTCCACTTCCAACTTTGAACTCAATGAAGAGGCTTGGTGGGTGCAGCGATGGGTCGATCTGCTGAACAACTATCGCTTCAAAAAGCGTTTAGAGCGGGGCCGAAAATATGCCCGCGAAGGCAATATTCTCAATATTGACTATAAAGGTGCAAAAGTCATCGCTCTGGTGCAGGGTACGGCTGAGGAACCCTACAAACTTTCAATTTGGCTAGATGCTTTCACCGATGAAGACTGGAGTTATGTGATCGAAAGCCTTGCAGAACATGCCCTGTTTTCGGCACAGCTTCTGGCAGGCGAAATGCCCGATGATATTGAATCGGTATTTACAGCCAATGGCCTGAGTCTGTTTCCGTTTCAACTTTCTGAGGTTCACTCCAAGTGCGATTGCCCTGACCCCAAAAATCCCTGTAAGCATATTGCAGCGGTGTATTACCAGCTAGGCGACTTTTTTAGAGAAGATCCCTTCATTTTGTTTCAACTGAGAGGACGCGATCGCCAGCAGATTCTAGACTCCTTGCGACAGAAGCGTCAGCAATCGGCTGATCGTTTAGCTGAAGTTGGCACCCCTGACACAACCGTTTCTAAGAGTCAAAATCAGAAGCAGGAGCAGACATCGCTAGATATCGGCAGCTTTTGGCAGTATGAGCAACCTCTAGATTCTTCACTGGTCGTCATCACGCCTTCTAGCTCAACGGCCCTGGATAGGCTGGATAACATTCCTCTACCCGTTAATGATGCGCGGGTGGTGATGGCCTACTTCCGAGATCTTTATCAAACAGTCAGCCAAAAGGCAGCGATGAAGGCGCTTTCGCCCAACAGTGAGTAATATTGTCATTGTCAGAACTGAGACAAGTGCTGAAAGTCTCAGACTGTCTCGGACAGTCACGTCATAAAACAAAGAACAATCGTTTATGTGGGAGGATTCTAATAGATTTCATCGCATTTACAGGGATCTCGTAATAGACTACTAAAATTAAAGATTGTGTAACCAACCGAGAGAAAAACGATGGTCTACTTATCTTCTGCTTTGCAGGGTATCGCGATCGCGGGTGCTTTCAGTTTTGGCATTGCACCTTTGGCTATAGCGATTCCAGAGAAGGACGCCTCCATTATTCAAGGTGAGCTTGTTGCACAGGTTGAGACCCTTCCCGACGCCGATATCGTCACCGTAGCCAGCAGTGTTGATGATTTCACCACGCTCGTGCAAGCCATTCGCACGGCGGAACTTGAAGAAACCTTACAAGGTCCAGGTCCTTTCACGGTGTTTGCGCCCACCAACGATGCCTTTGCAGAGTTGGATGACTTGCTCCGTTCTCGCTATGAGCTTGGAGTCGCTGATTTATTGCTGCCAGAAAATCGTGAGCTCTTAACGGAGGTCCTTACGCATCACGTTGTGCCTGGAGCTGCGGTCGCCTCCGGTGATATTCCCAACGGCGCTACACCCCTAGAAGCTGTTGACGGAAGCACGCTACAGGTCAACCGAACCGATGAAGATATTGACGTTAATGGTGTCGTCGTTACCGCTTTCGACGTCCCCGCTACCAATGGTGTCATCCACGTTATTGAAAGTGTGCTTTTACCAGACGGTGTCGTTGCGGCACTCGAAGAAGGCCGCGAAGAAGCAGCTGCTGAACCTCCTGAAACGACTGAGCCTATGACACCCGAACCCGAACCAGAGCCAGAGCCCGAACCAGAGCCAGAGCCTGAACCAGAGCCAGAGCCCGAACCTGAACCTGAACCTGTACGTGGTCTCTGGTAAACGCTGAAAGAGTTCCCTAATTTGGTCATTGCAGAGCGCTCCAGATCGTTGATCGGAGCGCTCTACTTTTTTATATAATCGCGAATTAATCACAAATCAGAGGAAATTAGAGGGGATGACCGAAGGCAGAATCCATCTGATCTGCATTTTCAGTGCAGCTTATAGAGTTCGGATTCAGCCATGAACCACAACCGTTGGGCTGACAAGCGGAAATGCTACAGTCCAAATCTATTCCGTTCCCTAATGAAGCTTTCCCTTCCTAACGTCGGTAGGTTTGAGTGACCTCTAGCAGTCGCTGCGTCATGGCCTCAGTGATGTCCTCGGAGCGGGGATAGCGCCAGCGCCAGTTACCGTAGGGAGTGCTGGGATCGTTCATGCGACCATCGTGGCCAAGACCCATCACATCTTGCAGCTGCACGATCGCCAGATCCGCAACTGAGGCAAAGGCTAACCGCAACAGCGTCCAGTTAATTTCCTGAATGGCATCGGGGGAAGGCAGGCCGAGGTAGCGGGCGATCGCCGCCTTCTCTGGGTCGGTTGCGCCCTGTTCCCACCAGCCCATTGCCGTATCGTTGTCGTGGGTTCCTACATACACGGCACAGTTCTGGACATAGTTGTGGGGCTGGTAGAGATTTTCAGCGGTGTCCCCAAAAGCGAACAGCAGAATCCTCATGCCGGGGAACTCAAAGTGATCCCGCAGGGCCTCCACTTCAGGGGTGATGATGCCTAGGTCTTCTGCCAGGACGGGTAAGCTGCCGAGGCGATCGCCCAGGGTTTCAAAGAAAACATATCCCGGTGCTTCGACCCACTCACCATTCATGGCGGTTTCTTCGCCTGCGGGCACCTGCCAATAGGCTTCGAACGCCCGGAAATGATCGATGCGAACGATGTCTACATATTCTAAGGTAGCTCTGAACCGCTTTACCCACCAGCTAAAGTCGGTGCGCTCAAGATAGTCCCAGTCGTAAACTGGGTTGCCCCAGAGCTGTCCGGTGGCACTGAAATAGTCGGGAGGAACGCCTGCAATGTAGGTAGACTTCAGCGTTTCTGGATCGAGTTTAAAGCATTGCGGATCGGCCCAAACATCGGCGCTGTTATAGCAAACGTAGATGGAAACGTCCCCGACAATCTGAATGTCTTTATGGTTCGTGTAAGCCCGCAGCGCCTTCCACTGCTCAAAGAATTTGAATTGAACAAAACGGTGGTACTGAATCTCGTCCTTCAGCGCCTCGGCCTGTGCCTTAAGAGCATCGGGTTCTCGTCGAGCTATCGCCTTATCCCAATCGCTCCATTCTTTGCCATCGTTAGCTTCCAGCAGCGCCATGAACAATACGTAATCATCCAGCCAATAGGCCTGCTCTTGGCAAAACTGATGAAAAGCATCATCAGGCTGGAACTTCTGAAACGCCTGTTTGAGATATTGGGTTTTGTACGGAATGACCTGATCAAAATCGACCCGGTTGCTTGTCTCTGAATTTGATAGTGGCTCTAACTGGTCTGCTTGCAACAGCCCTTCTTTAGCTAACTGCTCCAGACTAATTAGCAATGGATTACCGGCGAAAGCACTGAAGTTCATCGTGTAGGGCGAGTGCTCGTATCCCGTAGGGCCTAAGGGCAATATCTGCCAAATTTTCTGACCACTTTGTTCCAAAAAATCCACAAATTCATAAGCAGCCTTACCCAGATCACCGATACCGAAACGACCGGGGAGGCTGGTGGGATGCAAAATAATTCCGCTGGAGCGTTGGAAGGGCATAGTCTGATTGCAAGCAACTCCCCAAACATAGCCCTGACCGCCAACCGCCTCAATAATCCACAGATAGATTTAATCTCAAAGAGGGATAACCAATCAACGTATGAGGATTGTGAGATGGCTGCTCCAGGAATTTTGGCTTTGGATTTTGATGGGGTTTTGTGTGATGGGCTAGTAGAGTATTTTCAAACCGCTTGGAAAGCCTACTGTCAGCTTTTTCTAGATCGCGAAAAAGCCCCTCCTGACGGACTGGCGGAGCAATTCTATCCGCTGCGTCCGGTGATCGAAACGGGATGGGAAATGCCACTGCTGCTCCATGCCCTGCAACAGGGCGTTCAAGATACAGCAGTACTGGATCACTGGCAGTCCATCGTGCAGGATATTCTTCAAGAGACGGGTGTTAACCCTGACGAGGCGATGACAGCGGTAGACGGCACCCGTGATCGCTGGATAAAAGAGGATTTACAGGGTTGGCTCAGCCTTCATCGCTTTTATCCTGGTGTGATTGAACGACTGCAGCAAGCGATCGCCTCCGACGTTTTTCCACTCATCATTTCCACCAAGGAAGGACGCTTTATCCACGCACTGCTGGCGCAAGAAGGGATAGATCTGCCTCGTGAACGGATTATTGGTAAAGAAAACAAGCAATCTAAATCAGTCACTCTCAGACAACTCCAGCAGTCCCCTCCTGCCGAAGCATCCCGCAAGCAGCCTATCTGGTTTGTCGAAGATCGGCTAAAGACGCTGACTAAGGTAAAAGCTGAAGCTAATTTGCAAGACATTACGCTCTTTTTAGTGGACTGGGGCTACAACACCACAGCAGAAAAGGACAGCGCTGCGAGCGATCCCCGCATTCATCTGTTATCGTTGTCTCAGCTAGTACGTGGGTTCTCAGAATGGCTATCGATCCCCTAGTGCCTACATTGGATTAGATACCAGTAGGGTGAGCACGCCCACCAGTCCGAGTTCACGGCTACGGCCAAACTCTGAGCACCCATAGCCGTCGCCAGTTCTGTCAGAACAAGACGGCCAGCCATTAGGCTATGAGCCAAGCATCCAGGCGCTATTGGCTGCATGAGCCTCAAGGCTAAAGCTGTATCTAAACGGTGGTTTGCCATGTTGGATCTGATGAAGCTAGCCCAGCAGATGCAGGGTATTAGTAATCACCTGCGAAACGAGGCAGAAGCCGCAGGACGGCGCGTGTCCATTGCCACCAAGCTTATGTCCCAGGCGCAGACCCGTCAGACTGAGTTGGTGGAGCAGCTAGAGGCGTTTCGCGATCGCATCCCCTTTGCGATCGCCCAACCTATCGAACCGCTTAATACGCGCATCGACATTCAAACAGCTCCTGAAGCCCACACCGTACTTGCTACAGACGGCTCTCAAATTTCCCCCAGCCATCACGAGATTGCCTACTGCTATTTGCTCAATATTGGGCGAGTCGTGCTGCACTATGGTCAGAGCCGTTATCCCCTGCTGGATAGCCTGCCGGAAGTGGTTTATCGGCCCGAAGATCTTCACGTGTCTCGCCAGTGGGGGATTCGTACCGAGGAATGGATGGGGCATCGGCGCACGGTTTCGGAGGCAGTCGCTCTGTCCGAACTAGCTATTTCTGCCCACGGCGATCGCTTTGGCACAGCTCCGACTCTTGCCTTAACTGATGGTTCTCTAATCTATTGGTTTTTAGAGGATTTGCCAGGGAACGCTCGCGATCGCATCCTACCGCCTATCCTGTCTGCTTGGGACCAACTGCAGGCCGCGAGTATTCCCCTCATCGGCTATGTCAGCGCGTCCCGCAGCGGCGAAGCGCTCAACTTTTTGCGGTTGCAGAGTTGTCCTTTTGAGACCCCAGACTGTTTAACCCACTGTGCTGCTGAGCGCGATCGCCTCCCCTGTCAGGTTTTTGATCCCCTGCGAGATGTTGCACTGTGGGCAACTGACCTGACTCCGGGCCAGCGTGGTCCTCTCTACCGCAGTTCAGCCAATATCTTGGAGAGCTATGGCGACCATCGCGTTTATTTTTGCTATGTCCATGTTGGAGCGGAGGTGGCGCGGGTAGAGATGCCCGAATGGGTTGCCCTAGATGACACTTTGCGAAATGCCGCCCTAGAGATGATGATTACTCAGGTTCAGAAAGGCTATGGTTATCCCGTTGCTTTAGCAGAGGCGCACAATCAGGCCGTGGTTAGAGGGGGTGATCGCACCCGCTTCTTTGCCCTGCTGGAACGAGAAATGATTCGAGTAGGGCTACAGAATGTGGGGACTTCCTACAAAGAAGCTCGTAAGCGCGGCAGCATCGCTTAAATTTAAGTCATCTTCCTGCTTCTCAATCACAAAGAAAACTCAATAATTCTCCACAACTATAAATATTCACCTTTACGCTCAAACTATACAATACAGTCCATTTTTCTTCCGTAATGGTAAAAGCCCCCTCCGCGCCGTCTACAGACCGTCAGGATCAGACCCCTCCACAGCCTGCCGCGACTCAATCTTTTGTGTTCGATGTCAGTGGTATGAAATGTGCTGGCTGTGTGCGAACCGTTGAAAAACAGCTCACAGCCTGCGAAGGGGTGATGAACGCAACGGTTAACTTAATCACAGAAGTTGCGGTTGTCAAAACCGAGCCCAAATCCGCAGTGGATCCCACTGATCTGGCTGATCGCCTGACTCAAGCGGGCTTTCCGTCTCAAGTTCGACGGGCTGCAGATGACGCTGACGGCCCCAACACTGGTCTGACAGACTGGCTAGCTCGAAAACAGGCGGAGAATCAAAGTCAGACCCAGCAATTGACGATCGCCCTTACGCTTCTTGCGCTCTCTACCGTAGGACACCTCCATCACTTCGGTTGGGTGACGATTCCCGTTTTAAGCAATCTCTGGTTCCACTTCGTGCTAGCAACGGTAACTCTATTGTTTCCGGCCCGTGAAATCGTCCTTGATGGTTGGCAAGGAATCCGGAACGGGGCACCTAATATGAATACGCTTGTAGCATTAGGGGCCTTGAGTGCTTACAGTGCCAGTGTTGTCGCGCTGGTGTTTCCTGGTCTGGGATGGGAGTGCTTTTTTGACGAACCTGTCATGCTGCTCAGCTTTATTCTGCTGGGACGAACCTTGGAGCAGCGGGCACGTTTTCGAGCAACTGATGCATTGCGATCGCTGATTGCCCTTCAGCCTACTAAAGCTCGACTCATTGGCACAGCGGAAACCGACGGTGCCACCCAGCCCGGCGTTGAGATTCCTGTGAGCGCGGTGCAATCCGGGGAATGGTTGCGAGTGTTGCCCGGAGAGACGATTCCAGCCGATGGGCAAGTCGTCGCTGGACAAACCACGGTCGATGAATCCATGCTGACAGGTGAATCGATCCCGGTCGAAAAGCAGCCAGGAACGACCGTTACTGCCGGAACTCTCAACCAAACGGGCGCGATCGCTCTCAAAGTGACTGAAACTGGCAGCGATACGGTTCTTTCGCAAATGATTCGCTTGGTGGAAGCGGCCCAAACTCGCAAAGCTCCCATTCAGCGCTTAGCAGATATTATTTCCGGCTACTTCACTTACGGCGTTCTGACCCTTGCGGCTTTGACGTTCGTGTTCTGGTATTTTATCGGTCTCAACCTGTGGCCGGACGTGCTCACCAGCGCTCTGGGATCGGTTCATGCCCATCATCACATGACCTTGCAATCTTCAACTTCACTCATCAGTTTGAAGCTGGCGATCGCTGTCCTAGTGATTGCTTGTCCCTGTGCTTTGGGACTGGCTACCCCAACAGCCATTTTGGTGGGGTCAGGAATTGGCGCAGAGCGGGGACTGCTCATCCGGGGCGGTGATGTCTTGGAGTCTTTGAGCAAAGTTGACACTGTTGTTTTTGACAAAACAGGGACGCTGACCCGAGGAACACCGCAGGTCACTGCCTGTCGGGTCTTGGATGATACGTTGACCGAAACTGATCTGCTGCGGATTGCGGCGGCAGTCGAAAGCGGCACTCAGCATCCCCTGGCGATCGCGATTCAGCAGGCCGCACAAGACCGTGATTTGGATCTGCCTACAGCCACTGACTTTCAAACGGAAGCCGGTCTAGGCGTTGCTGCTGCTGTTCTTTGGCAAGGACAATCCCAAACCGTACTGCTCGGCAATTCAACTTGGCTTTTAAAGCAAAGGATTGCTATTTCAGAGGCTGCCTCAGACGCAATGGCTCAAATTTCGGAGGACCAAACGGCAGTCTACGTTGTGATTGCCGACCAAGTTGTTGGTATTATCGCGGTTGCTGACACTATTCGTCCTGATGCGCAAGCCGCCCTAGCCACGCTTCAAGCAGAAGGACTCTCCCTTCATGTGTTGACAGGCGATCGCACTCCCGTCGCCAAAACCGTTGCTCAGACCGTTGGCATCCCAGCCGACCGTGTGATTGCCGAAGTTCTTCCAGCCGATAAATCTCAAGCTATTGCAGACCTTCAGGCCGCAGGGCATCACGTTGCTCTAGTGGGTGACGGCATCAACGACGCGCCAGCCCTTGCTCAAGCCGATGTTGGCATTAGCCTCAGTTCCGGGACTGATATTGCTGCCGAAGCCGCTGATATGGTGCTGATGAGCGATCGCCTCACAGAAATTTCTGTGGCCTTGCATCTAGGGCGAGCAACTGTTGCTAAAATTCGGCAAAATCTGGTTTGGGCTTTTGCCTATAACCTCATTGGCATTCCCGCTGCTGCTGGCGTTCTGCTGCCCGTCTATGGCATCAGTCTCAGTCCTGCCGTTGCAGGTGGCCTCATGGCCTTCAGCTCAGTGACCGTCGTCGTCAATTCCCTACTGCTCAAAACGCAACCCATCGGGGACTTGCAATAGAGCATAGAGACCTCACCTGCCTTCCGAGCCTCCAAACTCCCTACTTATCCGCCCTGCTACCTTCAGTCATCTAGCCATGATTCGCTCTCGTTCTAAGACTCGTTTGGTGTTGCTTCAGATTGGATTCTTTGCTTGGGGAATCTTGACCTTGGGCGTCATTGTTTTCTTGCTTTTGCAACCCCAGGCACGGTTTTCGATGAGTCGTCTGCCGCTAGTGACCATTGCGCTTTGGTTGGGGGGAACAGGAGCGATCGCATTTTTTCTGGCGGGACTATTGAGTCGCAAAAGTCGAACTTATATTTTGTTTTGCATAAGTGTTCTGTTGGTGCTGCTGAATGGTCTCGCCTTCTTTGGGGCCTATACGCTGACGCACTTCAACGACTCGCTGCTACCCGGTTTAGCATTCGCGCCCAAGCCTGAGAACGCCCGCAAACCCGCAGATTTCGGTTTGGATTACGCCACTGAGCGAATTGCAATTAATGAAGATGAGTGGCTAGAGGCTTGGCGCATTCCAGTCTATGGTGAATCCAAAGGAACGGTCCTACTGTTTCCTGGCAATGGAGGCAATAAAGCCCATCAGCTCATGCTGCCGGCTAGCGTCTTTAACCAACTGGGCTATCACACTCTGATGGTGGACTTTCGCGGGCAAGGCGGATCAAGCGGCAACAGCACAACCATTGGCATGAGAGAAGCCCATGATGTGGCTTACGCAATGCAGCACGCTGAAGACATTGGCTTACCCAAACCGTACGTCTTATATGGCGTCTCAGCAGGGAGTGCGGCCATCTTGAAAGCCGTAAGAGATGGCCTACAACCGGATGCGACCATTCTGGAAGCGCCCTTCGCTTATTTCATGAGCGCAGTGAAATCGCGGATGAGAGCCCAAGATTTTCCAACCTTAGGAATTGCTGAATTAATCGTGTTTTGGGGCAGTGTGCAACACGGCTACAATGGCTTCGTTCACAATCCGGCTCGATACGCTAAATCAGTTGAAGTGCCAACGCTTATTCTTCACGGAGAAGACGATCGCTGGACAACGGTTGATGAGATTAGGACTATCTATGAGAACCTTCAGGGCACAAAGGAATTAGCGCTCTTTCCTGACACAGGTCACAGCTTGTTAGTCACTGTCGATAAATCTTTTTGGACAAAAGCGATCAATGACTTTTTGACCAGCCAGCTATAGTTCAAGAGCACAAGGGCGAATCAACCTTTCTGCCATACTTTGCGCCATAGTGCTATGGGCTTGTGGCCGCAACAGCAGCCGGGGCGATAGCCCAATGGCTGGCCGCTTGTCCTAACGGAATTGGCGACGGCTATTTGAAAAAACGATAGAACGAAAAATCCCTCCACGAATGGAGGGACTGGAGTTCCTGAAAATCGTCACTGGAGTAATATTGCGGCCTTTGTCTCATAGTGACAAGAGGGGTGAAACCCTTCACATGTGGCCGTTTTTAGAGGCTTTGTCCCAAATTTGTGGGCGATTGTAAATAGGAATGTACTGCTGCCCATGCGACCCCGTGTAAATTTGGGTAGGGCGAAAAATACGGTTCTCTTTGAGCTGCTCTTTCCAGTGAGCTAACCAACCTGCGGCACGGGCGATCGCAAAGACGGGCGTAAATAGGTCTGTCGGAATCCCGAGGCGACGATACACCAATCCAGAATAGAAATCGACATTAGGGTAGACGCCCTTCTCACCCAGGCGCTCAGTAACGACTTGCTCCAGCTCCAGCGCAATCTCGTAATACTCATCCCCACCGAACTTTTCGAATAGCTGCTCTGCCAGCTTTTGCAGAATCTTAGCCCGTGGGTCTTTGACTTTGTAGACTCGGTGTCCAAAGCCCATAATCTTCCTCTTGTGCTTAATGCAGTCGTCAATATAAGGCCGCACATTCTCGACGCTGCCGATGGTTTCCAACATGGTAATGACTTCTTCATTGGCACCACCGTGAAGAGGACCTGCTAACGTGCCTACCGCAGATGCAATAACTGCATAGGGGTCCGTTAGCGTGGATGCAGTCACCATTGCTGAGAACGTGGACGCATTGATGGTGTGTTCTGCGTGTAGCGTCAAACAAATATCGAAAATTCGGGCTGCTAACGGGTCCGGTTCTTGCTCATTCAGCATATAAAGAAAATTTGCCGCATATCCCAAATCATCCTGCGGCGTGACCGGATCATTTCCCTTTCGCATCAGCTGAAAAGCGGCCACCATCGTCGGAATCTTGGCAAGCAGGCGAACAACGGCTTGCTGAATGTAGACCGGGTCATCTAAATCCCGTTTGGAATAAAACAACCCTAGGGCAGCAGCGCAGGCTTGTAGCGCATCCATCGGATGTCCACCCTCAGGAAAGCACTTCATCATGTCTCGAATTCGATACTTCAATCGACGGTGATGTCGAATCTCGTATTCAAATTCTTCCAGTTCTTTTTTGGTGGGTAAACCGCCCCAAATCAGCAAGTATGCAGACTCTAAAAAGGTGCTGCTTTGAGCTAAGTCTTCAATGCGAATACCTCGATATTCCAGAATTCCCTGCTGGCCATCGACATAGCTGATGGCTGATTCAGTTGCTGGAATCCCCTCTAAACCAGGTTTGTAGTCACAGACTGTCATTGTGGTGCATCGCTCCCATGCGTTAGTTGATACCTTTAAATCTCCAGATTCCAGCAGTACATCGTGAGACACCTCATTATCGATAATGGCTTAGTTAGGCGATAGAACTCAAAATACTGTGCTGCTATTGTGGAGTCACTCTGCTACAAAACTTTCAGTAACAGAAGTTGGGTCCTTCAATCTGTTTTGATTGAACGCATATTGATTTTTAGTTGTCTCAAGACTAGAAAAGGTTGGCTTTTGGGAGCCGTAGCTATCAAGTTCAAGAGAGTCAAGAATGTCAAAATCCGCACTGCATACAGGATTTGTTCTGCTTTCTGCCGTGCTCCTTTTGTGTTTTGCCATCGCTTTTCCAACAGGGACAATTCCCACCTATTATCAACGGAAGCGGAACGTGAGGACAAACACTCTGTTGTCAAGGCTTTGGGGAACTTACCCAAGTTTTGCTACAGCATCAGTCGCGGCGGTGTGAACCAGAAGAGCATGCTGTTGGCGATCGCCTCTTCTGCCGCTAAGACCTGCACTCCAACAATGCCGGCTTTCTTAAGGTGCCAGCGATCGCTAATCTGTCCTATCACCAGCTGCTGCGCCCACATAGTCAGATCGGGTTCATGGCCGATCAACGCGAGGCGACTTTCAGAATGGCAGGTCTGCCATTGAGCTAGCCAAGGCAACCAGGCTTGGAGACTACCTCCTGGAGCCAGTTCCAGCCTGGTTTCTGATATAGGTGCCAGGCCCGTTTTCAACAAGATCTCTGCGGTTTGAGAGGCGCGAATGAGGGGACTAGTGAGTACCAAATCAAACTCAAGGTTTAGCTCCTTCAAACGTCGAGCTACTTTTTTCGTTCGCGATCGCCCCTTTTCTGTCAGGGGACGCTCATCATCATTGTCGTAGGTGCCTCGCTCTGCTGCGATACCGTGGCGGATGAAATACAGATCAGTCTGTGGAGATGAGGCCATCTTCTGGATTAATGAGACGCAGTAGCTTTTGCTTGACTTGAATGTCGAAGACCTCCCATTTTAGGCGGTTGTAGTCGCTATTTTCATAAAAACCGGACAGGAACCCAATGGGAATTTCAAAGCCACCTGCCGTCGTGCGCCCACCCCCAAAGAACCGTCCCTCTGTATCGCGACCAAAGGCTTCCTTGATAAACTCGTCTGGATCGAGGGTGATCTTGCTTGTTCTAAGTGAGCCGATGACAACTTCTCTTTCTTCATCTTCATCGTGAACAATGCCGTAAACGACGGCAGTATGCACGTTTTCTTCAGTGACAAGAAAATCGGCTGCTTGCGGAATGGCGTCTCGGTCTTCGTATCGCAGGTAGCCCACCCCTGCAATCGAGAAGTTGTTTTGCACCTGACGATTGCGCAGCGATCGCTCAATGACATCCATTACCCGCTTGGATCGCGAGGCCCTTAAGATCGCTGCCAGCAGCTGTGGATCGTAATAATTACTCAAGTATGCGGCTGCTTCAAAATCGGCCTCAGCTGCATGCATGAGGTTATTTGTATCAGCCCGCAGACCATGCATCAAAGCCGTAGCACATTTAACATGAGTGCTGTTACCTCGATCTAGCGTTAATAGCTGCTCACTCTGCAAGTACTGCGTCAGAATCGTTGCCGTCGCTCGAATATGAGGCCGCAAGTCTACCAAACTAGCGGATATCTCGTGCTGGGGGGCATGGTGATCGACAACCAAAAATAGGGGGAGTTCTGCTGCTTCGACAAGGTGAATGAGCTGACTCGTCGTTCCTTGCGTATCTAACAGCACGTAAGCTTGATACTGACTCAGGTCCGGTCCACTGTTAGTCTGTAAATTCCAACGGCGAACTGGCATCCCCGACAGGCGCACCAGCGCAATATTTTCTTGATGGCTCAAGGTGCCGCCGTAGTAGATATCGCAGTCAATGTTGTAATTCTTGCAGATTAATCGATAGGTCCACGCCGACGAAAGCGCATCAGGGTCGGGGAAATCCTGAATGAGCACTAAATGACGATGGCCCGAGCGCTCTGACAACAACTTACTGAGCTGAAAAACAAGGCTACGCTCTTCGTCATTAGCTCTCTTACTGATCGCCCGCTGTCCTACCGAAGCTGAAACTGTCTTCGTAGATTGATTCGTAGCCGAAGTGTCAGAATCCTTAACTGTAGCGGATGATGCTTTGTTGGAGTTAGTCACAAGTAATTACTTAGCTTTCCTCTTTAGGATAACTTCCTCAGATCGCAAGCGTACCCCTCTAAAGCCACACATTGAAGGGCATGTCAGGAATGACAGCCCTTTCATTCAACCGATAACAGCCACTGTCTATACCCCGATGACGTACTTTTTCCACTCTTCATGAGTCCCACTTCGCACTTGTCGCGTCACTTCGAAATATAGACTGCTGTGAGGACGACGAGGCGGATTTTGCAGCGGCATGGAGGCTTCGCGAGGTGTGCGATTGCCCTTTTGAACATTACAGCGTACGCAGGCAGTCACCATGTTTTCCCAAGTGTCACCACCACCCCGCGATCGCGGTAGTACGTGATCAAGGGTTAGACCATCCCCTGAGTAACCGCAGTACTGGCAGGTGTGGGTGTCTCGTTGAAGAATGTTGCGACGAGTAAGGGGGATTTCCTTGTAGGGCACTCGAACATAGTGCCTCAAACGAATAACAGTCGGTAATGGAATATTTGGATAGATGAACCGTCCGTTATGTTCAACCTCCTCAGCCTTACCTTTGATGACAAGGACAATCGCTCGACGCCAACTAGTGATGTTGAGCGGTTCGTAGGAGGCATTAAGCACTAGAACCTTACTCATCGGTGATTGCTTAGAGAATATTTTACTGATGTTAACACAAGCCCTTAGGAGCGGCTGTTTAAGCTTGGATCTAGCGAACATTCATCAAAGTTTTTCGAATAAATATTGAGAAGTCTTGAGCAAATGATCGTCTCGATTGCAGCTACGCGCTGGCCCAATTCTCAAAACCTAATTTCTCTCCGTTTGTAGCTTTAGCTATCTGGGCTTGTGCACCTAACCGCATGTGGTGCTGGAGGTGCAGCCAGATGACTCACCGTCTTGTTCTAAGGGAACTGGTGATGGCGCTCACGACTTGGCCGATTTTCGAGAACGCATGAAATGTTGAAAGGCCATAACGCTGCCCGTTACCAGCATCCACAATAATCCTAATCCGTTAAGCAGGACGTAGAACGGTTCCAGGGTCGGGCCTAAATATTCTCCTTCGTGGATCGTCATGAGGATGTGAACTTGGTCGCGGGATAAACCGAACCAGTCTTTAGAAAGACGATAGACAACCCCTGTAATGGCTGTCGTTAAAAGAGGCAACAGCACAATGGGCGCAAGGGTACGATGTAGTTTTCGAAACAGTGGCTGCAATTTCATAGATTAACAATCCATCAAGTTGCCGTCTGCACTAGCAGGTGAATTCTGCTCCGGAGGCTCTATCCAACATTCTTAAAGGATTGCAGAAATTGTCCATCATCGGCTTATCTTTTACTATAGCGAAGCACTTCTGGCGGCAATCTAACGAACTCCCAACCCAGTAGAAGCACTTCAGATAGCGTACTGAAAGCAATAACGACGATCTGATAGTGGCCCTTTTTGGGCTAGTGAACAACTACTCAACGATACGGATAATATCCTGTAAGCCAAACCAGTTATAGTGCCGCATGTTCCCTTGATGCGATACCTAAACGTACACCAGGAGCGAAAGCCCTAGCACGCTTGAAGCGATTAGATTTTGTTGTTGCCAGAGCGATCGCGATCGCCGCTGCCGTTTTCAAGACATTATTCTTCGGTGTTATCAGTAAGCCGGAGCTACGATTCAGCTACTGTAGCCAAATCAGTAGAGTTAGTTTTCAGGGAGTGGTCCACGACCTCAACGATGCCGCGAAACATATTCATGCCGCAGGCAAATTCATATCGTCCAGGCTCATCCGGGGTGAACTCGATCGCGGTGGTTTGATTCACCGGCAGGGCTTTAGCAATGCGAAAATCAGGTAGGCGAACCTCTTCTAGACAACTACTCGGGTCAGTACGATGGAAGTTGAGCCGTACGGGTAAACCGGCTTGCACCACAATTTGGTTCGGTTCATAGCCGCCATCTACCTCGATAGTGATTTCCTGTATGCCGTCTTGGGCCTTGACTTGGCTCAATTTGGGTTGACTGAAAACAAACCACCACAGTTCTAGTCCAATCAAACCCAAGCCACCTGTCGTTACAAGGGCTTTTGCCCACAGCGGCTGTTCAATCCGACGAAATCCACCGTTAGATTCAGACCTTGGCTCATGGGTCATTTGAGCTGGAGAGCCAGTAGCCACCGTCAGCAGTAGCCCTAAACTGGTCAAGCTACTCAAAGCTAGTTTGTGAAAACAACGCATGGTCAACCTCCTGAGCTAGCTAACGATGCCAAAGATAATGAAATTGCCCAAAATGCCGGAAAGGGCTCCGAGTAAAAAGCCTGCACCGACGAGTAGGGCGAGGAAGGAGAGGGGGTAGGTCATGGTTAGATCCTTTGTGGGATGGGGAGATGGGGAATGGGGGAATGGAGGAATGGAGAGTAGGGAGATGGGGGAATGGGGAGGTGGGGAGTAGTGGGTAAGGGGTTCTCTAGGTCTGCGTTTTGGGGCGAAAGTTGCGCAGTCGCAGGGCATTGGTGACTACTGAGACGGAGCTAAAGGCCATGGCTGCTCCTGCAATGATGGGGTTGAGCAACCAACCCAAAATTGGGTAGAGGATACCCGCAGCAATAGGAATGCCCGCCACGTTGTAGATGAAGGCAAAAAATAGGTTTTGGCGAATGTTGCGAATCGTGGCGCGGGAAAGCTGAATGGCCGTCACAATACCCCACAGATCGCCGGAAATGAGTGTGATATCGCTAGCGGCGATCGCCACATCGGTGCCTGTGCCAATGGCCATGCCAACATCGGCTTGCGCCAGGGCAGGAGCATCGTTGATGCCATCACCCACCATTGCGACTAATTTGCCTTCTTGCTGCAATGCCAATACCTGATCAGCTTTTTGCTCGGGACGCACCTCCGCCATTACGCGCTGAATATTCACTTCACGGGCAATCACCTCAGCGGTGCGACGGTTGTCACCCGTGAGCATGACGACCTCCAGTCCCATTTTTTGTAGCGTCTGAATGGCGTTCTTAGAGGAGGGTTTAACCGCATCAGCAATGCCCATGATGGCTTCTACCTGCCCCGCTACTGCTAGCCAAACGGCGGTTTTGCCCTGCGACTCTAACTGATCCCATTCGGGTTTAAGGCGTTGGGTCTCAATACCAAGTTCATGCATCCAGCGATAGGTGCCGATTTGCACTCGGTATCCTTCAACCTGACCCTGAACGCCGCTTCCGGCTACAGCTTCGAATCCGGTGGGCGCTGTGAGTGTTGCCCCTTGCTCTTGGGCATACTGCACGATCGCTTCTGCCAAAGGATGCTCGGAGTTTTGCTCTAGGGAACCCGCAAATCTGAGCAGGGGCAGTTCATGGCTGTTGGCGATTCCCCTGATGGTAATGTAGTCCGTTACCGTTGGTTTGCCCTGGGTCACGGTGCCGGTCTTGTCCAACACAATGGTTTGAATCTTATGGGCCAGCTCTAGGCTATCCGCCCCTTTGATCAAAATGCCGTTTTCGGCTCCTTTACCCGTCCCCACCATGATTGAGGTCGGAGTCGCCAGTCCCAGGGCACAAGGGCAGGCGAGAATCAACACTCCCACCGTGGTAATCAGGGCTATGCTCACGTTGCCCACAAGGTTGAACCAGATAACAAAGGTGAGAATGGCGATCGCAATCACCGCCGGGACAAACCAGCCCGTCACGCGATCGGCCAATCGTTGAATAGGCGCTTTAGATCCTTGGGCCTGCTGCACGAGCTTGACGATTTGAGCTAGAAAGGTATCTTTGCCCACTCGGGTTGCTCGAAACTTAAAGCTCCCCGTCTTGTTAAGAGTGGCACCAATCACCTCGTCGCCCACCTGCTTTTGGACAGGAATGCTCTCACCCGTCACCATCGCCTCATCCAACGTCGAGGCGCCCTCAATAATGTCCCCATCTACCGGCACCTTTTCACCCGGTCTGACAAGTACAATGTCTCCTAAAACGACTTCTGAAATCGGAATATCGATGGTTTCACCCTGGCGAATCACCCGCGCTGTTTTCGCCTGCAGCCCCATCAGCTGACGAATCGCTTCCGAAGTTTGTCCCTTGGCTCGGTTCTCCAATAAATTGCCGAGCAAAATCAAGGAAACAATGGTCGCCGCAATCTCAAAATAAACATCAGGTTGCAGCCTCTGATTGATAAACCACTGGGGATACACCGTTGGAAATAGCGAGTACAAGTAAGCTGTGCCGGTACCCACAGCGACGAGAGTATCCATGGTAGCCGAGTGATGTTTCAGGGCTTTCCAGGTATTGATGAAAAAATCACTCCCGGCCCACACCATGACGGGCAAAGTCAGCATCAACTGTAGCCAAGGGTTGTGCATCCAGTCTGGAATCAGCGGAATGTCCAACCCAGTCATCATCGGCAGTGCACCCACCATGAGTACGCCACTGATGACCAAACTAAAAATCACTTTGTGCGTCAATTCTCGATGCCGAGTGGCTCGCTCGCGACGTTCAGCATCGTCTCCAGCTGTTAGCGGGTTATCGTCAACGGGCTGAGCGCGATAGCCTACCGCATCGACCGCTGATTGGATATCAGCAGCACTCAGGCGGTCAGCGTCATAGGCAACCGTAGCTTGCTCGGCCCCAAAGTTAACGCTGCAAGTCTTGACTCCGGGAACGGAGCGAATCGCTGCTTCAATGTTGCTGGCACAAGCAGCACAGCTCATGCCGTGTAGCTTAAAGGTTTGACTATCCATTGTGGCGTCCTTATGCGATCGTATATCCCGCTGTTGTGATGACCGCTTTGATGTCGGCTTCAGCTGCTCTCATGACAACGCTGACCTCAGTTTGAGGATTCGCAGCAACTTGAGCTGTAGCATCTACAGAATGAACAGCTCGGGTTACAGTTTCAATGTAGGCAGAGCAGGCAAGGTCAGAAACGTACAAATCGAGTTTCATCACAACCCTTTTTAATGAGTGATATCTCCATCTTGAAATCTCTAGTCGACTCTAGGGTCAAGGGGTGCAACATAGAAAGTACGAACGAATTCCATTTTCCTGCTAGGAAATTAAACTACCGGAAACCCTGTGTTTTAGTCCGAGTAGTTGCTCTATCCCACAAATTCATACGCACAAAAAATGACTTACGAACAGTTTTTGACAGAACTAATGGGTGCTTTCATGTATTTCACGTATGAGAACTAGCTAATCAAAGACACCGAAGTCACCGACCAGTGGAAGCCATTGCTAGATCAGATCGATGAACTCACTGCCGGAAGAGAGGGATTTGTTCAACGCTTCTTTGATCTGGATGAAAACACATCATCCTTGGACGAGAATAGAACAAGGTGCGAGCCTCCAATGAGAAAAGTCCTCTTGGCTCATGCCACAATCTAGGGAATGAAATTGCCTAAGCTCGTCTTATGTCAGCCGCTACTCTTTTTTCCTTAAAGCAGTTTTTTGCAACTCCCAGATATTGAGGCGAGTCCGGCTTGGGAGTTGTTGGCCGAGGGGGCTGTTCAAAAACCTATGCCTACCGTCGAGCACTCGCGGCTACAGCGCAATTTGACTAATCTGATCAACGCGGCCCACAGTTCCTATGAAGCCATTCAAGAACTTCGCTGCAACGTGGGTAATCTATCGCCAGTTCCTGATATTGCTGTAGTGGTTGAAGCTCGCTTACCCGAAACAGGGCATTTGCAAGCCGCACCGGACTGGCTAATTGAGATCCGTTGTCCGACCGAAGTACTGTCGATCTGGGAGCAAAAATCTTAGTTCCTTTCTTAGCTTTACTCATTGAGATCTCAACTCTGTGTGTAATCTCAATCGAATCTCAATTTCTGAGTATGGTTGACGCAAAATGAACACATTTGACACATTCAGGTTTGTGCTGAAGTGCTACTGTCGACGCTCTATAAAAACAGCAAAACCTGCTCATTGAGCAGGTTTTAACCAATCGGAGCGGCGGGATTTGAACCCACGACCCCCACTACCCCAAAGTGGTGCGCTACCAAGCTGCGCTACGCCCCGGTGTTTTTTTACTGCTCGAATAGACTAGCACAAAAGGGGTGAACAATGGCGGGCACTGCTGCAAAAGCGTAGAAGCTCGGTTCTAAAGACGCAAGCTCTATCCGCTATGTCAAGAAATCATGAATCTAGTGTGAAATACCTACGAATCCTTCATAAAGACTACTTCATTTCTTCGACGCGGGACATGGAAGATCGATTAAGGTGTTAGCAAGTCAGCGATCGCTGATAACCGCATAGGTTTAGCAATCAGGGATTGTGCAGAAGCTGGATCTAGACGTTCTTTGATGTTAGTAGGGTCTGCTGTCTGTGCATCTACGCTTACAGGAATAAGTCTCCAAGGATGAGAGGTTGGTCAAGTGGATCTCATTGGCCCTGGCAACAATTGTGATAGAGTCTGAGCCTGACAGAAGTACGGATAGGTTCACCTTGAAGGTTTATACATCTTGAGCAAAGGCTCCTTCTGAAAGGGTGGTAGCTGCTGTTTGGATCCTGATTGACATTGGTTGATTTAGCGATTGGCATTTCACGAACATGGCAACGAGAATTGGTGGTATTGAATCCGAGTTTCTTCAAGGAACTCCCGAATCTGACATCCTATTTGGCAATGAGGGGGATGATCTACTGTATGGTGGTGACGGCGATGACGCTATCTACGATGGCCCAGGTTTCGATACAGTTTTGGGTGGAAACGGAGATGACGTCTTATACCTGACTGACAGCAACGGCCTCAACGAAGTTGTCTATTTCTTCAATCCAACCCGGCTGTTTCCCCTAAATGGTGAAGACGGAAACGACACTATCAATGCCGTCGACGCTATTGAGCCAATTAGGTTGTCAGCCTCTGTTTTTGGACTCACCAATACTGAGGCATTTATCGGTTCACAGTTCGGCGATCTCATCGATGCCACAAGTGTTTTATTTAGTGTTTCCTTATCAGGTGGCGAAGGCAATGACACCTTTATTGGCGGCTTCGGCAACGATATTTTAATTGGCGGCGAAGGCAACGATTTTCTTGAGGGCGGCTTTGGGTCAGATCGTTTGGAAGGGGACAGAAGTTTCATTCCTGAACCAGAGGAAATTGAGGGCGAACCATCGATCATCGAAGACGAGCCATTGATTTCAGATGGGAGAACCGATGCAGATCCTCCCAATAGTGTTGATGAGCTAGATACCGTGCCGGATATCCTACCGGATACAGGAGAATTCAGTGCACCGCCCGCAGCACCATTTGAGACAGCGGATGATGAATTGGTGTCGGCACCTACAGCTTCTGGGGGTGCGGCGACGTCATCGTCAGAGAGCACTACTGCTGAAAGTGCACCCGAAGGGTTGCTACCTGTTGAGAATTCTGAAGGCTTAGCGCCTGCGGAGCCACGGACAGTAGACGCTCGACCTGTAGAGCCGACGAATGTGCCGGCTGATGACTCCCTACAGCAGGAATTGGTCAAAGAGAATATTGTGTCACCGGAAGGCGCAGCGATTGTCTCAGCATCTACGACTGAAGCTGCTCCATCTTTGGAGAATTCTCTAGTCACCATCGAAGGTCCTGCGGCTGAGGAGTCTCTGATACTGGAAGGTCCTCCGACACCTCTCGAAGTACCCATTGACGTCGCCGAGGCACCGGTTGCGGATGACGAATCGTCTCTGATCATCCCGGAACCGATTGTTGTGCCTATCGAACCACCTGCGATCGCTCCTGACGCCCCCACTGTGGATGAAGAACCTGCCATAGCAGCTCCCGATCCGGTTGTTTCACCCATCGAAGATGGAGTCACCGTTGAACAGCCTCCCGATCCTGTGACCGTCCTTAATAGCGACACTTTTTTCTACAGTACGTTGGAGCATTCACTGCTCAGCGGATTCGACATTATTGTGGATCTTGAAATCGGAATAGATATCATCGATGCACCTTCGGCTGTTTCTGCTGAAGAACTTCTCCAGCTAGGTCCTGTTCGGGCGCTACATCAGGCCGGTCTTCGAGCTGTTTTAACTAATGATCTGTTCCCCGCTTTGGGAGCAGCCACATTTACTGTCGAGGAAAGGACTTTCGTTGCCCTGAATAATGAAGTTGCTGGTTTCCAAGCTGTTAGCGATGCAGTGATTGAGATTACCGGGTATACCGGTGACCTAGCCAGTTTTGCGATCGCCTAAGACGGTCACCAGCTGTCCATCTGCAGCTGTCCATCTGCTATGGCAATTGAACAGCCAGCTTCGTTGTTCTAGAATCGACCCGCTAAGGCTTCCACACAGCGCTCACAAATAGTGGGATGTTCTGGCGATTCCCCGACATGAGTCGAGTAGTTCCAGCAGCGATCGCACTTTTCACCGTTTGCGTCCACGACGCCTACGCCAAGGTGGTCGGTTTCGCTGCGGTACTTGACGTTAGCCAGCCTATCTGGGGTGTCCAAAATGTCCACCTGAGACACCAGAAATAGGTATCGGAGTTCATCGACGTGGATGCTGTCGGAAGCAATGCTATTCTCTGGGTTCATTGCTCTGAGGGTCTGTCGTAGATCAGCATCCGCGACATATAGCAGCACCTTGGCCTCCAAAGAGGACCCGATTGCCTTTTCAGCCCTTGCCTGCTCTAGCACTTTGTTCACTTCCTGACGGACATCGCGAAGCTGCTCCCACTTCTCAGCGAGAGTGGGCTGCCGCCATTCGCTTTCTAGCTTCACCCAACCTGACTCAAACACAGACTGCGTGGACGTGGTGTAGGGCAGGTTTTGCCAAATATCTTCTGCCATGTGAGAGAGGACAGGTGCGATCGCCGACGCCAAATTTTCAATAATGATGGCCAACACCGTCTGACAGGTACGGCGGCGAAGTGAATTAGCGTCGCTGATATAGAGGCGATCCTTAGCGGCATCAAGATAGAAGTTCGACAGATCGACAACGCAGAAATTTTGCACGGTTTGGAAGAATCGGAAGAATTGATACGTATTAAAGGCATCAGTCACTTCGTCGAACACTTCAGTAACCCGATGGAGCATATAGCGGTCTAACTCAGGCAGTTCAGCGTAGGGAACTGCATCTTTAGCTGGATCAAAGTCGTGCAGATTACCGAGCAGAAATCGCGCTGTGTTGCGGATCTTGCGATAGACATCAGCCATCTGCTTGAGGATATTGCCTCCCAAAGGCACATCCGAAGAATAATCCACCGACGAAACCCAAAGGCGCAGCACATCTGCACCATAGGCCGGTTCTTTCTTCTGATTTTTGCCGCCTTCAATCACAATGCGAGGATCAACGACGTTCCCTAGCGATTTACTCATCTTGCGTCCCTGCTCGTCCAGGGTAAATCCGTGAGTCAGCACCTGGCGGTAAGGCGCACAGCCGTTCACAGCAACGCTCGTGAGCAAACTCGATTGAAACCAGCCTCGATGCTGATCCGTACCTTCCAAATACATTTCAACGGGATAGCTCATGCCATCTCGATGATCAGCCACCGCCGCCCAAGAGGAACCTGAGTCAAACCAAACGTCCATCGTATCCATACCCTTTCGGTAGGTCTGACCGTTGTTGCGGTAGGATTCTGGCAGCAACTCCTCTACAGGCAGCTCCCACCAAGCATCAGATCCTTTCTCGGCAAAAATCCCTTGAATGTGTGCCAGTGTTTCTTCGGTGATGAGCGGTTCGTTAGTCGCCTCATCATAAAAAACGGGAATCGGCACACCCCAAGTCCGCTGACGAGAAATACACCAGTCTGAGCGATCGCCTACCATCGGCGTGATCCGGTTTTCACCTTGAGCGGGAATCCATGTCACATTTTGAATGGCCTTCAGGGCTTCTTCCCGGAAGCCTTCTACGGACGCAAACCACTGTTCGGTGGCTCGGAAAATGGTCGGTTTTTTGGTTCGCCAGTCGTAAGGATATTTGTGCTCGTAGAGTTCCTGCTTTAGCAGAGAACCGGCTTGTTCTAAGGCCTCAATGACCGCAGGATTGGCGTCCTTCAACACGTTCATGCCCTGAAAAGGCCCGGCTTCCTCAGTCATGTCGCCGCGTTCATCTACTGGACACAGCACAGCCAGACCATAGCGCTGTCCTACTTGAAAGTCCTCTTGACCGTGTCCAGGGGCCGTGTGAACTAGCCCAGTTCCAGACTCCGTTGTGACATAGTCTCCGCCAATCAAAACGGGACTGGTTTCACCTCGTTTGTCAGTCGGTAACTGATCTTGCAAGGGATGACGATATTCACAGCCTTCTAAATCGGCCCCCTTGAGTTCAGCGTGAATGGTCAACTCCGTTTCTAGAACTTGAGTTAAGCGATCGCGCAAATCCTTGGCAATCAACAGATATTTAAAGGGCTGCCCTGCTGCAACTTCCACAACGGCATAGGTTAATTCTGGATTGACGGCCACTGCCATATTGGCTGGGATTGTCCACGGCGTTGTCGTCCAGATTGCAATCCCCAAATCAGATAGATAAGGGGCAAGAGTTGACTCTGCGGCTTCAGCAGCCTTAACCATTGGAAATGCCGCATAAATACTGGGAGATTTATGACCCTCAGGATATTCCAACTCAGCTTCTGCTAAGGCGGTCTGAGATGTTGGGCTCCAGTGAACCGACTTTAGACCCCGATAGATGTAGCCTTTGAGATACATCTGCCCAAAGACATTAATTTGAGCTGCCTCATACTGGGGCTGTAGGGTCATGTAGGGCGTCTCCCAGTCGCCCCAGACGCCATAGCGCTTGAAGCTTTCACGCTGCTCATCAACTGTTTTCAGGGCAAAAGCTCTAGCTTTATATCGCAGTTTGAGGGGAGTTAGGTTAGCACGGGCTTCAGCATCCATTTTCTGCAGCACTTTTAGCTCAATGGGTAGCCCGTGGCAGTCCCAACCTGGAACGTAGCGTACTTTCCGTCCCTGAAGAACCTGGTATTTGTTGATAATATCTTTCAGAATCTTATTCAGTGCATGGCCAATGTGCAGCGAGCCATTTGCGTAAGGAGGCCCATCATGTAGCACGAACGGCTCGCCTGGATTTGTCTCAGCAAGCTTCTCGTAAAAGTTGTTCTCTTTCCAAAATTTTTGAATTTCAGGCTCCCGCTTAGCAGCGTTGGCCCGCATTTCAAATGTGGTCTTGGGTAAGAGAACGGTGTCTTTGTAGCTTTTAGTGTCAGTCACGGTCGCTCAGACAGATGTTTTTTGCACTGAATCAGAAGGTTTTTACAGCGGACCTATTCTTCTACCGGGTAGATAGTATCAGTCAATGAAAACCTTCTTTCTAGCGTAGGTCAGACAGGAGTATTTGGACGTGATCGCTGCAAAAATTCTCTGACCAATCTTCATATACCGGAAGGCCGACGCAATTTCCGCGTGCCTACTTTGGAATTTTGATTTGGAGACTGTGGCGCTATAGGGTCTTTATCAATGAAAATGCGCTCACAGGTCTATCACCGCAAGCGCATTCAGATTCAATATAGAGAATCAGAGGTATAGCCGTCGTTGGTTCTATTAGGTCAAGACGATGTATGAACAGCGTTACTAGGTGCATTAGCCTAGAAAGCTAAATGCAGCTGCCTGAAGCAAGGTCTCCAATGCGGTGCTAAAGGTTTCAATACCTCAACAGGAGTGCGTTGCTGTATTCATCTATGACCTCAGCAAAAGGCAGAATTCAAGACTTGTCATCATTGGGCAGAGAATTGATAGCAGTCTCTAGTTTTTGCTGGTCCGTGCGTAATCATCCTGGAAACGAACAATATCGTCTTCCCCAAGATACTCACCGTTTTGAACCTCAATCAAAATAAGAGGAATCACACCAGAATTTTCTAGCCGGTGAGAGGTGCAGGGGGGGACGTACGTTGATTGATTAGTGGACAGCAACGTCTCTTTATCGCCACAGGTGACTTTGGCTGTTCCAGAAACGACAATCCAGTGTTCGCTGCGATGATGATGCATCTGCAAGCTCAAGCGATGTCCTGGCTTCACCTCAATACGCTTGATTTTGTAGCCCTTGCCTTCCTCCAGGATGGTGAAAGATCCCCAAGGGCGCAATTCCGTTTCAGATGCTGTTTCTGGCGCAGAGACAGACTGCAATGCCAGATTCGCTTTAGGTTCAACAAGTTCCTGCATTTTAGGCACGAGAAAATCCTCCAACCTTAGTCTTAAAAGTACATTGCTTAACAATCAGTCTCAAGTGCTTAGCAAAGAGTTCCCGAGTAACTAAGCTATTACGCTCCCTAAAAACTCGGAATAGTCAATAGGAGAGGCCCAAACTATTGCCAAAGTTCCTTCGTCAGCTTAGCCGTTGCTGCTAGGAATCCCGATATCACAGTCATGAAGCATACAAAAACTTTAAACTGAAAGCGCTGTGATTGGCTCTTCCTTCAGGAACGCTCAGATTCAATTTGCGAAGTAATCAGTGACTGCCGCGCTGCTCAAAAGCACTGATTTGAACTGTGTTCACTACCTTGCTAGCGCTTAAAAGTCGTACTATTTCGGTATTGAACTTCGACCCAGCCGAACTGTCTTCACTATCCACTGTTATGTCCGACAATCGTCTTACTCAGCCTTCATCTGTAGCCGAATCAAGCCAGCAGAATTTGCCCCCAAAAACGTTTAGTATTTCTCCTCTGATTCGGCTAACGCTGTTGACGCTTTACATTGCTCTAACGCTGCCGCTGCCAACATTAGCGACGGTTACCAGTGCTCCAGTGCCTGCTTGGATGCTTCGGACAGGGATCTTAATCGGTAGTGCTCTGCTCTATGGGGGATTAAGCGAGCAAGTCCGTGTTGATCAAACAGGGATTGAAGTGCGATATCCCCAATGGATTGGGTGGCTACTACGCCGTAAGTGGCAGTTAGATTGGCGAGATATCCGAGCGTTGAAACCGCGCACAACGGGCCAAGGTGGACTGGTCTATTACTTCACTAGCGATCGCCACCAGCAAGCCTATCTGCTGCCGATGAGAATTGCTGGGTTTGCGGAGCTCTTGCGCTATGTTGAAGCGTACACTCAACTGGATACTCAGGACGTGAAGCCACTAGCTCAGCCCTGGATGTACATCATCCTGCTTGGATTTAGCGTCCTTTTGTTGCTAGTAGATGCCTGGACCCTCTGGACTGCCGCTCATTTTTCAGGGATGAGCTAGACCTTTGAGTACACTACTGGAACTCGATAACGTCTCCTTAAAAGCCACTACCGGCAATCACCTTATCCTAGATTCAATTTCATTGAGCGTTGGCTCGGGTGAGTTAGTCGCTCTATTAGGTCCCTCTGGAGCTGGCAAATCATCCTTGCTAAGGCTGTTGAATCGTCTTCAAAGCCCGTCGTCTGGGGTGATTCGCTTTCAGGGACAGCCGATAGAAGCGATCGCGGTCTATGAACTTCGCCGCCAGGCCATGCTGTTGAACCAGGACGTTCGCCTATTGGGGATGACAGCAATGGAGGCGCTGCACTATCCACTGGTGCTACAGAAATTGCCAGTTGCAGAGCGAAACCGTAGAGTTGCTGAGTGTATTGATATGCTGCGGATACCGACAGAATGGCTAGAGAAAACGGAGCTTGAGCTATCAGGAGGGCAACAGCAGCAAGTCGCGATCGCTCGTGCCCTGGTCACTCGTCCAGCCTTATTGCTGATGGATGAACCAACGTCAGCTCTGGATTTAGGATCGGCATCCCGCATCCTGTCGATGATTAAGTCCCGTATTCAAGAGCAAGGCATGACAGTGATAATGAGCAACCACCAGATTGACCTAGTCAAAGAATTTTGCGATCGCATCCTTTACGTAGAACAAGGTCGTCTTCTGTCGGACAAAGCTACTTCAGCCGTCGATTGGGCCAGCCTCCGGCAAACCCTGGTGGATGCAGATTTGAAGGAGCGAGAGGACTGGGGTGAAGACTTTGACTAGTAACGCTAGCGGAATTCAAAATACCCTCCAGGAAGGGCAAAGCCCTGCAAAACTAAGGCAGATAAGCGGGCAGGTTTGTCATTCGCAAAGTTCCCACTATTCTTCGGTGGAGTGTCTACGGGGCGACTGACCAAAAGTCAGTGATGTCATAGCCCAATTCATGAATAAGCTGACGGAGGAGCGGCATACTTAGACCAATGACATTGGTGTGGCAACCGTTTAGCTTTTCAATAAAGACGCTGCCTCGCCCGTCGATCGCGAAGGCACCCGCGCACCGCAAAGGCTCGCCTGTCGCAACGTAGTCCTCAATTTGGCGATCGCTGGCCTGAGCAAAAAACACCTCAGTCATTCGACACCGTACGACGGCTTGCTGACGTAGAGTATCAATCAGAGCGTGACCCGTATAGAGTTCACCGATATTGCCACGCATTTGATGCCAGCGAGCAATTGCATCATCCGGTGTCTCAGGTTTGCCGTAAATCTTGCCTTGAAAAGCGAGAACCGAATCGCATCCAAGCACTAAGGCATTGCTGAACTGGGGAGCAACAGCCTCTGCTTTGGATTTCGCGAGAGCAGTGACTAACGCTGCCGGATCAGCAAGCTGTATCTGATCCTCGTCAAAATTACTGGGACAAACATAGACCGAAATGCCCGCATCCGTTAAAAGCTTACGGCGGGCAATGGAAGCAGACGCGAGAACGAACTGGAGTTCTGGAAGCTGCATCAGTCAACCGAGAAGGAAGCAACCGCTTGTTTCATCAAATCCTTGACCTTATCCCAGCGCGCTTCTTCTGTCGAGGCGTTAAAGGTAAAGAGTTTGTCGCGCCGGACCACTACGCTAGCCAAGTTATGGCGCACACCAGAGGGGAGATCGGCAATGTATTCCAGAATGTAGTATGGCTGACCGTCTCGCTCAATTTCAATCGCATTAGCTAGCTCAACATCTCGATCATCGCCAGTCATCGCATTGATGCTTTTGGAGAGTTTGTAGCCTACCTCAGTCGGGGTTCCTAGATCTGTTAGTGTTTGTCCTTCCGGCACGTCACTAATAACCACGCTAATGTTTTCAGTCTCATTCACAATGTCATGAAAAACGACATCAGTATTGCCCATCACTTTGACCTCAGTCCACCCTGTGGGATAGAGGAAGCGGTATCCGTCGTAGCTGTCCGTATAGGGCTGCAATCCAACGCCTGCCCCTACACAACTCTGAAGAACAAGAGCAGTCAGGATGAGGAATGCAGTAGCAAAACGTTTTAGCATAGGTCTTCTGAAAGAGGTGCGATCGCCATGTCCTATCTTCTCATTTCATGGGAGAAATACTGAACTTAGGCAGGCTTTTCAAAAAAGAGTAGGTGCTGCTGCGGCAAAGTCTCGTCTGTTTTGAGCCACTTAAAGCCGACCGCCTGCAACTCACGCTTCACCTGCTTTTCACTCATCTTATGTAAGCGTTTGATCAAGATCAGGGGATTCTCGGCTCGGTACTCTGCAAGAACGACTTGCCCACCTGGTTTAATAGCCTCTTTCAGATGCGTCATCATTTCGTGGGGATACTCAAACTCATGATAAGCATCCACCATCAAGGCTAAATCAACGCTCTCAGACGGCAAATTTGGGTCATCAGTGTCGCCTTGAACAGGCTGAATGACGGTAATTCCCTGTTCTTGAAGACGCTGATTGAGCAAAGCTAGCATCTCGGGCTGAACGTCTACCGCAAAAACTTTGCCGTTAGGTACCTGCTCCGCCAACCTGACGGTCATGTATCCAGTACCCGCGCCAATATCCGCAACGACATCCGTCGGATCGAGCGTCAGCAGGTCTACAACTGACTGCGGATGTTCCTGAAGCTCTCGGCTTGGACGCTCCAGCCAATACGCACCCTCATGTCCCATAACTTGAGCAATCTCACGACCCAAGTAAATTTTGCCGATGCCATCATGACTCGGCTGTCGCTGTTGATAAACGCTGCCGCCAAGATTGCTGCCATTGATAATGCCGTTTGCCTGGCAGCTTAACAAAACCAGGCTAGCAAGGCTAACTAACAACAACCGAACCGATGACTTAATCTGCGACAACATTTCCACTCAGAAGAAAACTTTCCCATTTAGCTTAATAGGTGTTTCCCTTGGGTGCGAGCAGCGATCGCAACTCGATTAGGACTTAGACAGCTGCTAAGTAATCTCTTAGCTCGCTGCGATGCTGTCTCAGCTTGCTGACAGCCTGCTTTTGAAGTTGCCGAACCCGTTCGCGACTGATATTTAACCGTCGGCCTACTTTCTCTAAGGACAGAGGATTACCATCCCGTAACCCATATCTTAGAGATAAGACTTCTTGCTGCTGGGGTGTAAGGGAGGCAATTAAATCGTTCAGGTCGCTTTTTAATGCTCGCTGAGCAGCGAAGTCCTCGGGTGAATCTTCGTCGGACTCCAGCAGGTCAGCCAGCTCAGTATCCTGATTGTCACCTACCCGAATTTCTAACGAGAGGGGACGACGAGCGTGGCGCAGGCAATCTCTAACCCGTTTGGGCGTAAGATCTAGGTGCTCAGCAACTTCTTCAACTGAGGCCGTACGTCCTAACTTTTGAGTGAGTTGACGCTGCGTCTTTTTGATTTTGTTGAGGGTCTCTGTGATGTGGATGGGAAGGCGAACAACGCGACTTTTCTCAGCGATCGCCCTCGTCATGGCTTGACGAATCCACCAATAGGCATAAGTACTGAAGCGATAGCCTTTGGCGGGATCAAACTTCTCAACCGCTCGGTTCAGACCAATGGAACCTTCCTGAATCAGATCTAACAGGTCTAAGTTTCGGTCTGTGTACTTCTTGGCGATCGAGACCACCAGACGCAAGTTGGCCTCAATCATTTTGCGCTTAGCAGCATTGCCTGAACGGACAATCCTCTTCAGCGTTTGTACATCAACATCTGCTCGGTCCGCCCACTCTTCCATAGATGGCTCACGATCTAACGCCTCAACCAGTTCCGCCTGAACAGCTTCAAGAGGCATAAGTTCTTTCACTCGCTTGCCCAACTTGATCTCTTGTTCGTGAGTCAAAAGGGGAACGCGACCAATGGATTTGAGGTAAGAATAAACAGCGTCAGAAGATTTAGTGTTTCGCATAGGATGCATGAGGACTTTACGGATGTTCATCTAGCATCTAGGATCCTCACCAATTACACATCCTTCGAGGGGAAGATCTGTGGCGAGAGAAAAATCCTGGAAACACTGGCTGATAAGTGTTACGTGACAAACGAGTGATTTGTAACTGTGGATAGTAGGGGTAGATAATCAGGAAAAAGGTTAATTGAGGAGCGCTGAAGAGCTTTGCTTGGAAAGTCGTGCTTAACAACCTGCAAAACTATTTTGGTTAGAGCCTACTGAACAAGGCCTGTGCGAAGAGCACGAACAGCGGCTTGGGTGCGATCGCTCGCACTAAGTTTATTTAGAATGTTGCAAACGTGAGTTTTAACTGTTCCTACAGTGATGTAAAGCTCTTCCGCAATCTGAGCATTACTATAGCCCGCCACAATGAGCTCCAAAACCTCTAATTCTCGCTCCGTCAAGGGCGACATTTCTAAAACTTGGGCGTAGCCATCCTCAGTACCTGCGATAGCAGTAGATGGCGTAATGCGCTTTGCCTGGTTGAGAACAATGCGAGCGATCGCTGGATCGATCCATACCTGACCCTCGTGGGTCAAGCGAATGGCCTCAACTAGCTGTTGGATGTCTACATCTTTGACGCTATAGGAATCAGCGCCTGCCGCAAACGATGCCATCACGGACTCTTCAGTATCATGCATGGTCAGCATCAAAATTCGAGTTGCCGCTGGAGCTTCCTCGCCTTCTGCCTGCTTGAACTGCCGTGTCACCTCGATACCATCAATATCTGGAAGCCCAATGTCCACGATGGCGACATCCGGTTGAAGCTGCTGTAGCAGCGCTAGTCCTTGTTTCCCGTTCGCTGCTTCGCCCACAACCGAGATCTGAGGCTGTTGCTGGAGAGCAGCTTTGAGACCCATGCGAGTTAGATCATGGTCTTCAACAATAATGATGCGAATCTCGGTCATGAAAGAAGCCTCTACGCAAACACGACTACAACATCTCCTCTTCTCTGCTGCCCTAATCAAACGGGCCTTTGGCTAAACAGGACTTAAGACTGCTCTGACTGGCGTACGCCAAAGAAGTCAACGCGGTACTCAGTAATTTTAGTCCCCGTTTGGGCCTCGACCTGTTGGATCAGAGCTTCGGGCAGTTCCACATGAATATCAATGATCTGCTGCGTGTCAACGCAGTTCACATGGCTGTGAGCATCGCTGATATGACCATACAATCGGCCATCTGATCGCTCAACACACTCGATAATACCCTGCTCGGAGAGCGCCTCAAGATTTTGATACACCGATGTATGACCAATGTCACAACCTTGACGGCTAAGACGGTCGTAAATCTCACGAGCTGAAAGATGCTCTTTAGCGTTCCAAAGTAATTCCAGAATGTAGCGGCGTTGGCGACTGAGACGCATGCCCAAATTTTGACATCGCTCTAGCGCATCTTCTAAAGAACGAATTGGAGTGGGTGCCATTGGGCTTTGCATCAAATCTACTCCGCGTTTCTATCACATCTAGGCCGACCCCCAAAAATTGGTCTGACCGTTAACTTTAAGTTGGTTTAGCTTTAGTCATCTAGTTCCAATGGAACTGGCGACAACTATAGAATGCTTTTACAGGAAAGTGCTCCTTTCAAATCGCGATCGCACCTCTGCAATCAGCTTATACCAAGCTATCAACCCATACTCAGTACCACTTTAGCTTGCGACCCAAAAACTTGCGCAAAAATCAATAATTTATTGGATTGAAGACTCCAGTTGGGGCTTGTGCATATAGAGATGTTCAGTATAAGATACAAGACTGTGTCGAAAACAAGAAAACGTCGTTATGCCGAAGCTAAAAACCCGTCGAGCGGCTGCTAAACGCTTCAAGCGCACTGGTAGTGGCAAGTTTATGCGCCGTAAAGCTTTCCGAAATCACCTGCTAGAGAAGAAGAAGACCAAACGTAAAGTTCGTTTGGGCCAGAAAGTGGTTGTCGCTGAGGTCGATGCTCCCAATGTTGAGCTGATGCTTCCTTATTCCTAGAGGCTTAGCAGGAGAATTGGCGCCTAGTCTGGCGTTCTCCACGACATTTGGACACAGCGTAAAGTAGTAATTACAAAGGTTAAACAACAATGGCACGGGTTAAGCGCGGTAATGTCGCCCGCAAGCGCCGCAAAAAGGTCTTAAAGCTGGCGAAGGGCTTCCGAGGGTCTCATTCGAAGCTTTTTCGGACAGCTAATCAGCAGGTTATGAAGGCATTGCGATATGCCTATCGCGATCGCCGTCGTCGTAAACGCGATTTTCGACGGTTATGGATTACTCGTATCAACGCTGCTGCTCGTCAGCAGGGCATGAGCTACAGTCAGCTGATTGGTCAGCTGAAAAAGGCAAACGTTGAGATCAACCGTAAGATGCTGGCTCAGATGGCCGTCCTCGATCCAGAAGGATTTAGCAAAGTGGTCGAAATTGCCAGTAAGGCATAAACTTTTGGGGTTGACCTGCCAGCAAACCACATGCGTTTTTCATTACTTGGCTGCGGCGTTTTACTGGGGATGCATTTAGTTGCGTCCCCAGTTGTTGTTTCTGCTGACTTAGAAACTATTCAAGAGCGAGGCTATCTGGTTGTAGCAGTAAAGGATAACTGGCGTCCTTTAGGTTTCATTGATGAGGACGGTGATTTGGTTGGCTTTGAAATTGATATTGCCTCAAGGCTTGCTGAAACCCTGTTTGATGACGCCTCAGCCGTGCAGTTCTATCCAGTTTCTAATCAGGACCGCATTCCTGCTGTGCTGAACGACGAAGCGGATATTGCGATCGCAGGCATCTCGATTACTGCCATGCGACAGCGTATTGTCACTTTCAGCACGCCTTACTATCTTGACGGCACGGCATTTGTCACCCCGTCCCCTGACATTCAAGACATTACAGATCTGAGGCAGGAAACGATCGCCTTAATTGAAGGATCCGATGCGGTAACCCATGTTGATTACACCCTGCCGCTGGCTGACTTGGTTGGCTTTCCTTCCTATAAAGCGGCCTATGAAGCGGCTGAAGCAGGGCAGGTAAGCGCGATCGCAGGGGATGTCACTGTTCTCGCAGGCTGGGTTCAAGAGTATCCAGAATACAGATTGCTGCCCAGCATCCTGACCGCTGAGCCGCTTGCCATCACTCTGCCCAAAGGGAACCAGTATGGGGAACTCCGACGGTTCATCAACATGACCTTAGAGCAGTGGCACGAAGAGGGTTGGTTAGAAGAGCGAGCGACTTATTGGGGATTACCTTAGAGAAAATGTACAAGTGCAGAGGTATGACAGTGATAGGGTGAGGAAGGACGGCTGAATGAGGATGGATGCCGACGTGTCAGGATAGTCCATATAGAACTAAACGTTAAAGCTGAGTTTTTGAAAGCGGTGATATGGAAGATACCAATCTGCTGTTGATCTATCTAGTGACGCTCGTCGTCCTGCTAAGTGTCGCTACGGTGTTGGTCATTCGTCAGGTCTTTAAGACTCGACGGGTTGAGGGCAACCTTAATCGCCTGCAGAATAAGTTGAGTCAAGAAACGGGAACTGCCCAGGAATATTACGAGTTGGGTAGTTTAATGTTGGACAAAAAGCTTTACTCTCAAGCAGTGCTTCATCTTAAGCAGGCACTCAAGCTGTTGGAAGAAGAAGATTCCGATAAGGCAGCTCTCATCTACAATGCGCTGGGATTTTCATATTTTGCCCAAGAGCAATACGACCTGGCGATTCGCCAATATAAAGAGGCGCTAGACATCGCACCGGGCTACGTGACGGCCTGGAATAATTTGGGCCATAGCTATGAGCGTAAACAACTGACTGCTCAGGCCCTTGAATCTTATGAGACAGCGCTTAACCACGAGCCTGAGAATGAAACGGCTAAGCGGCGGGCCAGCTCGCTGCGGAAGCGGTTTGTACCGGCTGGTGAGAAGGAATAGGGGACAGCAAAAGAGTGTCCCAAATTTAATGGGGAGAGGCTGCTTGCTTGAGGGCCTGTTTTTCAAAATACTGCTGATGCTCCTCGGACGCTAGCCAATAAGGACTTGCGGGCTCAATTTGAGTTGCGATCGCTTTGTCGTACCTCCCCGATCTGTCTAGTTCGGTTTTGGAGCGCTGAGCGATCGTCTGCTGCTCTGATGAGTGATAGAAAATAACGGAGCGATATTGGTCCCCCCGGTCTGCACCCTGACGATTCAAGCTAGTGGGATCATGGATTGTCCAGAACACGTCAAGCAGGGTTTGATAGCTGATTTCTTCTGGCACAAAGCACACTTGGGCAACCTCTGCATGACCCGTAATTCGAGAAAGCACATCTAGATAGCAAGGATTTTCGAAATGGCCACCCATGTATCCGACAGAGGTTTCAACAACGCCTGATAACCGACGAAAAGCAGCCTCGGTGCCCCAAAAACAGCCTGCTCCAAAAGTGGCTAATGCAGTTGCTTTCTCATTCATGGCATCTATGACGCTAATTCTTCAGCTTCTGTTATGACGCGGGCAAGAAATATTGCCAATCAGCATTGTTGCAAGGCCGCAAGGAAACGAAAGATAGGGCTGCATTGGCAGCGTTAAGACCTGTCTCAAGGTATATTTTGTTCCTTTAGAGGAGCAGAAACTATTGCTTTTCAAGAAACAGTATTGTTATTGCGGAATCAGTTTGTCAAGCTTGGTAGTGGGCATTATGGAATTGTCCAACGAGGCAAGAGCGATGACACGATCACTGCAATCTTGGGTGCAGCAACAGCAGGGCAAATATTTGCTGAGACACGGGCTAAGTTTGATACAGAAGGGCAACTTAAATGGAGCTATCGAAACGTTAACACGAGCGCTAGCGTTTCATCCCCAACCCCAAGAGGTTCATCTCAAGCGTGGCGTCGCTTACTTCCAGCAGGATGCTTTCGCAGAAGCATTAGCTGACTTTAATCAGGCGATCGCGTTGGATCCTCAAGATGCACGAGCCTATGGACATCGTGGCTTAGTACGCTATCAAATGGATGATGAGGATGGCGCATTGGAAGATTGGGCAATGGCGCTTAGCTTGCAGCCCGGTGAGGCCGACGTGCGCTACAATCGGGGTCTTATTTTTGCTCAAAAGAAGCAATATGAAGCAGCATTAGCTGATTTTGACGTCGCTATTGATAAAAATCCACTGCTAGCAGAAGCCTATCTTCACAGGGGCAAGGTTAAGCAGGAATTAGGCGATTCCATTGGAGCTGTAAAAGATTGGGAACTTGCATTGTGTAACGACTTGCGACTTGATGAAGCTCACCATTTATTGGCAAAAACGCAGGAGAAAACCGAAAACGTTTTTCTGCAAGACCAGTTTGCTGACCTGCTGCCAGATGGTTTTTGGTTAACGGCTGAACAACAGGGCACGCTGCTTGTTTTAACGCTTCATCGTCCAGTCGGTACACCCATTAACTACTTCAAACTACCTAATACGCTGCGCGATCGCCTTGTAGAACTACAAATCCCGGAAGTAAGACGATTTCGTCTAGTTGCTAAAGCGGGTGAATCTTCATTGTCGGAATGGGACCAAACCTACGGCATTTACGATAAGGCTCCTTGTCCACCGTCTCGCTGGCGCGATGCATTTGCCACAACGCTTCTACTCTTTCCTCCGTTTGGCGTAGTCGCATTGGTTTTAGCAGCTCAAGTCAAACCTGCTTATCGACGTGGTGATTATCCCATCGCGGCCCGAGCTTCTCAAGCGGTCAGAAAGCTCTGCTTAAGTAGTGGAGCCATTATGGGTTTGATGCTGTTTGGACTCGCTAGCTATGGCGTATACACCCATGTAGAAGGCGAATATCCTAACCCTGGTGCTAAAACAGCCTTTGTTGAAAGTTCTGAATCAACCGAGAAAAAACTTTAGTGAGACGTTAAAGGTTTCGTTTTGCCTTCATCCTTTTGCCTAAGCCCTCGGCGGGTTAAACCAAAGCAGATAGGGCCTGTCACAGGCGCAGTGACCTGAATTGCCCAAAGGTTGGGATAGGCGGGTAAATCCTAACGTCTCGTAGAGTCGGATAGCTCCCTGCATCGGTCCAAATGTCTCTAGGTAGCAGCCCTGATAGTGTTGATCTTGAGCGACTTTGAGGAGTTGCTTAAGCAGGTAGGTGCCAATACCCCGTCCTCGAAACTCTGGTAGAACATACATCTTTTGCAGTTCACATATTTGGGGATACTCGCACGGAAACGCAGCGATGCCTCCACCACCGACAACGGCATCGTCGACCGTTGCAATTAAGTAGACAGAACCCGGTTTTCCATAAGCCTGAAATAGGGTATCAATTTCAGGATCGGTCCACGCAAAGCCGGGACGGTTGGCACCAAATTCAGTTAGTACTTGCCGAATGATTTCGGCCATCCTCGTATTGTCTTGCGCCTGAATATCGCGAATTTTGAAGGTCATGAATTAGGGTCAACTACAGGCGACGAGACCCAGGGTGACGGCGATCGCGGCGCGTGAACAATTTCAAAAAAGGCAAACGGGTGCGTACCTGAGGCGTCCGTAATCTGTCTGCAAGTTTGTCCAATGCGGTAGGCTCCAATTCTTCTTCCTTAGGCTCACCGCCAGGAGTTTGCCACCAAGCAGAGACCGTTCCTCCAGCAAAACCGCCGATCGCCCCCAGAATAATACTAGTTGGAATGGTATATCCCAGTACCAAGAACGTTAGTAGAAACAGCAGCCACAGCCGTAGGGCAATGGGAAAGATCTTATCAGTCACAGCTTATAGGAGGAATGACCTCTCCAAAGTTTCAAAAACCTTGTTATCCAAGCAATTTTAATCTGTGCCAAGGGTAACGCACACAGCGGAGGCCAACAACTCAGCACTACGCCTCTATATAGTCCCCAATTGAGAGGACAAGGACTGAGTCGTATCCAGGGAGATAACATACTCGCGCTCTGCATCAGTAAAGGGGTCCATAGACTGCTTTTCTAGTACGGTCACCGTGGCATCGGCAATATCACCTTCGCGCTGCTCAACCCGCTGTTTCAAAATCTCTGGTGGTGCGTCGCAGAAAACAACCTGAAAAGTGATCGCTTGTTCCTGTGCTTGAGCGATCGCCAAACGGCGCATTGCCTCACGGTCAAATTTGGCATCCAACACGACGGTGTAGCCCTGCTGGGCTAGTAGGGTTCCTAGGCGAATCAAACGCTCGTAAGTTTTCTGCATCATTTCTGGGGTGTAAAGACTATCGTCACCCCGTTGTTGAGGTGGAATGCCAGCCAGATGCTTCCGAACCGCATCTGACCGAATGTGAATTGCTCCCAGTTTGCGACTCAGTTCACGGGCAACAGTGCTTTTCCCAGAGCCTGACAGCCCAGACATAATGAGCAGTCGGCCCGTTCGAGGCTGCGTGTATGACCAAGCCAGTGTGTAATATTTAGCGGCTTTAGCAGAAGCCCTTTGTTTTTCAGCCTCATCGATAGACGGATCGCCTAATAGGAAAGAAGTCACCTTGGCCCTGACGTAGGATTGACGACTCACATAAAGTGGGAGTACTTGGAGTCCTTCCCAGTCTCCCGTGTGTTCCACATAGTGACTAAGGAACGTGGCCGCCAAATCTTGGCGGCCTTCAACGGTTAAATCCATGATGATGTAGGCGATGTCGAACATGACATCGACAAAGCGAAAAGGCTCATTGAATTCAATGCAGTCGAACAGGAGTAATTGATCTTGCCAATAGCAAATGTTGTTGAGGTGCGAATCGCCATGGCAGGCCCGAATTCTATCCTGGTTAATGCGCTGCTGTAGCAGTTCCTGCTGGGTACTGAAAAAGCTGTCGGTATAGGCTTGAGTTTCTTGAAACTGCTGTTGAGTTTGGGGTCCACCAATGAAACTTTCAGTCTGTTCGTAGTTTTCGTCAATCGACTGGCGAATGTTTGCAACGGTGCCAAAAGCACGAATATAGTCGTTGGTTTTGGCCGTTTGGTGAAACTGAGCGATGACTTCAGCGAGCTGTCGCAATAGCGCTTCTGTCAGGTCGCCCTGCTCAAACATTTGGCTTAGAAGGGCCGATTGGGGAAACTGCCGCATTTTGATGGTGTATTCCACCACAGTGTCTTCGGTGCCCAAGCTATAACCTTTATCGGACTGGGCGATCGCCAACACCTCTAGATAGATGGACGCCGCTGCTCGCTGATTGAGTCTCAGTTCTTCTTCACAAAAATGTTGGCGTCGTTCCAAGGTTGAATAATCAAGAAACCCAAAATCAACCGGCTTTTTGACCTTGTAAGCATAATCTCCAGTCAGCGTGACGTAGGAAACGTGAGTTTGCATGAGGCGGATAGGTTCTATCACCGGATGAGGATAAAACTCCGGCTGAAGCATGTGTTGAATCAGAGGAGGAAGCGAGACATCAGCCATAGCAAACTTTCTTTAAAGGTTAGAGCAATACTCATACATCATAGGGGTGCGGCAGTACCACACCCCTATTGTGTTTGGGAGACGTTATTTGAATGTGACAACTCCTAGAGGCAACCCGATTAGGACCTATGGGAAAGACGACTTATGCCTCAAGCGTTGGAATAACTTCAACAACCGCTTCTTCAGCTTCTTCAGAAGCAACCGTTCTAGGAGCAGCTATCATCACCACTGTTTTATCAGTATCAGAAATCGCTTCTACCCCTTTAGGTAGCTTGAGGTCACTAATATGCAGGTTGTCTCCAACTGCTAGGTCAGAAACATCAACGTCCACAGTTTCTGGAATAGCACCAGGTGCACATTGAATCCCTAGCTGAGACACGATAATGTCGAGGACACCCCCTTCGTCCCTAACGCCTTTCGCAGTTCCTGTGAAGTGGAGGGGCACCTCCACTTGCACACTGGACTGACTGGCGATAGAAAAGAAACTCAAATGATAGAGATTGCCTTTCCAGGGATGCGTTTGGACCTCGCGCAATAGCGCCTGACCGCTCCAAGGCATGTCAGGAACCTTGACTGTAATTAACGAGTTATTGACCGAAGCCTGTCTCACTAGCTTCTGGGCTTCTCGCTCATTCACAAGCAAGGAAACAGAGTTAGCACCATCGTGGCCGTACAAAACAGCAGGGACTAATCCCTCTCGGCGCAATGCTCTGGGGTTGGCACCATCTTGGCGCTTACTGCATTCAATCGACAGTTCCATAGGACTTACTTACAACTCAGAATGATCTATTGGGCAAACAAACAATCTAACAATCAGGCAACTTGAGAGGTGCTACCGTTTTCATACAGCAACGCTCTTTTCGGACCGTGGATGGGATCTTCCACAATGATGGTTTGGTCACGACTAGCCCCTAGCGACACGATCGCGATCGGGACTTCCATTAACTCAGCCAAAAACTTCAGATAGGTCAGCGCTTGGGGCGGCAAATCTTCCAAAGACCGACATTCCGCTGTGGATGTCTTCCAACCCGGGAATGTAGTGTATATCGGTTCGCACTGTGCAAACAAGCGAGCACTGCTAGGGAGATCGCGGCAGGTTTCCCCGTTCACTTTGTAGGCCGTACAAACCTTGATTTCATCCAGTGCGTCCAACACATCCAGTTTGGTAATGGCAACACAATCAATGCCATTGATTCGCACGGCATAACGACCGATGACAGCATCGAACCAGCCGCACCGCCGTCGTCGCCCTGTGGTCGTACCAAACTCGGCACCCAGTTCACAGAGCTTGTCGCCTAAACCACCCACTAATTCTGTGGGGAAAGGTCCTTCGCCCACACGAGTGGTATAAGCTTTTGCGACACCAATCACGCGATCGATCATCGTGGGTCCAACCCCGGAACCAATACAGGCCCCCCCCGCTACAGGATTAGAGGAGGTGACATAAGGATAGGTGCCGTGATCCAAATCTAATAGCGTTCCCTGCGCGCCTTCGAAGAGGATATTTTTGCGTTGCCGAATGGCGCGATCAATCAGTAGCGACGTATCAATAATGTGAGGCTTTAGACGCTCAGCATAGGCTTTGTATTCCTCAATAACCGCCTTGGGATCTAACGGTTCTAAACCGTAAAGCTTCTCCAAAACAAAATTCTTGTATTGAATGGTCCATTCGAGCTGCTCCTCAAGACCATCCATCTCAACTAGGTCCACCATGCGGATACCAACGCGCTCAGATTTATCCGCGTAGGTTGGTCCAATTCCTCGACGAGTCGTACCAATTTTCTTGCTGCCTCGCCGCTCTTCAGAGGCTTGATCGAGCAAGCGGTGATACGGCATCGTCACATGAGCAGAATTGGAGATGTAAAGATTCTCGGTTGAAATCCCTAACCCCTCCAACATATCCAACTCTTTAATAATCTCTCTGGGATCAATAACAGTCCCGTTTCCGATGACACATTCTGTTTCGGGATAGAGAATACCGGAAGGAATCAGATGCAGCTTGAACGTTTGCCCCTGCACTACAACGGTGTGGCCTGCGTTAACGCCGCCTTGGTACCGAACAACCACATGGGCCGACCGACTTAATAAATCAGTTACCTTTCCTTTTCCCTCGTCGCCCCATTGGGCACCAATCACAACGACGTTAGCCAATTTCTTAAGGTCTTCTAATCACACAAATGACCATTATCTCCGGGTTTTTGTAACCTTGTCAAGCGTTGAATAAACAACTTTGGGATACCTTCCACAACGCTTCTCTTCTACCTCAACGGAGTGATTGCTGTTATTAGGTGCACAATGAACGAAAAATAAAATTTTTCATCATATACTTCTTTCGACATTTTTTGCGGTAGAACAGTAGATAACTTCCGAGTTGTTTTGCAAAACTTTATATCTTGGAGGCTGTTCGTTCCATCGCCAAGGGGTTTTCATGAGTCTTTATGCTGAGCTTCACCGTCACTTAGGTGGGTCTGTTGTCCCTAGGATTTTGTGGCGTTATTTCCAGCGTAATCGGCCTGATGTCGCTGATCGCTTTGCAGGTTATCTAGAATTCGAGGATTTTTACACCCGCCCCCGTAACACACTGGCGGAGTATCTGGAACTGCACACCTTAGTTGAAAGTGTGCAAACCCACGAGGCACTGCCTTACTTTATCTATCGGCTCATTCGTGGAGCCTATATTTTTGAGAATTTGGCTTACCTTGAACTTCGCTATACCCCTTATTTAAGGACGCCGGAGCATCTGCCTCAGCATGAACGGATCGACAAGATGGCAGACATTATTGAGGTGGTGGGACAGGCTAGCCAGCAAACAGAGTATCCTGTGGTCACGCGCCAGATTCTCTGTATGCATTCACGCTTGCCCTATGAAGTTAATCGGGCGATCGTCGACTTGGCTGGTCAGTATCGTCACTATGTCTGTGCTGTAGATATTGCTGGAGGAGACGCACAGTATGGCGATCGCCTCGACGAATTTGCGGCGCTGTATTCCCGTGCCAGAAGCTTAGGACTGAGCACCACAGGCCATTTGTTTGAAACTAAGGACGGCTGCTATCCAGAGCTGCTGCCCTATTTGATGCGAATCGGACACGGCATTCAGATTCCACTTCAAAGACCCGACTTGCTGAAGGAAATTGCGGCTAGAGGCCAGTGTTTGGAAGTGTGTCCCACGACTTACATCAAGACGGGCACCTTAGACGAAATCAAAGAGCTAAAACCTGTGTTCGATCGCTGCTTTGAGGCCGGGGTTGATATTGCCATTTGCACCGATAACGCAGGCTTGCACAACGTTCGCTTGCCCTTTGAGTATGAAAGCTTGCTGACGCAGGACATCATCAGCTTCGAGCAGCTTCAAGCCTGTCAGGCCGCAGCGTTTCGTCACGCCTTTGCTTGGCCCCACGATCGCCAGCCCGGTTCGCTGATCAATGATCTGCTGCGCCATCAGCTTGACGACTTGATGGAAGGTGAAATTGATGAATCTGTCGTGTGTCGGTAGTTGGTGATGAGGGATAGGATTTAGCCTTTGCCCACAAGCTCAGTCGAACAGTACGGTTGCTCTGGAGGATCAAATGAATTATCATCGGCAACCATAGCTGCATCCGTGCAGCTTGCTTCCCCGAACATTTGGTCGGCGGCACTGGCAAGTGGTCGTAACACAAACCAGCGCCTAACCCATAGACAGGAACAATCTGTCGTACGGGCTTTGCCTATTTTAGGTCGCCCCACCGAAGCGCTTCGTCTAAGGGCGACTGAATCTTCGGGGATTCCAACCCAACATGATTCTTGGAGGAATCCCCAGTGATTACCATTCAATACTTTTTGCCGTCTCACCACGCT
>NZ_JAQMUB010000030.1 GCF_028330965.1 Oscillatoria sp. CS-180 | reverse complement strand
GATACGGAAAGCTTTCGTAAATCGCTTGGCGAAATTGGCGCAGCGGTTCAAGATAGGTTGACATCAGTGGTAGGGCTTAGAGTTTCCAATCCTCTACCACTTTCCTGCTCTTCAGTCACCCTGATTGTCCAAAGTCCAGTATTATCAAACCCAGTCCGACAAAACCCTCAGGGGTTGACATCTGTCGTTTGACGTCGTGGCCTCAAAATAAACCCATTGCTGAGATTGTTTTTCCTCACATTCTGCAAACCAGCCATGCACCAATCACGACTCTTTGGGTCATGATGCCCCCGGTCGAAATTGCCAAGCGTTTACGAGGGACTCGCTACAACACGTTCATCTGTACGATGACGCCCCATCCAATGGTGCTGTGGTTAACCGTCCTCTACAATCCCAAAAACGGGACTCGATGGCTGCCCTGTTATCTAGATTTAAAGACGCATTCAGGGCAAGAGATTGCCTTTCAGCTTGGAAAATACGGTTCTTACAAGGTCCTATTCTTTTCGACAAAAGAACCCCAAAAATGTGCTCATGTTGTCGCCTGCAATATTGCTGACCCTCAACGCAAAATGTTGCAAGGGTGGGTCATGACAGCTCGTAGTCGGCCCTCTGTAGGCAGTCCCAACATCAGCAAGAGAATGTTGAAAGACGAGCTGAACAACAATATGAAGGAGAAAATCTCGCAGCAGCTAGAATCGCTTTACCTAGATACCGAATAGAGAAGCATTGGAAGCCCTTTAGCCTTTAGGGAAGTAAAGGACTGGATGCCAGCTCTGCCGCAAAATCTCGCGAGTTAGACTGGGTACTGACCAGCGCAAGAAGCCGCCAATGCCGCGCGATGAGGTCGCGATCGCGCCAATATCATAATAGTCAGCGGCATTCATAATTTCTTCGAAGGGATCTCCCTCTTTAACTACAGTTTCAACCGTGACATTCAGCTCTCTCAAGGTATTAGCTGCTTGCTGTAGTCTTGCTTGAGCCTCCTGAAGCGGGTTGTCCCCTCGTAGTTCACGACGAATGTTTTCATCAATAACCCACAGCAACCAGTATTTATGATTTTCAGGGGGAGGATTTTTAGCAATCTGTGTTTTCAGAGTGTCTAGAAACTCTGAAGATCCCTTGGTTCCGTCATAGGGGATGAGCAAATTGTGCATTAGGTTACGACAGCGAAGCGACAGCTCGTCTGTCGTGTAAGTCGAAATAAGTTGTGGCCGCAAAATAATCATGGGAACGGAGGTGCGTTCTATCAGCTTGGCGGTTGTACTGCCAAATAGCTTTTCAGAGAGCGCACTGCGGGTAGGCGTTCCCAAGAAAAGGACTTCACATTTAGAACTCTCGACCTGCTTGATGATGTTGTCACTAGGACGACCGCACGTCACATGAATATCCACCGTGACACCTTCAGGTACCGTTTGGATACTCTCTTCAAATCGCTTGCGGGCTGCTTTCATCCCGTCTTCATCAACTTTTGGAACGCTGCGATCTGTCTGCACGGCCACGTTGTGAAAAAATGTGGCTTCTGTAACACCTGCTTGCACCAAACTGGGAACGACACATCCTAATCGATACAAGCCATCTTTGAAGTCAGTGCTGATAAGAACTCGCTGAAACATAACGGTTAGGCATTCCCCGAAGCTCTGCGTCCCCATAATGATGCATTTAGGCTTCTCCAGCAATCCACCCTAGACGGACTGCAATATCTTTCCAAGGTGGCAATGGCGTGGGCAAGCTGTATGCAGGTATGAGATAACTTTTGCTTTAAAGGTTTATATTTTCTACGAAAGCTAGATTAATAAATGATTCTCTTTAGCAGAGGGACTTTAACTCAATGAGGCAGAGACGTCCAATTTTCTTCATTGACATCGAAATTGTCCAATCATTAAGCTGCGCTCTGGAATCGGTCAAATCGATACCTCTGGTGAAAGACGAAAGGGTAACGCCCCAACATCCCCAGCTCAATTCCTTGAAGAACTCAGCGAGAGAAGGAGGTCGCTCCTTCACGGAAGACGCATCAGAACATCAGCTTAAGCAGCTGAGGAATCAATCCCCCACTCATGCTTGAGAAAATGCTTGTACATCGTTTCGCGCATCATCATCTGCTCATAGAGCTTGACTAGAAACTCCTGAGCTTGCTCTCGGCTCATTTTGTTCACTTGAGTCTCAAAAGAGCGCAAGCTGAACTGCTGTTCTAGGGTGAGCTGTGTAGATTCGTTCATAACTAAACATCCAACTTGAGAAACAACACCTGCAAAGGTTTGTTAAACAGATTAACGAGCAGGTTATATCTGTCATTCCCTCCGAAGAAGGAACTCTCCGCAAGTGACCATAAATATCTTACAAAATGTAAAAAACAATTGACAAATACAATACTATTTCGAGGAGAACGGATAAGTACGATACGTTTCGAAGCGAAGATGTTCCGATAGAAGGGGCATTAGTCTTCCTCGATTTTTGTCCCCAGCAGGCGATCCGAAGAGATGTCAAATAGCCATACCCTTAAATTTGTCTAGACAACCAACAGGGCAATATTTCAAATATTCTTCCACTTGTTAGATGCTTCAGAGATGCCGTTCCTTGTTCAACATCTGGCGATAGGCCCACCAGCCTAAGAGGACCATCGCACCTGAGAAGACAGTTAGGAATGTCAAATGAGGAAAAACCTCTCCAATGCCGTCTTCGTTAGTCGTTACGCCTTCGAGAGACAGAATCATGTGATAAATCGGGTTGTATTGTGCTAGCTCGATTAGGGTATCTGGGAAGAGGCTTACAGGCAGAAACGCGCCTCCTAGCAGCAACAGAGGAACTCCAAACGTAGCGGTCAGAGCGTTAACATCTTCAGTTCGACGGGCAAATTGAGTTCCCAAGATAAATCCCAATCCTACATAGGCTGCAATGCTCAGCAAAATGACGAGGCCAGCCAGTATGAGTGAACCTGAAAAATTAGCCCCGACGCTGCGAGCGATCGCCCATACCAGGAGGGCTTGCCCTAAACCAATACAGCAGTGGGCAACAAAAATACCCAAAAAATAGGAAACACCGCTAAGGGGAGACAGAAAGAGGCGTTTGAGCGTTTGCTGTTCGCGTTCTGAAACAACGGTGGCAATGCTCCCCCCTAAGCAACTAAAAAACAGAGCGGCGCCTACCAATGTGGGAGCTGCTGACCATTGGTAAGCTTCTGCTGCGGTGATTTGAGCACGCTCTTGAAGAATTAGACTATTCATCACTAGCATGGAGGCTGGAAAGGCAATCCAAAAAATTAAGCTTCGTCGCCGTCGAAGGAGTTCTGTCAGAATTCGTTGTGCTACTGCAAGGACTTCTCTCAGCAGTTTGGTGATGATCATGCAATCTCTCAATCCTGCAAAGCGTTCAATAAGGTTACGTTTCCTGTTCTGCACGTTATAGCACTTCACCGTTGGCAGCACTACTGGGTACTGGGGGGTGAAAGAGCTGTTTCCAGCGTTCGGCATCATGACCTCATGCCGTGATCCGGATATTTTTGTTTCAAATATTACAAATCTAAAATCGGAAATCGCTGTGCGGGATCCAGTGCTACTATGAGTTTATTCACCCAAATCCCGACCGGGTTACCGTAGAATACTTCGGACAGCTCTTACAGGGGCCTTTTTAGAGTGTCAGGGTGACTCCAGCACCGATTTACATAATATAGAGTTCCAATTTTTAAGACGTCCTATGGTTCAGACTCCGATACGGCAAAGTCAGCCCGTTTCCGAAACGAAAACTGTTCCCGAGAAGAAAGTTTCCAAGTTGGAACGAATTAAGGAGCGTAGTAATTTTCTACGGGAACCTTTAGCAACTGAACTGCACGAAGACACGACTCATTTCACGGACAATGCAGTTCAGATCTTGAAGTTTCACGGTTCATACCAGCAGGACAATCGCGATAATCGGGTCAAGGGACAGGAGAAGGATTATCGCATGATGTTGCGGACACGAAACCCAGGGGGTTTTATCCCGCCGCAGCTTTATATAGCGCTGGACGATTTGAGCGATCGCTACGGCTATGGCAATCTGCGGGCAACCACACGCCAGGGCATTCAGCTGCACGGCATTCTGAAGCAAAACTTACAGGCTACCATTGCCACGATCATCAAGAACTTAGGTTCCACATTAGGCGCTTGTGGAGACCTGAATCGGAATGTGATGGCTCCACCGGCTCCTTTCAAGAACAAGCCAGAATACGTTATTGCTCGGGAGTATGCCGACAAGATTGCCGACCTTCTGCGTCCGCAGACGGAAGCGTATTATGAAATCTGGCTAGACGGGGAAAAGTCGATTACGGTTGAAGAGCACCCTGATGTGGTTGCTGCCCGCCAGCAGAATAGTAATGGAACACTCATTCACGACAGTGAAGAACCCATTTACGGCACTCACTACATGCCTCGTAAGTTCAAGATGGCGGTAACTGTACCCCGTGATAATTCCGTAGATGCTTACACTCAGGATGTGACACTTGTCGTTATGACGGATGAGTCCGGTGAGCTACAAGGATTCAACGTCTTGGCCGGAGGCGGCATGGGGCGCACTCATAATAAAGAGGAGACATTTGCCCGCGTCGCTGATGAAATTGCTTATGTAGATAAAGACGACGTATTTGACGTTGTCAAGGCAATTGTAGCGACTCAGCGGGACTATGGCGATCGCTACAACCGCCGCCACGCCCGCATGAAGTATTTACTGCATGACTGGGGAGTTGAGAAGTTTCGCCAGCAGCTAGAGCATTATTTCGGCAAACCTTTACAGCCCTTCAAATCACTTCCTGAATGGAAATTTGAAGATTATTTGGGTTGGTACGAACAAGGAGACGGCAAATGGTTTGTCGGGGTGAACGTAGACAACGGACGCATCTACGATAACGGTACTTTGAAGCTGAGAAGTGCCCTACGCCAAATTGTCGAGCGCTTTCAGGTGCCTATGCGCATCACCGCTAATCAGAGTGTTGTGCTCTATGACATTAAACCCCAGGATAAAGACACAATTCAGAGTATTCTGACGAACCACGGCATCGTACAACCAGAAGATATTGATCCGATTGTGCGTCATGCTATGGCTTGTCCGGCCTTGCCCATGTGTGGGCTAGCGGTGACTGAATCTGAACGAGTTATTCCTGATATTTTGGGCCGTGTGCGATCGCTGCTGACCAAAGTTGGTTTGCAAAACGAACATTTCGTTATTCGTATGACGGGATGCCCAAATGGCTGTGCACGGCCCTACATGGCAGAGCTAGGTTTTGTCGGTAGTGCACCCGAAAGTTATCAAATTTGGTTGGGCGGATCTGCGAACCAAACGCGCTTAGCTCAACCGTTTACTGAACGCCTTCACGTCAATGACTTAGAGACTTTCTTGGAGCCGTTGTTCGTCTTCTTCCGCGATCAGCGTCAAGGGAACGAAACCTTTGGAGACTTCTGCGATCGGCTCAGCTTCGATGCTTTACGGAAGTTTTCAGCAGGTTACGATCCAGCCACTTATCGACCTCGTAAAAAAGACAAGCGGCATCGTATCGGTGTTTATAGCGACACGTATGATCTGCTTAAAATTGCCGTTGAGAGAGAAGGGCGACCCATGTCTCAGATCACAGCAGATGCTGTTAAAGCCTATGTTGCTCAATACCTTGCAGAAAGCAAATCTACATAACACGCAGATTTGCTTTCAAGACTTTCAAGAATAGACGTGCTGTGTATCCAGCTTGGATGTGTGTGGATTTAGCCATCTACGCTTGTGCATTAATAGCATCTGAGTGCTTAGCCCATAGCTAGATGGCTCACCATCTTGTTCTAACGGAACTGACGACGACTATATCAGTAGCATTACTAGGACGCTACTGTTCTATTCAGTAGATTGGTATGGCAAAAATTCTTTAATCTGAGAAAATCAAAGAAGATTGTGTTTCCTCAGATATATCTTTCATGAAAGCTTTGTTGCAGTCCAGTCAGCGAACCAAGCTCGATACTACCAGCGATACTCTTTTCTATGAAATGCCCCGTTTCGTTACCCACGTAGACGAGGGCTTTATCCAACAATTAACAGACCTATACCAAGAACGGCTGAAGCCTGGAATGCGTATTTTCGACATGATGAGTAGTTGGGTTTCTCATCTGCCGACGGATATGGATTTTGCCTGGGTTGAAGGGCATGGCATGAACGAGGAAGAGTTGGCCAAGAATCCTCGCCTTGACCACTACTTTATACAGAACCTAAATGAAAACGACCGTCTGCCCTTTGAAGACAAGTCATTCGACGCTGTTCTGAACACCGTGTCCGTTCAATACCTGCAATATCCTGAAGCAACATTTGCCGAGATCTATCGCATCCTTAAACCCGGTGGCATTGCGATCGTCAGCTTCTCAAATCGCATGTTTTATCAAAAAGCAATCTCGGCCTGGCGCGATAGTTCTGAGACTCAACGAGTTGAACTAGTCAAGCAATATTTCCAATCCGTACCTGGGTTTAGTACACCTGAAGTGATCTCTCGTCCGTCTACGGTTCCTACGATTATGCAAATGTTAGGGCTAGCTGGAAATGACCCATTCTACGCCGTCATTTCCGAGCGTATGGAAAGGTTAGTCCGTAAATAGGGATCAGAATCTTTAGGTGTTTTAGCATCACAAAATACCGGGGAGGCATCACGACAGGATAGAATTAGAAGCTGTTGCCTGGTACTGTCCAGCGCTGTATGGCTGTCGTTTCGGAAGTAAATTCCCCATGATTCGCGAAGTTTTTATGCCCGCCTTAAGTTCGACTATGACGGAGGGCAAAATTGTCTCTTGGGTTAAATCAGCCGGTGACAAGGTAGAGAAAGGAGAGACCGTTGTCATCGTTGAATCAGACAAAGCGGACATGGATGTTGAGTCCTTTTACGAGGGCTATTTAGCCGCCATCGTGGTCGAGGCTGGCGAAGTGGCTTCCGTCGGAAACGCGATCGCTTTACTCGCTGAAACTGAAGCCGAAATGGATGAAGCCAAAGCTAAAGCTGCGGGTCTGGGTGGCGGCAGTACTCTTGTAGAAGCGTCAACGCCTGCGACCAGTACTCCTGTTGCCGAACCTGCCGCTTCCAGTTCTGCCCCCCAGAATGGCAGCGTTACTCGCAGTGGTCGTACTATTATTTCTCCCAGAGCACGTAAGCTAGCTAAAGAGCTCAAGGTAGACCTAGCAACCGTTCAGGGCAGTGGTCCCCATGGCCGTATTGTGGCCCAAGATGTCGAACTAGCTGCGGGCAAATCACCTACACCAACGTCACCGCCGGCAGCCACTCCAGCCATGCCTCCTTCGCCACCCGTTGCGGCTCCTCTTCCTACCCCCGCAGCGGCGGCAGCCTCTGCATCTGCTCCCGTTCCAACAACTTCTCCAGCTGCGCCTGGACAACTCGTTCCTTTTAATACCTTGCAGCAGGCAGTTGTTCGAAACATGGTTGCCAGCCTTACAGTACCGACCTTTCGGGTTGGCTACACCATCACGACCGATGCCCTTGATCAGCTCTACAAGCAGATTAAATCTAAAGGGGTAACGATGACAGGGCTACTAGCGAAAGCTGTCGCTGTAACTCTGAGTAAGCATCCCCTCCTCAACGCTAGCTATACCGAACAAGGCATTCAATATAGCAGCAGTATCAATATCTCCGTAGCCGTTGCGATGCCTGACGGCGGGCTAATCACCCCTGTTCTTCAGGCCGCCGATCAAATGGATATCTATTCCCTATCGCGCACTTGGAAGGACTTAGTCGCGCGATCGCGAACCAAACAGCTCCAGCCTGACGAATACTCCACAGGTACCTTCACCCTGTCAAATTTAGGCATGTTTGGAGTTGATAAATTTGACGCGATTCTGCCAGCAGGACAAGGGTCAATTTTAGCGATCGGTGGTGCCAGACCCGCAGTCGTAGCAACACCAGAAGGAATGTTAGGCATCAAACGCCAAATGCAAGTCAACATTACCTGCGACCACCGCATTATCTATGGTGCCGACGCCGCAGCCTTCTTAAAAGACCTAGCTGAACTCATTGAAAACGAGCCGCAGTCATTAACACTATAGACAGGCGTCATAAGACACAAAGATAGTGCAGGTCACAGTCGTTTATTTGATGCTTGCGATAAACTCCGACAACCAATTGCCTCAGGCCCAAACCAAAAGCCATTTCTATCTACATCTGCGCCATCTGCATCTGCGCCATCTGCGCCATCTGCGCCATCTGCGGATCCATTAACAACACTCCAAATTTGATCAGCACCAACTTTCTTTAATACAAAGCTGTCCAAATTCTGGGAAATCTACGCTTATCTGCTAGAGATCAAGAAGTGCTTAGGAATGTCCAAACACACTCCACACCAGCCCGAGCCATCGAAACAACGAGATTCCCAAACCTACGCCATAATCGGAGCAGCCATGGCTGTACACGGAAATCTAGGCAATGGTTTTCTTGAGGCGGTTTACCAAGAAGCACTAGAAATTGAATTTCAAAACCGAAGAATTCCACACGAACGAGAAAAACAGTTACCCATTTACTATCACGGTATCCGACTCAAAACCGTCTATCGTGTAGATTTTCTCTGCTTCGATACCATCATTGTAGAACTCAAAGCTCTTCGCCAAACAGGAGGCGCTGAAGACGCTCAAGTTATCAATTATCTTCGTGCCTCCAACAATTCGAAAGCACTTCTTCTCAACTTCGGCACCCCAAAGCTCGAATACAAACGACTTATTTGGAGCCTACCCATCTCCACCTGCGGTTCCCCGTCCACGCCATCCTTCCCATACAGCACTACCCAAACGCCGTCTTCATAAAGATACTCCTTATTCCTGACGCCTTCCCCCTCCATTTCCTACAGCTCCATCCAAACCCCAAACCCCATCTGCGCCATCTACGCCATCTACAGACCTATATCAAACCCCAAAAACCTCCAAACCCCATCTGCGTCATCTGCGCCATCTGCGGACCTATCCAAACCCCAAAAACCTCCAAACCCCATCTGCGTCATCTGCGCCATCTGCGGACCTATCCAAATCCAAAGACTTTTCGAAACTTCTTCACAAAGCGGTTATAAAACTCTCATCAAGGTCACACTAGAAAGAGTTTTCTGTAATCTTAGAGATTCATGATTCGTCAGATCCGCCCTCTCAAGTTCCTGGCCTTATGCTTACTCGGGCTCTTATTGGCTGCTGTGCTTGCCCTAACCTCTTTAGGAGGAAACACCTACACAGCTCATGCGCAGGACGCCGATGATACTATCCAGGAGTCCGATGTTATCCCAGAAGAAGACGAGGATGCAGAAACTACGCTGCGACCCTTTGAGGAAGTTGTCGAGGGATTGGACAAACAGGAGGGATTGTTTACTCTTTACAGTGACCTTGATAAGGGAGACGTTTATCTAGCACTCCAACCGGGGCAATTAAACAGAAATTTTCTTTTAATGGCAACGCTGGAATCTGGTGTTGGTGAGGCAGGACTTTTTCGAGGTTGGCCTGTCAATGACTTATTGATCCAGTTTCGTGAAATGCCAGGCGATCGCCTACAAATCGTGGTCCCCAATACTTACATTCGGAATCCTAGTGGAGAAGCCCGGCAACAGCGTTTACTAGACACTTCATTTAGTGACTCGATTATCCTTGCTGTCGATATCATCAGCATTGAGCCAAACTCACAAGCCAAACTTATCGACCTTTCCAATCTAATTATGGAGAGAGATCTGGCAGACATCAGTCAGTCAATGAGTTGGATACTGAGTAGCTACAGTCGTAACCCAGAGCTTTCGAGCATTAATACCCTTAAGGCATTTCCCAAAAACCTAGAGATAGAAACGACGGCTGCTTTCTCTGGAGGAGGAACTCCTGATCCCCTAGCAGCCCTCTTTGGTTTATCTCTACAAGGCATTCCTGACAATCGAGGATTTGCGTTAAGTATCCGGTATAGCTTGTCAGAATTACCGACGAACAACGGCTTTAAATCTCGATATGCAGATGAACGAGTGGGCTATTTTCCGACAGTATTTCGAGCACCGGTACAATCAGAACGAACCGATACCTTCGTACGTTACATCAATCGCTGGCATTTAGAAAAACAGGATTCCCAAGCTGAACTCTCTCCTCCTGAGGAACCCATTGTGTTTTGGATTGAAAACACTGTACCGGAGGAATATCGTGATTCCCTTCGAAAGGGCATTCTGCTGTGGAATGAAGCCTTTGAAACAGCCGGATTCCAAGACGCGATAGAAGTTCGGCAGATGCCTGACAGCGCTGAATGGGATCCCTCCGATGTTCGTTACAACGTAATTCGCTGGTCCGATTCTTTAGATATGTGGGCACTCGGGTTCGGACCTTCACGGGTAAACCCATTTACAGGCGAAATTTTAGATGCTGACATCATCTTAGATGCTAACGTTGTTCGTGCTTTGAGGCAGCAGTACCAAACACGCGGACTAGACTCTGCACCCGAGACGGAATTTTATCTACAGCTTTGCGGTCAGCGATCGCAATCTTGGTATCTACAATGGCTAGCAATGCAGCAATATGGCGAGGCAGGACTGGAGATGACCCGCAATAGTGCTGGTGCCCCTGACTTTCAATCTTCTCATCGCCTAACCGATGACCACTGTGCTGGATATCTCAGCAGTCAGCACAATGCTTTCGGTGCCTTGGCACTCTCTGTACTGTCTGGAGCAGACTTCTCAAATGACAAGCTAGAAGACTACATCCAACAGTATCTTGTTGTACTAACTGCTCATGAAGTAGGGCACACCTTAGGATTGCGTCACAATTTTGCGGGCAGTCGGCTCCTTGATCCAGAAGACCTTAACAACCCAACAATTACGCAATCTCAGGGGTTAGTTAGCTCCATAATGGATTACTTCCCTCCTAATATTGCTCCACCCGGCATCGAACAAGGAGAATATTTTCCGTCTCGCCTTGGGCCTTACGATATTTGGGCTATCGAATATGGCTATCGTGAAGCACCGCCATCCCCCCTGCGTCGGGAAGAACAGCGAATGCTAAATGAAATTCTCAGCCGTAGCACCGCACCAGAACTAGCCTACGCGACTGATGAAGACATTGTAGATTTCATTGATCCAGAAGCGGGTGCATGGGATTTGAGTAATGACCCGCTGCAATACGCTGAATGGCAAATTGAGAACGCTAAGGCCGTTTGGAGTCGCCTAAATCGGCTCTCAGTCAGCCCTGGAGAAGGATACGGTAGTCTTCGACGACGGGTTGATTTGGTGTTTGGCTACTTCTTTAACAATACGCTGACGCTGACAGACTATATCGGTGGACAACGTTTTCGCCGTGTTGATCCTTGGGAAACAAGAGGACAAACTCCCTTCGAGCCGATTCCAGCAGAGAAGCAACGAGAGGCATTAGCGACTCTTAATGCCCAGGTATTTGCGTCTGATGCGTTCAATTTTTCTTCGCAGCTGCTCAATCAACTCGCTCCAGACCGATGGCGACATTGGGGAGTTGCTCTAACCCGTTATCCTCTGGACTATCCCATTTATGAGCGTGTGTTAGAAGTTCAAAGCATCGCTCTTAGTGAACTGATGCTTTCAGACCGTTTGGCCAGAGTCCGTGATCTGGAATTCAAAACGGATGCGGAAGATGTTTTGACCTTGGCAGAACTCTATGAGTCCTTATACCAAAGCATTTGGTCGGAAGTGACAACCGCAGAAGAGAACGGACCAGCTGTATCAAGCTTAAGACGAGGGCTACAGCGACATCACCTCAATATTCTGTCTAATTTAGTGCTGAGAAGAACGTTCTGGGATGCCCTCTCGGCTCAAAGCTTTACAGAGTTTATGGCTGCACTATCTACTCTAGGTGCCCCTGAAGATGCCCGTGTCATGGCTCGCTATCAGTTGCGACAAATTCAACAAGATGTTGAAGATACCCTATCGCGATATGGCGGACGAATGGAGGTGACAACACAAGCCCATTTGGAAGACGCCCGCGATCGCATTACTCGCGTTTTAGAAGCACCATTAATTGGTTTGTAATAGGCGCACATAAAGACGCTATTGCCTGCTGTACCCTTGACCTTTTCAGTAGGCTGATATACAACCTATGGGCATGGCTTGTCTGGAATATCATGAAGGGAATCTTTCTCGGGTTTACAAAGCTTGTACTGGGCATTACACTGGCGCTTCTGTTATTGTCTCTAACGGGAATTGCGACGGCTCGCTACTTTATGGCAAAGCTATCGGTCTTGCCTCCCAAGCCTATGTTTGAAAACGACGCTGCTCTCGAACAACCAACGTCTACTGAAACAGCTGCCGTTCCGTCGCCTCAACCCGAACCCACCCCAAATCCAGAACCTGCTCCTGAAAGACCCCCAGGTAGTTATGACGCCGTTGTGGTGCAACCTATCGGTCTAGTTTTACGCTCTGGCCCTGGCGTGGAACACCAACAGCTCGGAGGCGTTGATTACAACGACGAGGTTTTGGTTATGGAGACAAGCGAGGACGAGCGCTGGATGAGAGTACGGGTTAACGAGACAGGCCAAGAAGGGTGGGTAAAGTCAGGGAATACTCAAAACCTGAACGAACCAGTTCAGTAGCCTCAAACAATATTAGGACTGCCATAGAACATTCAGAGGTTGCGTAGCAATCCTCAAGTTTTGCACCTAAAGGACAGAAATAGGATTTCTGTTTAAACTGTTGCTCATTTTGTTAAAGCAAGATGGTGGACCATCTAGCAATGCGCTGTGCGCCTTGGTTGCTATTGGATGCACAAGCGTTCCGTCAGGACAACGGAAGGCGCTAAGCCCCTGGATACTGTCGGGTGTACAAGCCTAGATGGCTAAAACTATGGCTGCTCAGATGTGTTCTGTAAAGTTTGCTCTGAGTCCGGAATTTGCCTTTCCCTTGTTGTGTCTTACACCAATGGCACAAGGCTCATGAGGATCGTGCTACGGAAATCCGCGATCGCCACTACCGTAGAAATGGGGAATGATTTCTTAAGCGTATCCGACAAAATACGGAAGTCTGTTTCCAGAAAGATTAAGAGATCCTCAAAGTCAAAGCTAATGGCTGAATAGCTTACTCAGTAAAGATTGCGGCTTTTCGAAGGAGCTTAGGATGGTTTGATCTTCGCCGCGTTTTACATCGCAATGTTAGAGAAGAAACACAAATCGTTAGGAGAAAGAACCAATTTCTGCGTGGCGGTACGGATATTTTCTCAGTACATTACGGAATTTCTTTCAGTAGTCTTTCCCCTGATGGGTGTTACCACTACTGATAAGGATATCGACGATTGCGTAGTTAAAGTTGGTCAGCTTTTCCGATTATCTACATCAGAACCTGCGCTTAGAATCGAGATGTTGACCACAGGGACATCTGTTAAATAGTCATGCTAACCAATTCATCTCATCCATCTTCCATCAGCTCTGGCATAGGCAACAATCTAGAATCGCTGGCTTCGCTATGCCAAAGCGTTCAGGCTGAAGCTCGATTGCAGCAATATCGAATTGAACAGCAACAGCAAGAAATCAAATCTCTTCAAGAAAAAGTTCAAATCCTGGAACTTCATAAAGCAACTCAGTTAGGACAAGATAAGATAGTGGGCTTTATGGTGGGGGCCATTGTCTTATCATTACTGAGTTTGGCAACCTCTATTTTCTTTTCTCCAGCTAAGAGTACTCATCTCAGCTTGAAACCTGACACTATCAACGAACAACAAAGTATAGAAACTGAGAAGTATACTGATTGGTCTCTAGTCACTAAAGCTTTGAATTCCGATCAATCGGAATCCAGTATTGATGTATAAAGCAATAGACCAATCCTGAAACAATCTCGACTGTATAGAATCGATCCTAATACTTTCAATTCAGGCAGTTTTTATTGAATCAGCCAACTATACTAGAGCAGACCAACTAGTACGGTTTACCTTAAGTACTTGAGCACTTTGCAGTGTAGATAAACTAACTTGGCTTCGAAACTTTCCACTTAAAGTTTATCAAAAATGCGCCCTTGCCCCCAGTCCTAAATGACAGGAACGTTAAGCTCTAACAAAAAATGCCTCCAGTCTAGAAAAGTCCTCAATCTGATTTAATATGTTGGCAACGGAGTCGCCCCACTGCTCTATGCAACTGTCAAGTAACGCTACCTTTTCAACAAGCCTCCTGAATGAAAACACATATTTCGATAATGAGACCTTAGCTGTCTTGATTGAATAGTTATAAAGTCTCACTTCTATACAAAGACAGGTTTCGAGACCAATTCGAAACCTGTCTTTATGTTTTTCTAGACGTGGCAGAGTAAGCTGACTTTAGCCGGACTTTGAACATGAACCTGTTACATCAAGACAGATGTATGGATGGAAGAGCATTTGTTCAACCCGTAACTGTTATTTAATAGGTATAGTCGTCACCAGTTCCGCTAGGACAAGACGGCGAACCATTTAGCTGTACCTTCACCACTCAGATGCTGTTAGGTCCACAAGCCTTGATGGCTAAAGCCATATTTACGGTTGTTCATCTTTATGACGTATTGTTTAGGAATTCACGTTCGGTGTGGTGTGTTGCTCGCAGCAGATTCGCGCACCAATGCTGGTGTTGATTACATTTCCTCCTATCGCAAGCTCTTCGATTTCTCAGTACCCGATGACCGCGCACTTATTTTATGCACATCAGGTAATCTTTCTGTCACGCAGGCAGTTCTTCATGCCTTGGAACGTGACATCGTCATCAACGCTGAGGTGAGTTTACATAATCTGCCGACGATGTACGATATTGCTCGCTACATCGGTAGCTGTATTCGGAATCTTCAGGAGATTGATCGTTCCTGGCTTCAGAAAGACAAGATTGATTTTCAATGTAATTTTCTACTAGCTGGGCAAGTAAAGGGAGAATCGCCCCATCTTTACCTGATCTATAGTCAAGGCAACTGCATCAAAAGTACGCCCGAGACACCTTTTCTCCAGATTGGTGAAACCAAATATGGCAAACCTATTTTGGACCGCACACTAACCTACGAATCATCTATTGAGGATGTAGCGAAATATGCGCTGCTATCAATCGACTCGACCATGCGCTCCAACCTATCTGTAGGCCCACCGATTAACTTAGTTATCTATAAAACTGACAGTTTCAAGATTGATCACAAGGCTCAGTTCTGTGCTGGGGATCCTTATCTTATAAAAATGAGGAAGCACTGGGAAGTTGCCTTGAGAAAGGCAGCCGCGACTATGCCCGCTATTGAATGGAACTCATCAGCTGTTCCCGATGGCCCAGATCTCTCCGATATTTCTGAACCTTGATTCGCCATTTTGCGATGCTTGATCAGGATGCAGCTGTTTGCAAGTGATTTAACCAAATCATGATTTGTCGCCGGCGAGAAGGCATTTCTGGCATTGTCGTGTGGGTGTGGGTGTCAAAGAATGTCAATGCATGACGATAGTCGGCGATCGCACAGTTCCAGTCTCCCCGCAGATGGTAAGTGCGCCCTCTTTCAGCGTAAATCTCGCCTGTCATCTTACGGAACAATAGAGCTTCTTCTAAACTCTCAAGTGCTGCATCATAGCGTCCTAAATCTCTGAGGGTAATAGCCCGGTTAATCCGTGCTCGTACATGAAATGGGTTGAGGTCGATAGTGCGCTCATAATCAGCGATCGCACTCTCTTTTGCTCCTTGAGCAGCGTAATAATTAGCCCGATTGTTATAGGCGGCAGGCAGATTAGGATTCAAGGCAATAGCCTGGTCAAAATCCTTGATGGCTTTGTAAGGATGGCCGCTCCATAAGTGAATTAGGCCACGGTTGCTGTAGTCCTCTGCCGTGGCAGTATGCTTGGCCATTAAACGGTTGAGAAGCGCGATCGCTCTAATAAAATCTCGATTGTCTACCGCTTGCCTGATCTTTTTGCGAATCTGTTTTACAGATTCTTGTCTGGCAGCATAAGAGGTGCAACGCCGCATGAATGGCTGAACCATGGTTGAGCCAATGTCGATTACATCTGATTCGGGGTAGATACGACGAGACATGTGAGCTTCCTCCAAGGACTTCGGGAGATTGAGATGCACATCACAGAGGTAAATGAACACGACTTTGCAATCTCATTGAAGTTGTCTTTGAATACGTCAAAACAATTGCAGGCGTCATCTTTTGGAATATTCGCACTCGTTTTTACTCATACCAACCGGGTAAACCCCTAGAGGTTTTATCCGATCTATATTTCTCAAAAAGTTTCATCACTTTTTGCCCGTGTGATTGCGGAATTTGTATATGAACTTCACCTAAAAAGGCCTTTTTCTCAATTCTCTTCAAGAAAACTTTATGTTTTTAGTGATTCGTTACTATCAGTAACTATACTGCCATCCCCGTGTTCACCCGAATGGAAACTGAGCTGACTGAGATGGAATCATCAAGCAGAATTCTTGAATGAAGCTGAGGTCTTTACTGACAAGAAATCAAGGCTTGGACTCCTTCGTTCCTTACTAGATTTACTCAATAATTCCATACACCTAGAGATGAATACCTGAATTTGTCTTAACAATGAATGAATTTACTTGAGTAGAAAAATTGCATTTTGCAAACAGGTCTGTTCTCTATACCCAAAAGCCGCTAGCGTTTTCATAACTGCTCACCTCTAGGTTTGTAACAAACGCAACTGTAGGCTAATGACTCTAAAGACATCACTCGACCCCGTTTCTGACCTTGCAGCAACCGATTATCTCGTGGTTGGCATCGCGACCTGTTTTCGCCGCGATGAAGGTGAACTTGAAAAAATAAAAGTGGTAGAACCAGTGCCCTCTGCTTACCTAGAGTCACTACTGCAAGGCATCCCCACGTCCTATGAGGCTGTCCTGGCAACAACTGCGGGTAGCTTATTAGATGAAAAAGAGCTTTCGCAACTAACGGGTCGCTATGATGCTGTTTTATGCGACAGCTTCAGCGATCGCGTCACTGCGACTGCTCGCACCTATCGTGCTCGTCCATCTGCGACTCAGCTCATTCCTCCTGGTACTTCTCGCACTGACTTGAACTATTCAACAGAGAAAAAGCGAGTGCTTAACTTCAAGAATGTGGTTAAGACAGAAGATAACGTACGCCAGCACAAATACACCCACAAAAAGCTTTGACAGGCCGAGGAGAGAAATACACATATGCTCTAACCCGTTATGGGCGTTGAGCAGACTGAGAGAAAGAGGCTCTGAACTGGTTGTTTCGCTCTTCAGCCGTTTCGCGTCCAGGGTTCCAGAGGCTTTGGTAGAAAAAGTAGGATACGCCGGCATAATCGCGATCGCGGACTGCCTCCAACTGCTCTGTCAACAAGTCAACATCAGTAGGACGTCCCCGTAAACCACTGAGCAAGCCAATGCTGGTTGGTGTCGTCTGGCTAGCTCCGACGGTCGCTGGTTTGTTAAGCTCCCAGGCAAATCGATCAAGATCGTCCCGGTAAACCTGCACAATGATCTCGTCAAGCCAACCAGCAGCTTCCCACTGCGGCCAATCTTGAAGGTATTGCGCATAGGAAAACGGATAAGGATTTGGAGAAACAGACAAGAGCGCACCAGGTTTTCGCTGATCGATCACTCGTCGAACGCTGCCCATAAACTCGGTAATCTTGTCGGCCCGCCAACGCATCCATTCAGGATCGGTATAGTCCAGTGGCGGAGACTGACCATCGTGCTCCTTTTCATAAAGCGCAACAGTGTAGGGATCGTAGCCCATGTCTACGGGTAGTCCTAAATGGTCATCTACTTGAATACCCTCAACGTCGTAGTTTTTGAGGACTTCATCCATCAGAATCAATAACAGCCGTTGAGTTTGGGTATGGAATGGATTCATCCACGTGAACACTTCCTCACCCATTTGAATTTCCTGAGTACCGTCCTGCCGTTGAGTAAACCACTCGGGGCGTTCCGTCCGCAAAGCATAGTCAGCCGGAGCCATAAACCCAAATTCGAACCAAGGGATAACAGCCATACCTTCAGCATGGGCTAAATCGATGAGCTCTTGCAGCATGTCGCGATCGCCCTGATTGCGTTCGAAGCGAGGATTTTCACCGGGCCAGAGACGCTTTTCTCGGCCTAACCAATAAGCGGCTGAACTACTGGGATACTGCGTGTAGCCCATATTCCAAACAACTGGATAAAGCGTGTTGATATTCATCGCTTTGAGTCGTTGAATTCCCTCTGCCAAGTTCTCTTGAGAGAACAGAACATCGCTATCAATATTGGTTAGCCAAACACCGCGAACCTCTTCCTCCGGTTCAGTTTGGGGGGGTAGGTCAGCAGGTGTGGCGACCCATGAAGGAGAGAGAGTTGATCGCAACAAACCACTTTTTGCTTGGCAAACCAGAGCAGCAACTTCACCGCGCGTAGCAATACGATCGCCAGCCAGGGTTTGGGATTCAGGATAGTTCACAAGAACTTCTGCAGCTAGTGCAGCGGCAACCCCCTCCAGTCCAAAATCGGGGACGCGATCGCCGTCAGTCAAACTTTTGCTGACCAGTTCGTTAGCACGGGCTGTGTAGGGCAAGCCTGCTTTAGCCGCCAGAGCCGTAATTACCTCTACCCGTGTAATAGCACGGTCAGGATCGTAATATTGCCCAGGGTAAGTATAGAGAACAGTAACGGGAGACGGTAACTGCAATGCTCTCTCGACTGCGGTAGCTCCTCCATAAGCATCACCGGTCGGAAAATTGCGGTTCAAGATATCGGCGACAACAGACCAAGTTGCAGGGGCCTCTGGATAAACCCTGGTGACACCTAGAACGACATCATTATCTAATAGGTCATCAAATAGGTCGGATTCTTCCAAATCGTTTACGGGAAATGCGCCACGAACCGCTAGCTCAGATAGGCAGTCCGCTGCCCAATGTCCGTCAATGTCAACAGGGATAGAGGGGACAAAATCTTCTACCAGATCAGGGGCTGAATCGGGCTGCTCAGACGGTGTCGTAACAGGAGAGTCGGGAAAGATTTGAGCCAGGATAGTGTGGGTAACACGGTCATGAGGTTGGGCCAACAGGGGAGTGAACCACCCGCAGACGACGGTCAAAATCATGCCAAGCATGATGCCTGTTAAAAAGCGATGATACGGGTGCGATCGCATTTTGCGAACCGCTCTTGCATTTGAAGCAGACGGCTGCTGATCAGCATCTCTTAAATTCAACGTCATTAACCGCCGCTCCTTTTTGCGGTGTAGCCAGCTTTTTGAAGTGCTTCTAGCAGCGTTTGAGCGTGATCACCTTGGATTTCGATGATGTCCTCTTTGGCTGTTCCCCCAGTGCCGCATTGAGCCTTTAGCTTTTTCGCAAGGGTTTTAAGGGTGTCAGGACGGTGCTGAAAACCACTGATGATGGTAACCGTCTTTCCGCCTCTGCCTTTTCGACTGACTTGCACCTTCAATGTCTGTTTGGCTGGAGGTAAATCAGCGACACCACGCTCAGTTGCGGCGGAGCGCTCAGTGGCAAATTCGGAATAGACGACGCGATCGCGGTCTCGTTGCTTAGAACGCGACGATTTCTGCTTACTCATATCAAATAAGTGCCCTTCAAGCGCCCTCAATCAAACACAACAGCCGGACCCAGCAAGACGAGGTCCGCTATCAGGAATACAACTTTCCACCCTACTATCGTTCATGCCCAGAGAAAAGCTCTTAGCAACGACGTCAGGATTATTGAACATCGGGCACGATCTCAGTGACAACCTGTCCCCCATCGATCACCACCGTTTGTTCCTCAATGCGACCTCTAGCCCTAGGGCCTTGAATTTTAACTTGGGGATCAAGTTGCTGATAGTTAACGTTCCCCTCTGCTAAAACCGTTTGGTCTTCAAGATTCCAAGTTAGGCTATTGCTGGTCAAGCGACTGCTATTACGTTGTCCGATCGCGAGAACATCTTGGGTAAAACGAGCGACTTGTTCTTCTAGGTTGAATGTCCCCTGCTGCGACGTAACCGTCACTTGCTGTTTGGGTTCCACGACTCTGACAGAGCCGTCTGCTTGGATCAGCTGCTCTTCAATTTCCCAAACAGCTTGATCGCTGGTCAGGCTCAACGGCACCTCTAGCAGCTGCGCGTTCACGTTTTCAGTAATGGTGACTCGGTTTTCCGCTAGTTCCACTAATGATTTCTGGCCGACTAAGACCTCAGTCACTTTTGCATTTTGGAAGCGTTCTACTCGCAGTTCTTGATCGCTATCAAAGGTTTCTTCTTCCCACTTCCACTGCAAAGTCTCTCCTTGAAGTTTGAACCAAGGCTCCACCTGAGGATCTTCTACAATGGTTGTAGCCACAACATCCCCCTCAAATTCCATACGCTTTTCAGAATCATAAATGCGAGCTTCATTAGCCTTCGCTCGAAGTTGAGGGTGAACACCTGTCAAACCGTTGCGAACAATGAGAATACTGTCTTCAGGCGTCCACTCCAGATTCTGCCCTTTAAGCACCATCTGGTTCTGAATACCTGTTGCTGTAATGTTGTCTTCTAAAAGAATGATTTGCCCGTTGTCACGGATAATGCCCTTGTCAGCGCTGACACGGTAAAGCAACTGGCCGTCTTCGTAAAGTTCCCCTTCGAGATCAATCAGGTTAGCAACTTCCTGATCTGGACTGTAAGTCACTTCTGCGGCGTCTACCTTCCAAAGCAATTGTCCCTCGTCAGTCTGTTGTTCCAGGCTGACATCTCTTAAAGTCAGGCCCGGGATCACTTCTTCAGGGGCTTCTGAAGCGTCATCAACTGCTACGTTGGGATCACGACCGATACGCAAGCCTACAGCGACTAAGACGAACAAAATGACTGCTCCAAAGAGCCACCAATAGGGTCGTTTCATGGAAAAGTCAACGATGAAGTAAATGTATTGGCGATGGAGTCACCTAAAAGAAGAAAGGTCACGCCATCAATGCTGTTAGAAGAAATCAAGGTTCAGATTATCAGGAAGGCTGTTGGCTATTGAACTCTTCTTCTTCATGGACTGATAATGGGCGGTAGGTGTATGCACCGTTACGAGGCAGCTTTTTAATATCGTCCTTGATGTTTTCAAGATCAATGTATCGATCAGATACGTTGATCAGGCTATCGCTAGTCATCGAGCGTAGGCTAACAACCTCAATTCTGGCGCCTCGATAGCTTGCTGCATCCACTGCATAAGCCAGATCCCCGTCTCCACTGACCAGCACTGCCGTGTCATAAAAATCGACTAGCGCCATCATATCGACCGCGATTTCGACGTCTAGATTAGCCTTCTTTGAGCCATCGGGAAGCTGTACTAGGTCTTTGGCGATGACTCGATAGCCATTGCGACGCATCCATAGCAGAAACCCCTGCTGCTTTTCGTTGGTGCGGTCAACTCCTGTGTAGAAAAAGGCTCGAAATAGACGAGACCCTCCTGTCAGCCGACAGAGCAACTTGGTGTAGTCGATCTCGATACCTAACTGTAGAGCTGCATAGAAAAGGTTGGAGCCATCAATAAAGATAGCAACTCGCCCTCGATTCTCTAATACCTGCTCCGGCGTAAAGACCGGATCTTCGCTCAGCATATCGTGGTTGTTTAACATCATCTACAGTTCCGTTAATTAAGAGGTGTTGAAAAGAATGCATTAATAAAAGCGCTGAATTGTCCTTATTTGACAGACGACACCGTTAGCTTTCGAGTTCAATTCGCTGAAAAAGTGGCCTGGCTTCTCCCAACTGTTGCCCCGGGGTGAGCATCCCCCAAACACCGTGCTCTTCAAAGGGGAACAGCTGCCCGATGTCAGCACGGTTGAAATCACCTTCAAAACCTAGTTGGGTATAGATAGAGTTGGCCAAGCTTGGCACGATTGGTGAGAGGAGATATCCCGCTAATCTGACGGATTCAAGGACAGCGTATAAGGCAATTTCAGTTTCAGTCTGCTTACCTTGCTTAAAAAGAGTCCAAGGGGCGGTTTCGTCCAGGTATTTGTTACTAGCGCGTATTAGACCAAAGATTGCTTCGCAGGCTTCGCTAAAGGCAAGATGCTCGTATGCTGATTGAACCTGTTCTAAAAGTCGGCCTCCTTTAAGTTTAAGATCGTGGTCATCAGCAAAAGCTTCCAGTGATACATCTGGGATCCTGCTTCCACAATAACGGCCTGCCATCTTGAGCGTACGATTTAACAAATTCCCTAAATCATTTGCCAGATCTGCGTTAAGAACGTTAATGAACCGCGTTTTATTGAAATCTCCGTCCCGACCAAATTCAATTTCTTTTAAGAAGTAATACCGAACTGCATCAGCACCGTACTGATCAACTAGAGCGAAGGGGTCAAGCGTATTTCCTAAGCTTTTGCCCATTTTTTGCCCATCTTTCGTCAAAAACCCGTGCCCAAAGACTCGTCCAGGAATCGGCAATCCGGCAGACATTAGCATTGCCGGCCAGTAAACGGCATGAAAGCGGAGGATGTCTTTGCCAATCAAATGAACGTTGATAGGCCACCATTTTTCTAGAGCATTTTCGAGTGTGGGTTTACTGTCAGAGTCTAAAAGTGCTGTCATATAACCTAACAGCGCATCAAACCAGACATAGAGTGTTTGATCGGGATCATTAGGAACCGGAAAACCCCAATCAAGATTGAGACGAGAAATTGAGAAATCTTGCAGTCCTTTTTCGACAAAATTCAGGACTTCATTTCGACGAGTCGTGGGTTGAATAAAATCGGGGTGCTCGGCATAAAGAGCTGCCAATTTTTCTTGGTATTTAGATAGCTTGAAGAAATAGTTGTGCTCGTCTCGCCACTCTACTGTTTTATTTGTGTGAATAGGGCAGCGTTTTCCTTCAAGCAGTTCGCGTTCTTCTTTGAACTCTTCGCAAGAGACGCAATACCACCCCTGCTGTCGTCCTTCGTAGATATCGCCGCTGGCCCAAACCCGGTCATAAAATTCCCGAACGATCGCTTCGTGCCGGGGAGCTGTGGTGCGACTGAAGCGATCGTAGGCAATATTTAAGGATTTCCAAAGAGATTGAAAACCATCGACAATTTCATCACAGTGAATTTGTGGAGCAATCCCCCGTTCTTCGGCAGTGCGTTGAATTTTCTGCCCGTGCTCATCGGTACCTGTGATCATCAGAACAGGTTGACCTAGAAGGCGATGGAATCGAGCGATCGCATCGGCAGCAATTGTTGTGTAGGCACTGCCGATATGGGGAAGCGCATTGACGTAATAAAGCGGCGTTGTAATGACGAAAGTATTGCGATGATTACCGACAGAACCCATAAAAAATACGTCAAAAAAAGAGCATGAATTGTCCTGTCAATGATACAGCAGAGACCTTAAGACAACCTTTATGACGTCTAACAAGCTGAAATGAGCAGGCCATTTTGGGGACGCTGCCGTACCCAACTATTGGTTCTAGCAGAAGCTGGGTGCTAATTCATCCATCGTTGGCAAGAGTTAATCGAACAGGAAAAGTCTCTGGGATCCATGAGTCAGAGGCATATTAGATACCTATTTGAATAGGCGATGAGGCGAAGCCATACCTGTATAATCTCATGAAAATTGCTATGTTAAGAAGTACAAAGACAACCCAGATACCTTCGTATACATGTCAGATTTTCGATTGTCTCAGCTGCCGTTTCTTGATAGTGCTGACCCACTTCATCTTTCTCACTGGGTTTTGCAACTGACAGGAACCAAGCTACGAGTATCTGGACGGCACCATATTCCACAAAATGCGCCTCTTCTAGTCGTTAGCAATCATCGGAGTCCGCTAGACGCGCCTGTTTTGATGGTCGGACTGGACCAAGAGATTGCCTTTGTCTGTCACCAGTACATGATGAACGTGCCTGTTCTGCGAGATATCGTTCACCAGTTTGGAGCCTTTCCCCTAGAGTCGCCTCGACGTTTGTTTCGACAAGGCTATCAGCGTCTACGGCGTTGTGAAGCGGTGGGCATTTTCCCAGAAGGGGCTAAGTCAATGGTGCAGTTACAACCCCCTCAGTGGATTAATCCGTTCCGTCGCGGGTTTGCCCATTTAGCCCTGAGAGCACCCATTGATCCCTTAGCGTTACTGCCTGTTGCGATCGCTTCGAATGAAGTAGGCTTCGAATCGCCTATCCCGCTGAGTCTATTAGCCTGGTTTGATCCCAGCGAGTCTTTATTTCATAAAGGGGGCGGTCATCCCGTCGTGCTCTATCGCGAGGTCGAAGTCAGAATTGGCCAGCCAATTTGGGTAACCTCTGGGGACCGCGAGAAGTATCAAAGGCATCAAGGAACGGAATATGCTCAAGTATTAACTGAACGCTGTTGGACCGCAGTAGACAAGCTATTACAGGAGTCATTGTAGAGACAGGCTGATGCAGCATTCATCCTCCCCATCATTATTTTCTCCCAGCTTTCCCCAATTGGAAAAACCCCTATTGGTGATGCTGCCGGGGATGGATGGTACGGGTAAGTTGTTCATGTCTCAGATTCAGTCGCTCTCCCGCTATTTTGACGTTCGCTGTCTGAGCATTCCCGAAAACAATCGTCAAGATTGGAAGGATCTTGCTCAATCTGTTGTGGAATTGATCTATCACGCCCAAAGAAAAAGGTTGACCTATCTGTGTGGAGAATCCTTTGGAGGGTGTTTAGCGCTACAGGTCGCTTTGACGGCACCTCAAATTCTGAGTCGACTGGTGGTCATCAATCCGGCTTCTGCACTGCGCCGGCAGGCTTGGTTACGATGGACAACGCAATATTCAGAGCTAGTGCCTGAATGGTTGTTCAAGACCTCTGGTGCAATTGCGCTGCCACTGTTGGCAAATTTTGATCGCATCGATGAAACTCAGCGCCATCTCTTTGTCAAGACAGTTCGACCGATTTCTCAAAGTTGTGTGACCTGGCGTATCAAGATGCTGAACCGCTTTGAGGCCAATCCTGATCACCTCAAGCGACTTTCAACTCCAACGGCACTTTTAGCGAGCGGTCGCGATCGCCTCTTCCCCTCCGACAAAGAAGCGCGACTGCTAAGTCAGTATCTTCCCAATGCTGTTATTCGGGCATTACCCCATAGTGGACATGTCTGTTTGCTAGAGAAAGACATTGATTTAGCGGACTGTCTAGCATCCTTAAACTTCCTACCCAAGCAATCTAATCGCAAGCAGTCGCAGCAATTATCCCCCTTGGAAACGTCTAATAGTTAGTGGGTTACAGCTATAAATCAAGCAGGAATAAAGTTTGCCTCGAATCAATCCTTTTGGCCCTGCCGCTGCTCAGCTAGCTTCAGCAAAATTTCGCTGTGTACCGTTCGCGTGATGGGATAGAGATAGCACAGGACAAGCGAGCAGCAGAGCAGCACTAAGGGCACTGGCCCTATAAAGGTACGAATGGCCAAGAGCGCCCGTTCTGGCTGTACTGCGGCTTCTGCCATAAAACCGGATGACTCTAGCGCTGCCCCCACTAAAAACAGTCCGACCGCTAAGCCGATTTTTTGCAGTAGCGTCATAAATGCATAAAAGATGCCCTCCCGCCGTTTTCCGGTTCGCAACTCGTCTAATTCAATAACGTCGGGAAGCATCGCCCAAGGCACAACGTAGGCGGTTGCCACGCCAAAACTTGCTGCCACGCAGAGAGCATACAAGAATCCTGTTTGACCCGGCTGTAGGAAAAACAAACCGATTTGGACAATTAGCCATGAGCCGATCCCCAGGAAGAACAGCCCCTGTTTACCAATTCTGCGGCTCAATAGATTGCAGGGCAACATCATTAAGATGGCTGTTCCCTGTACTAGCAGAGCAGGCAGAAAGAAGTCGTCTAACTGCATCCAAAAAACAGTGTAGAAAGGAATGATGCTGGCTGTTACCTGAAGCGCTAACCAGGCAAAGAGATAGATCCCTACGACATATAGAAACGCTCGATTGTTAAAGACGATTTGCAACTGTTCTAGAAAAGGGATTTCTTCTTCCTGTGCTGATGCGGTTTGAGTCGCCGCGATCGCCTCTTGCACCTTTTGAGCGTGGGGATAGGTGCCAAACACGCAGATAAGCAGAGAAATGATAGAAATGATTGCGCAAGCGCTCCCCAACACAGCGTATAGAACTCGGGTGTTTTCAATGGTGGAGGAAAAAGCATTGCCCAAGGCGAGGGCTGAGATTGCTCCAAATAGAGAGAAGCCCAAACGAAAGCTCGTCAGGTCTGTGCGTTCGTCATAGTCTTGACTCAGCTCAGCCGTCAGAGTGGTATAAGGCAGATTGGAGGTAGTGAAAAAGATTTGAAACAGAATAGAGGCTGCCACGTAGTACCAAAACCGGAAGCCCGAACTGCCTCCCGGCACAATCCACATCAGGATAAACGTGAGGCCGAAAGGCAGGATACTGAAGAAAATCCACGGATAGCGCCGTCCCCAGCGAGTTTGGGTGCGATCGCTCAAGACGCCGACTAGCGGATCATTGACCGCATCCCATATTTTGCCCAGCAGCAATACGGTGCCAGCCGCCAGGGGATTGATGCCCGCCACGTCCGTCAAAAAGAACAGGAAGAAAAAAGCAATCAGGTTGGAGGTCATGCCTGCACCCATGTCTCCTATGCCGTAAGCCAGCTTGGTCCATACTGGTAGTTTCAACGGCGCAGCATTTTTGTTATCAGATGCAGAAAATTCCTGGGTCATCAGTGCGCCTCACTTCAGTAGGATGAGCATATCAGGTTGTATCATGGCTCAATCTTGATCTGCTGATGCTGGCGTTGTTGCGATCGCAAATATGTCTGATCTCCATGTGACCTGGGAGAACTATTACTCCCTGATTGAAACCCTAGCGCTCCGAGTCCATGAGTCGGAATGGGAGTTTAACCAGATTGTCTGCCTGGCCAAAGGGGGACTCCGAGTTGGCGATATTCTTTGTCGTCTATTTGATGTCCCGCTGGCCATTTTGTCTACGGCATCTTACGGAGGCAAAAACAACCAAACCAGGGGCAGTATCGTTTTCTCTAGAGATATGAGTATGACAAGTGCTGGTGTCGGCAGCCACATTCTGCTGGTTGATGATCTAGTCGATTCCGGGGCTACTTTAGAACGCAGTATTCAGTGGCTACATCACAAATACGGTTTCTACATTGACGAAATCCGCTCAGCTGTTCTTTGGCAGAAAGCCTGTTCATCGGCAAAGCCAGATTACTACGCTGAATATTTAGCCGACAGCCCTTGGATTCATCAACCCTTTGAGAAGTACGAGCAGATGAGCCTACACGATCTAGCCAACCAGTGTAAACAACCTCAAATCGTTTAAGCGTTTGTTTGGCTTCTGCCTGCTCTACTGCGGTGTGTGGAGATTATCGCAACTCAGCTCGTTAACGGTTGATGATGTCCTGCTTGAGAGACTAGAGGATGGTTTTCGTCTGCGGCTAATGTCAGCATAGGCCCTCCAGTTATCCCTTTTCTGGTGAAGCTGCTGTTTCAAGCCTTTTGCCGCCAAAGCATATCCTCCCTCTGCTCCATCTACTAGGTGAAAGTGACAATCGCGTCTTTCTAGAATCAAGCAGGTGAGCAATGCTCGGTCAGAAACGTGAATGCCATAGGCAAGTTGTCCAGATTTAGCCCAGCGGTTGAGATAGTCAGTCAGTTGATGAAATTGATCGGAAGTTCCTGAGATCACCATTCGCAGAACATCATCAATCTTCTGATAGTCCGAAGCGGTCCGCACATCGTGCTTGTATTTTCCCCAATTCACACCCCCCAACGATAACCGCAATCCCATAAACGCTGTACCTAGCACATTCTCAAGGCAAATTCTGACGAGGTGCTGCAATCGGGCCAGTGAATGGCTAGAGGGTGATTTTGCTTTAACCTCAGCACTTAACTTGCGCGGATTGAAGGAGAGACGTAATCCCTGTTCAGTGATGGGATGATACTGCTCAGGATCTCCAAAGATGCTTTGAATAGTTTTCAAAACGTCTCGATAGGTTTGTTCACTAGATACACCAGAACTTTCTAATGCCGCAACGATTAAGCTCAACATGCTGCCATGAGCGCTAGGGATTTCTTGCCACCGACACTCCAATCCCGTCAGATTAGCTCGGGCTGGATTGCCATCAACATCAAGTCGATAAACAGCGTCTTGTTTAACCAGGTCAGTCGCAAATGTTAGGCCACCTCCGATAAAGCTGGCCTGGCAGTAGAGTGGCGATAAGCGGAATTTGGCGACCTTTAGAGGATAGCGTTGGCTGACAATGGCCATTGGAACAGCTCCTACCCGTAGCTCCATGTCAAACGCTTCGCGGGCAACAGCTCTGACGCCAATCAACGCTTCTCGTGCTGCGCCAAGACAGTCGGGCGGTATGACTAAGGATGCGCCGTCGCCTCCAAAGACAAAAGGAATGTCTAAGGGTTTAAGTTCATTGAGAACTGCAACTATGGAGCTAGCACCCAAGAGATTAACTTCTTTATAAAGCCCGTCTTCAATGGCTTTTGTCGAGCCAGTGATATCGGTGATAAGTACGTACCAATCATCAGGTACCTGAACGTAATAATTTGGATTTGTCAGATCCAACCAATTCGTTAGAGTTGGCAAATCAGCGTAGAAGCCCAGAGTATTCATATTGGTTGAAGAAATGATGGGTATATCTGGGTAGATAGCTAATCGTCAAGTTTAGAGCAGGGCCCATTGTGCCGAACCATAGTGTTGAGCTTGAGGATGTCGTCTCTAGACGCGGTCACATTGCCCTCATTCGAGATGACCGTAACGAATTTCCCTAATTGTGATCTTTAGGCTAGCGCTAATGGCGAGAACTGAACTCCGAAGGGATAACCATTGGCTATACAATTTCAGTCTGCGAATGGCTTTACGCTTAACCATGAGTTTTCCAAAAATCAAGCTGGCTGCCGTTGGAAAAATCAAAAAGGGCTGGATTCGAGAGGGGCTTGAGGTTTACCAAAAACGACTGCCGGAGCTGAACATTGTCGAGCTGAAAGATGCCGGAGTTGATAAAGAGGGAGAGCAAATTCTTGCTTTGGTGAAGGGGAGCGATCGCTTGATTGCACTGACTGAAGAAGGTCAACTATTCTCATCGCAACACTTTGCTGACTATCTAAGTCGGGTCGATTCTAATTGTTTGGTGTTTGTGATCGGCAGTGCTGAAGGGTTAAGCGCATCGGTCAAGCGCAGTGCATTTCAGCAGTTGAGTCTGTCTCCTATGACCTTTCCCCATGAGATAGCCAGGCTTCTTTTTCTAGAACAGCTCTACCGGGCCAAGACGATCTTGCAAGGCAGCCGCTACCACAAGTAAATTCATTGCGGACTTGGTAACTTAAGGCTTACATTGAATCTTCTGTCCTTTTATTGTCTCTTTCAATGACACTTCAGGTTTACGGTATTCCCAATTGCGGCACGTGTAAAAAAGCCTTCAGTTGGCTGGAAAACAACGGTGTTGAGTACGAATTTATTGATACCAAAACAGCACCACCCACTCGCGACAGGATTGCGGATTGGGTCAATACGCTGGGGTCCAAGCCGATGCGAAACACTTCAGGACAAGCTTACCGAGCCATCGGTGAGGAGAAAAAAGAGTGGAGCGATGAGCAGTGGGTCGATGCATTTGCAGAGAACGCTATGCTGCTAAAGCGTCCGCTGTTTGTCAAAGATGGTCAAGCGGTGCTAGTTGGATTCCGAGCTAAGGAGGACGTTTTACAGTCGACCTTAAACGGTTAGAGGGGAAAGAAACGAACGTCTACGGCTATCGACAGTGCGCTAAGTCACAAAACTTTGTACTGAGAATCACTACCCTTAGTTCAGTAATGTCACGGCACTAACTTTTTTTAGTCCGTAGAGTGTTTAAATCGAGATTCTACAGTCATTCATGGCTAAAGCTTGTCAAAAACCCCTCAAAGGCAATCCCTTTTCGACCTATCGTGATCCGTCAACGGGCAAATGGATCGTCGTCAAGCAGAAGAAGTCGATGGATAAGGCGATCGCTCTGTGATCTTTGTAACTCTGTGTATCTCTACCGTGCAGTGCCGCATTGCTGAGGAAGCGACTCGGCAGCGGACAACTCTGTCACTATAATCTTCAGAACACGATAGATTTTTGGATCTTAGATTTGGTGACTTCCAAAGACCTTCAAGGCTTGTATCCCCCAATAGAACCCTACCGCACCAGCTTTCTTCAAGTTTCAGATCTGCACACCCTGTATGTTGAAGAATCAGGCAATCCAGACGGAAAGCCAGTTGTCTTTCTCCATGGAGGACCTGGCGGTGGCGTCGTCCCCATCTATAGGCAGTTCTTTGATCCCCGACGTTGGCGGATTGTACTGTTCGATCAGCGTGGCTGCGGTAAAAGCAAACCCCATGCTGAGCTTGAGGACAATACCACTTGGCATCTCGTTGCCGATATCGAAAAAATTCGTCAGCACCTTGGGATTGAGCAGTGGGTCGTGTTTGGCGGGAGTTGGGGAAGTACGCTGGCCCTTGCCTATGCCCAAACCCATCCTGATCAATGCGTGGGCCTAATTCTCAGGGGTATTTTTACCCTTCGACCGGAAGAGATCAGCTGGTTCTATCAGTCAGGCGCTAGCTATTTATTTCCCGATGCTTGGGAAATCTATCTGGCCCCTATTCCCTCCGAAGAACGGCACGATTTAGTATCAGCGTATTATCAACGGTTGACCCATCGCGATCCTGCTATCCAACTGGAGGCTGCGAGGGCTTGGTCGATTTGGGAAGCTAGCACCAGCAAGCTAATTCCCGATGTTGCTCTGATGGAGAAATTCGGAGAAGAAACCTTCGCGATCGCCTTTGCCCGCATCGAGTGTCACTATTTTGTCAACGGTGGTTTTTTTGAAACACCGGATCAGCTTATAGCCAATGCCAATCAGTTGGCATCGATTCCGGGTGTTATCGTACAGGGCCGATACGATGTCGTCTGTCCGATGAAAACGGCATGGGAATTGCATCAAGCCTGGCCGGAAGCAGAATTCATAGTGGTGCCTAATGCCGGGCATTCCGCAACAGAACCCGGCATTGTGAATGCGTTGGTCAAGGCCAGCGATCGCTTTGCCGATCTTGCATAGCCCAAATGGATATTCGGATTGCAACGGCAGCCGATCTGCCAGGTCTAGCCACTCTGTTTCAGGCAGCCGTAGTGCAGATCGGCCCCCAACGGTATTCTGCCGCCCAAATTCAGGCTTGGGCGGCTTCTCAAGCGGATAGCGATCGCTTCCAGCAATTCATTCTAGGCGTAACCACTTACATCGCCTATGAAGGAGCGGAGATCTTGGGGTTTGCCGGCATCCGCTCCGACGGCTATGTTGCCAGCCTCTATGTTCACCCCGCTTACGCCCGGCAGGGCATTGGTTCAACGCTGATGCAGCAAGTGCTGGAGTATGCCCGGCGTCAGCAAATCTCACGCCTTTATACCGAAGCCAGCGAATTCAGCAAAGGACTTTTTGCGAAGTTTGAATTTCAGCTGTATGACACAGAAGTGGTTGAACGAGTGGGCGTTCAATTCACGCGCTATCTCATGGAAAAGACCGATCTGCCAATAGAGGCTGTCAGGTGAACGGAGCGATGTTCATGGGGTAGGGACATTGCTTTTCACACAATCTCCTTATCAGCTCACGCCTAAAGGTCGCCATAGGAGGACTCGCCGGCGATTTTGCCTCGAAACACAATGTAGTTATAGATGTTGTAAAACAGCAAAATCGGAATCAGAAAGCCTACGAAGGTGAGCATGAAAACCAGTGAGCTGGGGGCAGCCGCAGCTTCGTAAATAGTGACGCTGGGGGGAATGATCTGCGGAAAAATGACAAACCCTAACCCCACAAAGGACAGGAAGAAGAGCAGGAACGACCAAATAATCGGCGTACTCTCCTCTTTCCGATAAAGACTTCGCAGTAGCAAGCCAATGATCAACAACCCCAAAATGGGAATAACACCAAAGATATATCGCAGCGGTGGATCAAGCAGGCGATCGCGCAGCTGGATCGAAAAGACAGGCGTCGTCACCGTAATGAAAATTGCACCTGCCAGTGTTGTCCACGTCGCCAACTGAGCTGTCTTAAAGTGACTTTCTTGCAGTTCTCCCGTCGTTTTGAGGATGAGATAGCTCGAACCGACCAGGACATAGGCCTGAATTAAGGTCAGTGCGACGACGACAGAACGCCATGTAAGCCAATCCCAAATGCCGCCTGCAAAGTGCCCCTGACTATCCACTGTGATGCCTTCAAAAATACTGCCGAGGGCAAATCCCTGTCCGAGGGCTGCTAAGAAGCTACCGACCCCAAAGGTAATGTTCCAGATGAATTTGTTATCGGCATTTTCTCGAAATTCAAAAGAAACTGCTCGCAGAATAAGACCCACCACCATGATGACAGCAGGAATATACAAAGCAGTCAAAATGGTGCCATAGGCCAAGGGAAATGCTCCAAATAGAGCTCCTCCCATCAGCACCAGCCAGGTTTCGTTGGCATCCCACACGTTGCCCAGACTGGTCATCAAAATGCCGCGTCGCTCTTCGCTGCCGGAGGTCAGAGACAGGATGCCAACACCTAAGTCGAAGCCGTCTAGCAGTACATACAGAAAGAGGAATAGACCCAGGATAAAGAACCAAACCTGAGGCAAAAATTTAGCTACAGGAGCGAGAGAATCCATCAATACCTCCTACTGTTGAGCTTCGGCGGGACGGCGGTTGGGTTCGTGCTTTGCCTGCATGAGACGAGGCACATTGGCCGTTGGCAAAGGCAACTCCAAATTGGGACCTCGGCGGATGATACGGCTGCCGAAATATAAAAAGGCGATGAGAAATACGATGTAGAAGGCTGACAATCCGCTCAGCGAAAATAAGACTTCGCCTGCAGGAATATTGGAGGCTGATTCTAGGGTCCTCAGTTCGCCGTACACAATCCAGGGCTGACGTCCCACACAGCGAACCACCCACCCTGTTTCCACAGCGATATAGCCAAGCGGAGCAGCAAAAATCCAGGCTCGCAGCAGCCACTTGTTGTTCGCAATTTCAGATTCGGCCAGTTTGCCGCGCAGCCATTGCAGCATAGTGATAACGGCTAGTGCTGCCAACACCATGCCGATCGCAATCATGGTGCGAAAGGCGTAATAAACTGTTCCTACCATGCCAGGGCGATTTTCGGGAGTCCACTCCTTCAGCCCTAGCACGGGTTCCGTCAACCTTGGCTTCAGCTCCAAGAGGTAACTTAGTGCACCCGGAACTTTAATCTCCCAGTCATTGGCCTCAGTTTCATTATTAGGCAGTGCCAACAAACTCCAGTCAGCCGTGGCGTCAGCAGGAATGGTTTCCCACAGAGCTTCCATGGCTGCGAGTTTCGTGGGTTGATAGTGATAGACCTGCTCAGCGCTTAGGTGCCCAATAAAAATCTGTAGCGGCGCAACAATGAAGAGAGACGCGACGGCCACCTTTAAAGACTTGCTAAAAAACGCTGGGTGACGCTGGTTGATCAGATACCAGGCGCTAATTCCCCCAATGACGAACAGGGAAGTTTCCAATGTGGCAAAGAACATGTGGAGAAAACTGTTGAGCATGAAGGGATTCGCGATCGCCCGAAAATAATCCTGCACAATAAATTTGCCGTTCTCAAAAACACCCCCAGCGGGAGTCTGCATCCATGAGTTCGCAGACAGAATCCAAAACGTAGACAAGTTGGCACCAAAGGCAACCAGAATGGTCGAGAGGTAGTGAACTAGGGGGGGGACTCGATTCCAGCCAAAGAGCATGATGCCTAAGAAGCTAGCCTCTAGCATGAAGGCCATTGTGCCCTCAAAGCCCAACACCGTGCCAAAAAAGTCCCCTACGGATTCAGAAAAAGGAGCCCAGTTTAAGCCAAACTGAAAAGCCATCGGTAATCCAGTGGCAACCCCAATACCAAAATTCAAGACGTAGAGTTTGGCCCAAAAGCGAGCGTGATGGTAGTAGTCAGAATTTCGCGTCTTCAGCCATAGACCTTCAATCACAATCAAGTAAATTGCCATACCTGTTGTGAGGACGGGCCACAGCATGTGAAAGATGGCGGTGACTGCAAAGTGCAAACGCGACAGCATTGCAGTGTTTGAAAGTAATTCCATAAATAGTTGAGATCGTGTATCGGATGGTGCGGTTAGTGATTGCTGTTTCTATTGGTCATCGTGAGGGGCAAATATTTGTTTGTGGAATAATTTTCAAAAAGGTTAACGTCAGGGTGCGATCGCAGCCCGTGTATTCGAATTCGATTTGCAGCGCTCAGCGATACCCCATCGGGCAGCCCTAATCCTAATGACCCAATCACGATACTCTCCTCAAACTTTAGGCATAAATCCTGCCGGCGTAAAAGCGTCATTTCCCAATCTGTTGAATAGAGAATCCCGCACTATCCTAAACATATGGACTTCTCCCCCACGCAACTCAGCCCACCCCAGTCGTATGAATAACTCACCGTTCCACAATCCCAATTCAGCACCACTGCCGGATGCCAACGATGTTGAAAAGGAATTTCGGGATCAGCGGCATCCTGAATCGAAGACTTACGAACCTGTTGAGCTGAGTGAGCAGAACAGGCTGCGGTTTGAAGCTGATAAGCGATGGCTACGGAAGTTCATCGTCGGGCTGCTTGTGATGGGACTAGCAGTAGGTGGCATTTTGTCCATTGGTTTGGTTTGGACAATGAATCGGCTGAATTTAATCGAGCCCACACGGATAGAAGGCGATCGCTAGGCTCAGGGCACTTTCACGCTGTTACTGACCAGTCGCGCCACAGTAAGCGTTGGTCTCACTGATGAGAGTTGCTTCCTGGTTCGAGAGATCTTGCATACGCTGGATAGCGTCATTGGTCAGCTGTTGAGATTCCTCAATCTTGACGGGCAAATCCACTTCAGACTCAACGTCCTGCATAATCCGCATGGCATCGCTGGCATCGCTGAGAGTTCCACTCAAGCCTTCCATCAAAGTGATGTATTGACTGCGATAGTCGATCAGCTGACTATCCTCTAGCTGAACTGTTTCTAGCTCAATGGCTAACGTATCCAAGTTGATGACTAACTCATCCACAGCAGTAACATAGTCACTAGCAGCCATCTTGATATCATCCAAGGTTTCAACCTGTTCCGCATCGTCGATGAAGGTTTGCAGGCTGCTTTCGAAGACAGGCATAAACGCTTGTGCTTGGTTGACCACACCCGCCAGGGCATTGCATTGGGATACTTTGTCGGTACTCGACATTACCGGGCTGGCAGACGCCAGCATGACCCCAACACCAACGATCGCGGTCTTGAGGCCGTAACGGAACGCTAGCTTACGATGTTTCATCATCTGAACTCACTTAGTACCGTTGTCATGAGATGCGACATTTTTCATTATGCAACGGCTATTTGAGGAACCGCTGCACAAAGTGGCAATGTCAGTCTCGTGGCGTTTGTTGATACTTTGGAAAAATCTGATGTTGCGTTTGAGGGAGGAAAATTCCTCTTTTGGTAGGAAGCCAGAAGTCAGCAGTCAAGCGTATCCTAGACCTCTCTTTTACTAGAATTCTCGCCTCAAGTTAATACCCGACAATCGTTCTTCCCGTTCACAACAGCTACCTCTTTCATGTCGATCGCTCCCTTTATCACGCCACCCCAGGCCAATCATTTCTGGCTCGTCAACGCTCGCATTCCCCTAATCTTTTTGGATGAAACCGTGCCCCATCGCACGGTGCTTCCTAACTTGGCCTGTCCGCCGTTCTCCGAGGACTTGGTCGCGGCAGATCTTGAAATCGAAGCTGGGAGAATTGTGGCGATCGCTCCGCTCAACACTGCTCCTCCTGAAGCACCTGCCGTTGACCTTGCTCAGGGCATTGTCTTTCCCTGCTTTGTGGACCTCCATACCCATCTCGACAAAGGCCAAATGCTGCCGCGTCAGGCTAACCCCGATGGCACCTTTCAGCGTGCTCTACAGGCGGTGAGGGAGGACTATCCCAACTGGACCGCTGACGACCTTTATCAGCGCATCGAATTTGGGTTGAAGTGCAGCTATGCCCACGGAACTAAAGCGATTCGCACTCACTTTGATGCGTTCGGCGGCATGGCAAAAACGGCTCTTGAGGTTTTCAGCAAACTCAAGCACTACTGGGCAGATCGTCTTACCCTACAGACCGTTTGCCTGGTCTCCTTGGATTATTACCTGGAGGACGAGGGCGAGGCTCTCGCCAATCTCGTTGCTGAATACGGTGGCATTTTGGGAGGGGTCGCTTACCCGAATCCTGACCTGACAGATCAACTCGATCGCCTCTTTACCTTAGCCACAGATCGTAATCTAGCCATCGACCTGCACGTAGACGAAAGCCTGAATCCTGATGACATGGCGCTGCGCCACATTGCTCAGGCCAAGCTCCGCCATCAGTTTTCGGCTCCAGTGGTTTGTGGTCACTGCTGCTCGCTATCAGTTCAGTCTACTGACGCTGTTGACGAGACGATTCGCTGGGTCAAGGAGGCCGACATTGGTATCGTGAGCCTGCCCATGTGTAACCTTTATCTGCAAGATCGACAGTCGGATCGTACCCCTCGCTATCGGGGCGTCACCCTCCTCCACGAACTCAAGCAGCAGGGAATTCCTGTCGCGATCGCCAGCGATAATTGCCGCGATCCGTTCCATGCTTATGGTGACCACGACGCCTTAGAAGTCTTGACCGATAGCACTCGCATTGCTCATCTGGATCGCCCCATAGCGGACTGGCCGCTGGCCATGACCCGCACCCCTGCTGACCTGATGGGCTTAACGGATACTGGCCGCATTGGTATCGGCCAAGGGGCTGACCTGGTGCTGTTCAAAGCCCGGTCGTTTAATGAGTTGTTGTGTCGGCCCCAGAGCGATCGCGCTGTCCTCAGACAGGGGCAGGCGATCAACACCACCCCTCCTGACTATGCCGAACTCGATCATCTCTATAAGTAGTGGGGAGTAACACTATATACCGCATCCCTATACGGTACTGATCGCCCTTGCCTTAGAGAAGCAAATGAACTATTATCAGCAACCATAGCTGCCTCCGTGCAGCTTGCTGTCCCCGAAAATTTGGTCGGCGGCACTGGCAAGTGCGGCAACACAAACCAGCGCCTAACCCATAGACAGAAACAGCCTGTCGTATAGGCTGCACCTATTTTAGGTCGCCCTACCGAAGCGCTTCGTCTAAGGGCGACTAAATCTTCGGGGATTCATCCAACACACTTTTGGAGAATCCCCAGTGATTACTATTCAATACTTTTTGCCGTCTCACCATATTGAGGCGGCACCATCGTCGTTGCCGAGCTATCCCACTCATCCCCAGCGACGACATAAACGGCTGCGGCTTTATCTCGTCGGCACTGAAGCCGATACCCAAAGCGCGATTGATCTCTTCCACCTCCGGAACTGTATCGAGCGCATTGAGTGGAGTCCCAAAATCGACGTGCCGGAAAACGGCGTATTAATTCGCCAAGACCCCGGTGACGTGTTGCGGTATTTGCAGCGTGACAGATTGTTCGAGTAGCGATTGATGACGGGTACGGGGAGGAGGCATTCATGCGGCGGTCTCCGTACCCGTCTATGCTGCTGTCAGATCGCCTAGCTCACTGCGTAACCCAGCATCTCGCGCGCTTTTGCCAAATCTTCTGTACTGGCATCAGCAGTCAGCTGAAAACGACGAGGTACATTGGGGTTACCTTTCTGCTTCTGTTTAGGCTTAGCATTGGCACGAATTCGATTGCCAGAGATGACGCCTAGAACCGCACCAGCAATAGTGAACACAACGATAGAAGCTTGGTTAAAGGGAGAGTTGATGATGCCTCCATGCAGCCAGGTTGAAACGATAGAGACAAAGATAACTCCCAAAGATCCGCCTAGAAAAGCACCGAGCAAGATGCCAGCCTCAGCCCCTACAGTTGTTCCCATCGCCGAAACCTCTTCGTAGGGAGTTATCTCCCCCTCAACTTTGAGATTCCGCAGGGACAACTCAGAGCGCTCAAGCTTCGTCTTTGCTTTCTGAGCTTCATTCCAATTGTTGAATACTGCAATTTCCCCTTGCTTCAGCTGGGGTCGCTTTTGAGTGCTTTGCCCTTCCATAGAGCCTCCTTCCGTTTTCCGTTTCTTTCCCGCTTCGGCCTTCAAAATGATGAGTTTGAGTGCCAGAAGCAACGATTTCATGGTGACGAATTTGATTTTTTTCTTTCTCCGCAGATAGGGAGATTTAGCCTATTTAGAGGGAAAGAACTCATAGACTAGTCGGTCTACCTTTTGGGCAGGAGTTAGGAATTAGTAGGGTGGGCACTGCTCACCTTACGCTGGCCGTAGTTACTTAAGTCATGTGGGGTTGTCCCTGCCGAATTTAGCTAAAGGCGTATTTAGAGCACGCATTTTGAGGACTGGGTTGAATCATGCCCCTAAAGATGTTGTGCGAGAAACGCCGCGATCGCCTCAGCAGCCCCAGGTTCTCCCAAGCGTCGTATTCCATTGTGCTGAATTGAGTTGAGACGATCAACATCAGCTAAAACGGACTCCATAGCTGCGCCGACCTGATCGGCAGTCTCCACAAGCACAACCGATTCTCCCAGCAACCGCGTTTGCAGTTTGGCAAAGGTTGGCGTGAACTGCGGTCCTTTGCCCGGAAGCGTAAACGCAGGTTTTCCTAATCCAACAAATTGCTCAGTTGCAGTTCCCGCCATCGCGATCGCGACCTGCGCTACCTGCAAGCAATCGCTGTAGGCCATCTGCGTCAATATCAGCCCACCATTCTGATACGTGAAATGATTGCGGACATGATCGCCCTCGGCTTGCCATCCGGCTTCTTCAAGCGCTTGCCGAAAGGGAACTAAATCCAGAGCGGGCGCGATCGCACCTAGACAGTAAACTTGGCGCGGCGCATACTGTCGCAACACACTCTCGACCGCCGACAGAATCACCTGCCAGTTGGCGTAAGCTTCCGGTGCACGTGACCCTGGCAGGAGGACGATTGTCAAAGCGTGGTGGATATGCGGCTGAAGCTGCGCCCCCTGCGCTGTCGCCCCTAATCCATCCATCATGGGATTTGCCGCGAGTACAGGAGAAATTCCCAACTGCTGCAATTCCAACTGGGTGAGTTGATCTCTAACCACAACGGCCCGACAGCGATCGCGGTTCATCAACCATCGCTCCCACGGTAAGTAGATGGAGTTTGCCCATCCTGCATACCACGGGAGATCCGCCAGTCGACCCTGTTCGTTTCTCAAGTAATAGGCCGATTTTGCCGTGCCAACGATGGCGTAGGGCAGACCACTCCACCAGGCAAAAGCCGCTGGGACAATGTCCCCAACTGCTAGGACAGCACCGTCTCCCTTGGCCCACTGCTTCAGCGATTTAAGTTGTGTCCAAGTGAGCTGCATTAGTCCTCCGGCGACATCCCGCGCTAACTGGCGGCTATCCATATAGATGAATCCCCCGGAGGGCAGGGTTTTTGTTGCCGCAACTAGCGGAATATCATGCTTCTGAAAGGCGGTACCTTCACCCACCAAGGATAAGGCTGCTATGTCTAAGGTTGGCTGGTGGGATCGCAGCGCCGTCAGAATGCGTACCGCGATCGCATCTTCCCCATGACCATTGCTGATGCAGAGCAACCGAGAAACCATCATCTGAGCGCAAGACCGTAGAAATCACTGGTGTAGACACAAGGACCTTACTGCAAAAGCGAGGAATATTGCCCTCAATGTTGGAAAACGTGTGTCATCTGACTCCAAAGTTGCCTATGCTGAGTAACTGGAGAGTGATACAACAAACATGGACGTACAAGCGATTCGCGATCGCGTCAACTTAATTCGTAGCAAGCGTGAGGTACTGCTCAAGCTGCTAGAGCAGCCTGATCTGGGAATGCTGCGCATCGACGTGAATCAAGCGTTGGAAGAAATGGATGACCTGCTCGCAGAGTGTGAAGGCATTTTCCCTGATACTCCCTAGTCCGAAAATCCTAGCAGGTGGTAGACGCTGTAGCGGCTTCCCGAAGGATGGACCGCAGATAAATCAATATCTTTAGAGCTTTTTGTTGGGTGAATTCAGGCTCAAAATCGGCCAATGGCAAACACATTTAACATCGAAATTAATCACCACGGTGAAACCGTACACATTCAAGTCCCAGAAGACAAAACCATTCTGGCAGCTGCACAGGAAGCCGGGCTAGAGTTGCCCTTTTCCTGTAGTGCGGGCGTTTGCACAACTTGTGCCGCGCTGATTACAGAAGGAACAGTTGATCAAGCTGACGGGATGGGGGTCGGGACTGACTTGCAGGCGGAGGGCTATGCTCTCCTTTGCGTGGCCTATCCACGATCAGATATTAAGCTGGAGACGAATAAAGAGGATATCGTCTATCAAAAACAGTTTGGGCAATCCTCCTGAGGAAGCTTTGAATCACGCCCAGTGCCGCTTTGCCGTCCCAAAAAGGAGACTACAACCATGACTACACACTTTATTACAGCTGAAATCGACTTGACTGAGGATCCTGCTGAACTTCCCAAACAAGTTGAGGCAGAGCTGCGAAAGCGGGGCGAACCGCTGCGATGGGCGATCGCTAGCGTCGATGAGACAACAAAGACGGCCCAAGTCGAGGCGGTTGTGACGAATGCAGTAGAGTCAGCAGACTAAAAGTAGCAGGATAGAGCAATCCTTTATCCAGATTCGGTTCTGGATAAAGGTCATCCTCTTCCTCAAGCGTTTTGCTAAACAAAACCCCTCTCCTCCAGCAGGACAGGGGTTTTGTTTAGCTTTGAATTAATAGGGAGTTGAAGGCGATCGCTTTAGCTGACACCTTCCGGCATTTGAATCACGGTGAAGTATGCACCTTGAGGATCTTTGATAATCGCAAACTTGCCGACATCCTTCATCTCCATTGGCTGCATCTCGATGTGTCCTCCCAAAGCTTCAGCTTTTTCAAGAGTGGCATCACAGTCTTCAACTGTAAAATAGATAGCCCAGTTGGGAGGAACCTCTCCCCAGTCAGGCTGAATTTCCATCATGCCCGCACCGGAATGGTCTCCTCGCAGAAACTCAATGTAGTCTCCCCCAGTAGCGTTTTGACTCTTCTTAGTGCCCCAGCCAAACAATTGGCTATAAAACTGAGTAGCCTTTTCAACATCTTTGGTATGCAACTCATTCCAGCAAAATGTTGCAGGCTCATTGGCAAGGTCAGCACCGATGTGCTGCCCAGGTTGCCAAAGCGCAAACACTGCACCCGTGGGATCCTGAATCAGACTCATCCGTCCCGAGTCCATCACGTCGCAGGGAGTCTGCAAAATCTGGCCTCCCAGCGTCTTGGCCTTCTCGGTACTATCGTCAACATTCTGCACCGAGACGTAGCTCAGCCAGTAAGGAGACGGACTTTGCTGCTGCATTACCTCGTCCATTTGGTAAAGCGCACAAACATTCTTCCCGGCTTTTTCAAGCATTGTGTATGTCCCTGCTTCCCCAGCAGGCACGTCAGTCGCCGTCCAACCAAAGAGCTGAGTGTAGAATTTCTTGGACGCTTCAGCATCTGTGGTGGCTAGATCAACCCAACAAAAGGTACCAGGAGCATAGTCTTTAAATTCGGTCATGGCATCCACCTTTATCGGAATTTATGGACTCAATTCAACCGTTTCGGGATATTCAAATCATCGTTCTGGCATCTAACACTGCTTAGATACCGACAAGGAATAGTCCTCTTTTCTAAGAACACGAACATGCAGTCAGTTTCTTGCCCTAGAGCGCGATTCTGCTAGTCGCGATCAACAAACCCAGAGTAGTTCGCCTGAACTAATTGGTCAAGTCCCAAAATCAAATCAGAATTGACAGTTGAATAGTTGAGATCGCTGCAAAGCACCATAGCGGTTCTTTGAATATTCGCCTGTACGGACGGATGAATGAGGATGAGAAGCCGAATTCATCGTCAAGCATTGCGACTCCCCCTTAAAAAGAAAAAGTCGGGCTGAAGACATCCCTAGGGAAGCTCCAACCCGAGCCGTGCTCAAGGAGCACACGCGAGTCTACAGGATGTTTAGATATTGGCCCATGAACTTTTCAGGCACCATAGGGAAAAGTTCAGTTAAATTCAGGTGTTGCTCGAAGTTCAGTGCTTCTACGCAAGAGCTACTTTGACCCAATACAATCCGTGTCTGCAAGCAGCAGCCCCCAATGCATAAAACATCGGGGGCTGCTCAACGTAGCGGATTTGTAGAGTCGCGGCGTGCATAGAGCACTTCTATAACTCTATAATGGCCCACGTATAAACTCAGAGGCAAGGGATTTCCCCCAGTTCATCGAAGAAGCGAAAAAAAATCGTGGCGATGTGAAGTTTGAGCCAAAGAGCAACTCAATATAGGTTGAAACGTCATTGAGTAAGATCTATCGTCGATTCTGACACCTGTTTGAGAGGACATGCAGGACTACATGTCGTGATGACATTTCTACTCGATACTCATACGTTCATTTGCCACAGCTGACGGTGTCGCTTTACTGCATGCGATCAATCGTTCGGTATTGAACGGCCTCAGCGACATGAGGAGATTGAAGTGTGTCGGAGTTGTCTAAATCGGCGATGGTGCGGGCGACTTTGAGGATGCGATAATGGACTTACAAAAGAAGCAAGTTGGCCTTTCAACTAGTTCATCACGCTAGAAACGAGCTCTACATGCGGAGTATTGTGGCAGATTATCGGTCTTGGTTTTGAACTGTGAATCCGCTAAACGGTACTAGTTATGGCTAAAGGCAGAAGGACATAGAAGCAAATCTTATGACGATAGATATCGCTATTGAACAAACTTTGGCGCAGATGCCAGAAGACCTTAAGAAAGAGGTCTTACATTATGCACTCTATCTAATGTCTAACTGTGCTGAAAAAGAGACCTCAAAATCGAAAACAGCTGCAAAACGACGTTCAGGCATTTTAAAGGACATGTTCGTGCTGCCGTTGTCCGAAGATTTTGATGAGCCTTTAGAGGACATGCAGGACTATATGTCGTGATGACATTTTTGCTCGATACCCATACGTTCATTTGGCTGACGGGAAATGATCCCAAACTGCCAGCAACCCTGCGAGAAACTATCGATACGGCAGAAACCGTTTATCTCAGTATTGCCAGTCTTTGGGAAATTGCTATTAAAGTACAGCTTGGTAAGCTGGCCCTCCATCAGGAATATGACCTCATTGGTGCAGAATTAGTAGCTTCCGACATTGAGCTATTGCATATCGAATTTTTGGATACGGCACAGGTTAGAAAACTGGAAACGCACCATCGCGATCCATTCGATCGAATGCTGATTGCCCAAGCGATAAATCGTTCCCTCATAATTTTGAGCAACGATAGAGCATTTGATGCTTATGAAGTAGAAAGGCTTTGGGCATAGCCAAAACAAGATTTTACGGCTACTGTGCTGCAACATCAAAAATACATATGCTTTCCTAGAAGCCCTATCCAGTAAAGATTTCAGCAAACTCTTCTCTCTGAGCTGAAACTACTACTATGCAAACGCTTGCCGCAGCTAACAGTGTTGCTTTACTGCATGCGATCGATCGTGCGGTATTGAATGGCTTCAGCGACATGGGGAGCTTGGAGTGTGTCGGAGTTGTCTAAATCGGCGATAGTGCGGGCGACTTTGAGGATGCGATCAGTGGCGCGGGCGGAGAGGCCCAGTTTACGAACGGCACCTTCGAGGAGGGTTTGGGTAGCATCGTCTAGGGGACACCAGTGACGGAGGTGACGACTCTGCATGTCTGCATTACATTGCAGTGAGGGTTCTGAGTGAAGACGATCGCGGGTGCGATCGCGAGCGACCTCAACCCTCATCCTCACCTTTTCCGATGGCTCCCCTTCAGAGATGCGCGTCATTTCTTCTGGCTTGAGCCGTCCGACCACAACCTGTAAGTCAATCCTGTCCATCAGCGGTCCAGAGAGTCGCGCCCAGTACTGTTCACGACTGCGTGGACTACAGGTGCAAGGCTGAACCGAATCGCCGTAATACCCGCAAGGACAAGGATTTGTGCTTGCCACCAAGGTAAACTGAGCTGGGAACTCTACGGACTGCCGGGTGCGTGTGATAGTCACGTAGCCGTCTTCCAAGGGCTGCCGCAGAAACTCCAGTACGTCTCGTTTGAACTCGGTCATCTCATCCAAAAAGAGGACTCCGCGGTGAGCCAACGAGATTTCTCCGGGTTTAGGAAAGCTGCCACCACCGACTAGAGAGGGACCCGACGCGGAATGATGGGGGCTGCGAAAGGGACGATGGGTCACTAAGCTGCCTTTTTCCTTCAGCAATCCTGCCACGGAATGGATGCGAGTAACCTCCAGCGCTTCTTCGAATGAGAGCGGCGGGAGGATACTTGGCAAACGGCGAGCCAGCATTGTTTTCCCGCTACCGGGCGGTCCGACAAAGATAAGATTATGCCCACCTGCCGCGGCAATTTCTAAGGCTCGTCGCGCTTGAGCCTGACCTTTCACATCCCGCAGATCTAATGCTCCGGCGTGACCGTTGGCTAACTCGGCTTTACCATCCAGTTGATGAGGCTGACGCGACGTCGTGTCGTTGAGGAAATCAGCAATGTCTGAGAGGTGCTTGAAGCCGTAGACTGCGATCGCAGGCACCACAGCTGCCTCCCGAGCGTTGTCTTCAGGGACGATGACCCCTTTAAATCCAAGCGACCTAGCGGCAGCAGCGATCGCCAAAACTCCGGTTACAGGTCTCAAGCTACCGTCTAGGGACAGCTCTCCCATGAAGAGAAAGTCATCCAATAAGTCAGGTTTCACCTGTTCCGTTGCCGCCAAAATGCCGACGCTGATGGGCAAATCAAAGCTTGGTCCTTCTTTTCGCAAATCCGCTGGGGTCAAGTTAATGACGACTTTTCGGGTCGGGAAAGGAAAGCCAGAATTCTTGAGGGCTGCCCGCGTCCGCTCTCGCGATTCCTGGACTGCGGTATCTGGCAAACCTACCACCACAATGGTCGGCAGTCCCCCCGAAAGATCAACTTCCACGCCCACCTTGACAGCGTTGATGCCAACAATGGCAGCACTCCAAATTCTTGATAGCATGGCACCCTTTAGCCGATTGGTTGCTGCTTTAGAATGCCCGATCAGAAAATGACGTTCTGAATTTTATAGAAGAGTTCAGAATCCGTATCTTTTTTGCCTACAAAGAAGATGGTCGACAGCAAACGGCTATCAGCGGCCCGAAATCCTTCATTAAGAGGATTGCGATCGCCTCACTCCCTATTACGTTAAAGGTGTCATTCTTGACAGGAGAACACACATGACACTTGAAAAGAACAAATCCTTTGCCGAGAAGAACGAAGACCGCGTTAAGAAGGCGATCGATAAGGTTGAGGAAATTGCAACCGACGGTGACGATAAGCAGGAAGCAAAACCTAAAGACACTGCTGAGAAGTAAGTCGCCTCAGTTGGGCTTTACGTCTCTTTAGTAAAATGACCAGTCTAAAAGTGTAGGGTGGTCATTTTTAGTTTGCTGCTAATGCTAAAGCGCCCTGCTCCGTAGAATCCGCTTCGGTATAGCCGTCGCCAGTTTTGTTAGAGCTATGGCAAGCCATCTAGTTCTACCTTCAGCCCGAACACTATTAGGTGCAGAAGCCTAATAGTTATGGCTATCAATCAAAGAACTGGGGTGCTAGGATTCGAACCTAGGAATGGCGGGACCAAAACCCGCTGCCTTACCACTTGGCGACACCCCATTGCTTAGGCTTAACTACATTAACAGTTTTCAACCCATCTGTGTCAACACTTTAGAGCAAGAAAATGTGAACCTAGTCCGCCCTGTAAGTCCGAGAGCGCTACAGAATTTTGTCATTGCGCTCTGTATCAGATTAACGATGCTTGCTAAATATGAACGTTCGATTCATGGGAATGATGTTCGTGAGCTTTTGCCGCTGGAATCAGCTCACAAATCGTTTTGGCTAAGGTTTCTGGCTGTTCCAGCATTGCCATATGTCCACACTCTGCCAACACTCGAACATTGCCTTCAGGACTTTCGAACAAAGGATGAAAGCTAGCCAAATGGCGTACGTATTTCTCTTCCATCACCGTATCTTCAGCTCCAGCAATGAAATAAGCAGGCTGCTTCAGACCCGCAACGACTTGGGGCAAACGATGCACTTCAGCCTCAGTCGTGGAATCCAGTAGTACCCCCAAAGCAGCATCTTTGTGAGCAGACAGCAAATCTTCAACCCGCTTCTCTGCCCATTGCGATTCCAATGGCTTGAAGACCATTAACTTCGAAAAGGCATAGTTGATGAACGGTAACCCTTTTAACCATCGAGGACGCCATTGCACAATCTGCTGTCCGGCTCGGCGAAAGCGAGCGAACTCATCCGGCAAGTACACGCCCCCTCCAGCGTTGACACAGATAACGCCTTGCACCTGATCTGAAAATAACTTAGCGGTCCATAGCGCAACACTTCCCCCTAAAGAATGACCGACGAGCCAAACGTTTTTCAGATCTAAGTCCGTCAGTAGGGCACCTAAATCTTGAGCATAGGCTGTCAGGCTGAAAGGGGAATCATTGTCAAGGTGCTCGCCAAAGTTCATCAGCGAGGGGAGCGATCTCGCCTCAATTTTAGTGTTAGACTCTCCGAATCCTCTTAAGTCGTAACTCAAGGACTGAAAACGAGTGCCTAAGTGATCGATCACAGGCTGCCAATATCCGTGACTGAGCAACCAACCATGGACAAAAACGACTGTAGCGTCTGTGTGATCTGCCTTAGGCGTCAGGTGGTAAGAATGAGGAACGCTGAGGACATTATGATATGACATGCTTTCATCATATCCTGACAAAGCAGTTAAGCTGTCAATCGGCCTCTATTTTGAAGACTAGCCGCTTTTACTGAGCAAACGGTAGCGAACACCTTCAGCAATTTTTTGCCCCAGGTATTCTGGAATTAAGCTCTCATTGGGACCTAGCAGATAGAGAATTAGACGAGTCCGCCCTCGCCACACCAACAGGTTCGCATTGACGACCAATAAATCTTCTTGCCAGATGGCGTACATTACCTTGTAAAACAAGCCAGGCTGGTTGTCTGCCTCAATAAGCAGCGCGGGTAGATGAAAAACTGGGTCAACATAAAATTCAGTTTCAACCTGCTCCAATCCTGCATTAAGGTTGAACTCAACGGTCAGCATTTCTTCAACCTCGAAGTGCCCCGATAGTGCCTCTCTGACAGCACGACAAACATTATCTGCTGTCTTGGGGGGCAGGGTCTTGCCTCCACGGGATACAACAAGTTTGATGAAAACCAACATTGGTGGGTAGATCTGACCATAAAGGCTGAGATTATGGATAGTCAGACCATACGCGGCTAAAACACCAAAAATATCACTGAGCAAAAAAGATTGATTGCGATAGGCAAAATGCAACGCACTACGATTCCCCTCGGGCTTAAGCTCAATAACAGCCTTGCGCGTTTTATAGAGCTGATAAGCAAGCCGTAGATTTTGAAGTTGAATCTCACTGCTGACGAACTGCTCATAGAATTGCGGGAACGCCCGGTTAAATCGCTTGAGCAGCTCTACAGTAGATGGTTTTAAACCAGCGGCCATAACCAGGGAAAACCCATGAAGTAGGACTGAGATTGCTGAGATTTAGAAACAAGTCGAGAAGTCGATGTCTCATCTTATCCCTGCCGTTATGTTTTGATGCCCGTAGCTAGAACAAATACCCTGATTAGCATTCCCCTACCATAAGGCGAATTTGGCCGAGAAGATAAGCCAATTCTGTTTTTTCTTTATCCACAAAAGACAAACCTCAGCGGATATATTAGTCTAATAGACTCTTGCTGTTACTTCACCATCTATCGTCCAAACCTGTATGGGTTTCTGGAAAAGTTTATTCACAGGCGCTGAGACCGATACACCCCCCCGGGATAAGGATCTATCAGCCACCACGCTTACCGAGGTCTCAAATGCAGATCGCGGTACCGAAATCATTTTTAGCACTGAGCGAGACATTGACTTATATGAGCTTGAGGAGCTTTGTGATGCAGTCGGCTGGGCTAGACGTCCTATCCGCAAGGTCCGAAAAGCCATTCAAAATAGTTTTCTTGTTATCACTATGTGGGAACAGCAGGGCAATCGCCGTCGATTGATTGGCTTTTCCCGGGCGACCTCCGACCATGCTTTCAATGCCACAATCTGGGATGTTGTCGTCCATCCTGACTATCAGGGGCGAGGTTTGGGCAAAACACTCATGAAGCAGCTCATTAAGAAGCTGCGGAGCGAAGATATTAGCAACGTTACGCTGTTTGCTGATCCCCACGTCGTCGATTTTTATCGGAATTTGGGCTTTGTGCCTGATCCAGAGGGTATCAAGGGAATGTTCTGGTATCCAGACTAGGGTCAAAGCATAAAGCCCATTGCTCTCGCAGTCATTCCGGTAGCTTTCTTCTGGCCTATTCCATAAGTTGCATTAACTGATGAGACACTCGGATGGCGATCGCATACACTAGCGGCAAAATAGGCTTGTGTTGAGCTAGGAAAGGTTGAGTTATCACAATCTCACCAGAGTTTTTGCCAACTTTGGCGCGAGCTTAGCCGTTAGCCATTGACCAAGCTTTAGAGGAGACCGTAACGATGCCAAAGGCGAGTGCGCTGGGAAATACTTTTCTCAAATCTCAACCCATTGCTTCTCAAGACTTGAGAAACAATGAAAAAATCTATGTGCCTAAGGGACACGAGTTTTACATCACTCGTTGGGCACCACATAGGAACCAGCACGTCTTTATGGAGTTGGCTTCTCCTTTAACAACGAGAGATGGCGTCACTCGTATTCAAAAGGTCTACGGCTATGATCCCCATATCAAGATAGAAGGGGAACCAGATAAATCAACTGGCGGTGGAACTCGGGTCGGCAAGCTGGATACCACAAAGCTCATCAAACTCAACGTGCCTTATTTCCAGCAAATGAACAACGACCCGACCATCGCCAGAATAGGGGCAGGTTGGCGACAGTGCAACACAACCAGTAACTGTATGCTGGCGGACTATCTGCTGCAAGGAAAACTCTCTCAGGCCGCTAAGCAAAAGGGTTATCCAGAACCCGAATCGGTTTATATGCGCATTGTTGCTAAGTATGGCGATACCGTCGATCACAATGCCCAAACTGCGGCCTTGAAGGAAATTGGCATTGACTCGTACTTTAGTCGTTCGCTCTCATCTCAAGATGTCATGCTGTCGCTCAGTTACGGTATTCCCGTAGTTGTGGGTTTTGCGTATAAAGTCAGCGGACATATTTGCATCATTGTGGGGCATGATCCCGTTAGAAGAGTCTATTTAGTCCATGATCCCTATGGCATTCGATACGGTTCAAGCGATTCGTATGACGTGAATGCTTGGGCGGCTTTTGACCCTTATTCCTATGGGACAATGCAGCGTATTTATTGGGATATGGGCGGCGAGGCCGGATGGGGACGTATTGTCACTCGGGTCAATGGTCAACCGACGGGGTTACCGACGAAGCTTTAGGCACCCGTTCTAACGCCCAGAATTGACCCCATGCAAGATTGGACCGGGCTGCTGAATGATCAGACGGTTGTCATGCACTCATTGTCGGTGCGTTCGTTGAGAAAAAGTTGCTAAACACTATGGCGACTGGGCAAGAACAGCGTATGCTTACTTGTCGGGATTTGCTGAAGCGGTGTGCTGGTATGGCAAGCTGCTAAAAGAAAGCTGCTAAAAGAAAGGTGACTTGCGATCGCTCACAGCAAATCCCCATAGGGATGGATTGTCCCACTGTACGCACTTACAGTCTCTATGAGGAAGCAGGGAATGATGTTTGATGAACTGGATACCTCCATCGAAGATATTCGAGCCCGAGAGATCATTGACTCTCGCGGACGGCCCACGATTGAAGCAGAAGTCTATCTTTCAGGGGGAGCAGCGGGCCTTGCCCAGGTACCCAGTGGGGCCTCTACAGGCAGCTTTGAAGCACACGAGCTGAGGGATGGTGACCCCAACCGTTTTGGCGGCAAAGGTGTTTTAAAGGCTGTTGAAAACGTGGAAGAGTCCCTAGCTCCTGAGTTGATGGGCATCAACGCGCTTGAGCAAACCGTTGTTGATACCGCCATGCTAGAAATCGACGGGACTGACAACAAATCAAAAATTGGCGCGAACGCTATTCTGGCCGTTTCTCTGGCCAATGCCAAAGCCGCCGCCGCCGCCGTTGGTCTACCGCTCTATCGCTACCTCGGAGGACCGCTGGCTAATTTATTGCCTGTTCCCCTCATGAACGTCGTCAACGGTGGTGCACATGCGGATAACAACGTCGATGTTCAAGAGTTTATGATTGTCCCCATTGGTGCGCCCACCTTTGGTGAAGCCCTGCGTTGGGGAGCCGAGGTGTTTGCCAGTCTGAGCCAGGTGTTGAAGGGTAAAGGTTTGCTAACAGGCGTCGGCGATGAAGGGGGGTTTGCGCCCAATTTGGGATCTAATCAAGAGGCCTTAGAACTGCTGATTCAAGCGATCGAGCAGGCAGGATACAAACCTGGAGAACAAGTCGCCCTAGCGCTCGACGTTGCCGCCAGTGAGTTCTACAGCGAGGGGCAATACACCTACGATGGCGCATCGAATTCGCCTGAAACACTGATCGAATACCTAGCTGACTTGACCAGCAAGTTTCCTATTGTCTCTATCGAAGATGGCTTGCACGAGGAGGATTGGAGCAACTGGGCCAAGCTGACGCAGAAGTTGGGCCAGCAAACTCAACTTGTCGGAGATGATTTGTTTGTCACCAATCCAAAGCGCTTGAAGAAAGGCATCTCTGAGAATGTAGGCAATTCGATTTTGATCAAACTCAATCAAATCGGCTCCTTGACTGAAACCTTGGAGACGATTGACTTAGCGACTCGTAATGGTTTCACTTCAGTCATCAGCCATCGCTCGGGTGAAACAGAAGACACCACGATCGCGGATCTTGCCGTTGCGACCCGCGCAGGCCAGATCAAAACAGGATCCCTTAGTCGCAGTGAGCGCATTGCAAAATACAACCGCCTCCTCCGCATTGAGGACGAGCTTGGTGATCAGGCTGTCTATGCCGGCGCTGTGGGAATGGGACCCAAGATGCCGGAGTGAAGGTAGACGGCAGAAGGATAAAAAAGAGATGACTATACCTCTTCATGCTTTATCCTTCTGCCTTTGCTGAAACTGTCCCCACCACCTGCGGGTTTCACGGATGAACAGACTAAGCTAGAGCTATCCCTGTTTATCCGTGAGGGCGAGCCTGATGAGCACACCACATGCTGGGTTAATAGGAGCGCGATCGCGTGTCCTGTCTGCTTTGGCTATCAGCACTGCGCTGTTGACAACAGGGGCTACTCTACCGTCCGTCACGTCCATTGAGCCAGTTTCCGCCACTAGCCTGGAACTCGCCGATATCTCAATTCAGGTCCCCATCGTTATTCCTAGTGGCCCTGTTATCATCGTGCCGCGCGATCGCGTGGAAGAAGAACGAGAGGTCACAGTTCGATTTGTTGCCCAAGGTGAGGATTGGGCCACTATTTACCTCAATGGACGCCGCCTCTTTCAAGCTTTCAATACTCGGCGCGACTATGCTGTGAATTTGGAACCTGGTGCCTACTATCTAGAGGTTACGGGCGTTACGCAATTCGATGTATGGGATTCTGGATACCTAGACGTTGGGCGCGATGATGCTAATTTAATCGTCATTCGCTATGGCAAAAGCTCAGGCATCAACGTTTTGGGTGATCCCTATGCCTGGTTTCCAGATTGAAGTAGGTCCGGCTATCTCCTAACATCGCGAGTACCGCGACACGGAATTCAAAATTCAAAACACTCTACTCTTCGAGAACGCTAAAGGCAAACGAGAAGAGTAAAGCTCTACAGAATTCAAAACTAAGGCAAATAAGTTTCCCCAGTGTTTTGAATGGCAAGTATACTTCTGCCGTAGAGTACTAGTCTAATCTGACACCAAATTGTGAGTGTTCATGAAGTTTTTAGGTAAATCATGTTTGTTTATTTGAGATGGGTACTCTGAGGCGGAGATGGCGAAAGGTGGAAGACTATTGAAACAGCCAATGGTCTTGTTCTAACTAGACTTTTAAACCACTATAAAGTAGTCGTTCTTGGGTGCATCCCAGTTTTGCAATTTTGCCCTCATCCCCCCAACCCCTTCTCCCAACTTTGAGAGAAGGGGAGCCGGAGAAAGTCCCTCTCCCAATCCTGGGAGAGGGATTTAGGGTGAGGGCTACAAAGGTGAGATGCACCCTCGTTCTTCTACGCCTTAAGCCAAGTTCTTCAAAGTCTTAGGAGAACCCAACAACAAACGATGAGTCAATTAACTCAAAGCCTACGAGACCGTGTCCGCTCTTGGAAGAACTATTCAATTCAACAGTATTTGAGCTATCGGCTTTATCATCACTCCGACCCTTATCGGATCGCTTTTCGGCAGCGTCCATATCGAGTATTGTGGATGCTGAGTCATATGCGTTCAGGATCTTCGCTGCTCACTCATATCTTGAATACCAATCCTGACATTGCAGGCTATGGGGAAACGCACATTTGCTATCAGTCTTCTGAAGATTTCAAAAAGCTGCTATTCAAGGTTTATTGGCAAGCAAAAGAATATCGCAACTTTTCTGATTTACAGGATCTAGCTCTAAGCGAAACGTACATTTTAGACAAGCTTTTACATAACAATAAATTAACTGATTTGAATCTACTGGATTCATCTTCAATGAACTGTATTTTCCTCATTAGAGAACCTAAAAGAACACTCAATAGTATTCGTGATTTAAAGCCTAACTGGTCTGAAGAGGAGACACTTTACTATTACTGCAAACGTTTGGAAGGGCTGGTTTCCTATGCCGAAAAGATTGACTCACCAGCGCGATCGCTCCTCATTGAACACGATCAATTAATCAACGAAACCACCTCAGTTTTTGAAGCCTTAAAGCATTTTCTCGGTACTGAGGTAGGATTTTCTGAAGAGTATCAGCTACTCAAAACAACAGGAGCTAAACATGTAGGAGACCATCGCGGTAATATTCTGTCTGGGCAAATCGTCAGAACGCCTCGAAAGTTAAACGAAACGGTTTCTCCGGCGTCTATTGAGCAAGCTCAGGTTGTTTACGAAAACTGCCGCGATCGCCTGTTGCAACTCACTTCATCCATCTTCAATTAAGACAGCCAATATCATAAGGCTAAGCACAATCGGCAGAAAGCCACGATTTCATTCAGACATAGTCGTCGTCAGTTCCGTTAGGACAAGACGACGAGCCATTTAGTGATGCACTGAGTCTGGTTTTTCACGAGTCCGCTTGACACACTGGGCAGTAGTAATAACGACGTCCGCCTGTGCGGTCCTTGAGAATGGTCGTACCACAGACGTAACAGCCTTGTCCGTCTCTGCCAAAAACCCAGTGGCGGTATTGGCGACGGGGCCAGCCGCGCTTTTTGAGATCTTCAGCGATCGCTAAATCATTCGTAATCCCGCTGTGTTGATAGGACTGGCGCGGCACTGCCAGAGCAGCGTCGGCAAAGCGGGCCAACTGATCGCGATCGCAATCCGTCGGTCGATGGGTCGGATGAATACGGCTGACAAACAAAATCTCGCTGCGCAAATAATTGCCGACTCCGCAAAGGAACCCTTGATCCAGCAGCAGGGTAGTAAAGCGGCGACGATAAAACGCCTTACTCTGGACCCACTCTAGAATGTGCTCGGGGGTCACCGTAACATCCAAAATATCGGGTCCGAGTCGCTGAATGAAGGGATGTTCGGCGACTTCTTCCGCGTGCAATACTTCAATATCGGAAGCGCTGTAGAGCAAGGCTGATTTCTTTGGGGTATGGACAGCAAATCTGAGTTGTCGATTGGTGCTGGGATAGTTGTAAGCTTTGCGGACTATCCATTTGCCGTACAGCTGATTATGACTGTAAACGCACAAGCCATTGTCAAAATGCGTAACAAGGGCTTTTCCATAGGTTGAAATTTGTGTGATTGTTTGTCCGGTCAGTTTCTCCCCGTAGGACTTTAGGTGATCGAACGCAAAGAAAACTTCTACCGTTGGTTTACGAGCGATCGCCTTTTCCAGTTTGTCCGCCGCCTTTCGAATTTCTGGCCCTTCTGGCATTCAGGTCTGCTGATACAACGCTTCATACTGTAACGTCCTGAATGAGTTTATGCAGACGCTCCAACACCTTACAGCGGAATGCATTTGAATCAAGCACTCCCCATTCCCTGCTCCCTTAAGATACTGAGATGTACTTAACCGAACTGTACACGGCTATTAGAGAATTTGGTTGGCGGCGATGCACTGTTTGTACCAGTAAAAGCTAGCCTTGGGGATGCGCTGTTGAGTGGGATAGTCAATGTAGGTGATGCCGAAGCGGCGATCGTAGCCATAAGCCCATTCAAAGTTATCCATCAGACTCCACAAGAAGTATCCCTGTAGCGGATAGCCTTCCACCACGGCTCGATGGGCCGCATGCAGGTATTGCCGGAGGTAGTGAATGCGATCGAGGTCGAGGACTTCGCTCTGCTGGGTCAACTCATCTTGAGCGGCACAGCCATTCTCGCTGATGAAAACCGGCATTTGCGGCTGGTTCAACGTTGTACTGACATGACGAACACCCCAATACAAACTCTCGGGAACAACGTGAAGCCAGGGCATATGTAATCGAGGGTAGCCCTTTGGAAAAGGCAGGATCTCGTAACCGAGGGGTGTTTCTGCCGCACGGACATAGACACCGCTGTACACGTTGAAGCCCAGTGCATCTAAAGGCTGACGAATAGTGTCCAGGTCGCCGGGGGCAATATCAGGGGCCTGATCGCCGAGTTGTTCCAGCAGAGCCGGACTGTATTCTCCAGTCAGGGCTGGAAAAATAATGCCGCCATTGGTTCCAACGGTATGAAATGCTGTTTGGGCCGCAGCAATGTTTTCCGGTGTTTCTACAGTAGGAATAGTCGCGAGAAAATTATCCACTAGGGAGACGGTACAGGTTTGGGGAGACGCTGCCCGAATGGCCTGACAGCCGAGGCCGTGGGCTAGCAGGGCATGGTGAGAAGTTTGCCAAACGTCCTTTAACGAGGACACGACGGTACCCGGTGCATGGGGCGGGATCTGATTAACGCCATACCCCAAATGGGTGAAGCAAAAGATTTCGTTGAGGGTCATCCAGTGAGTGACCCGATCGCCCAACGCCTTGACAACCACTGTGGCATAGTCCGCAAAATCCTTTGCCATTTCGCGACTGCGCCAGGACCCATAGCGGTCCTCCAGCGCTTGAGGACTATCCCAGTGAAATAGGGTCACGTGCGGCGTGATGCCCTGTGCTAGTAACCCATCGACTAATTTGTCGTAGAACGCTAAACCAGCGGAATTTACAGCCCCACTGCCCTGAGGGAGAATTCGAGGCCAGGCGACACTGAAGCGATAGTGCTGAATTCCGAGGTCAGCTAGTAGCTGAATATCGTCTCGATAGCGATGATAGTGGTCGCAAGCGATCGCGCCCGTATCACCATTCAAAACGGTTCCGGCTTGTGTGCTGAAGGTATCCCAAACACTAGGAGCCCGTCCATCCGCCTGAATAGCCCCTTCAATTTGATAGGCCGCCGTCGCTGTGCCCCACTGAAAAGTAGGCGGAAACGAATAGGTCATGACGTTTTAGGCCCAGTAGGAAACAGCGCCTATAGGGTAGCTTATGACGTCAAGACAACTGTCAGGGTATCAACAGCAAAACAGAACTGCCTCGGGAATGACAGCTCTGTTTTGCTGACCTACTTGAGTGACATCACTAGCTCAACTTAGCTACCGAGAACGTCTCTGGTAAAGAGCACAAAGATTGTTCCAAAAACGATAGCCGCGATCGCAAGTTCCATATCAAGACTCTTCCTAACGTCAGGTCATCTACTGGGCTACACCGTTGCCCGCCATGCGGGACAGAAACAGCGTTTCGCACTCTCAAACTACCCAAGTTTTGAACGGAAAGTAATAAGGCGATCGCCTACCTTGACAGATTCTTCATTTCCCGCTCTGCCTGGGTTGCTCAGCCCAAATTCTAGGATTCTGCGCCATCACGAGTAAGGGGTTGAATTTCCAACCCAGGTCTGAAATGTCAGCTTTTTGGAAGCGATGAAGCAAAAAGAGGGGATTTTCGCGGCAAGAATCGGCAGTCATTGAGACTAATCAGTCGGCAGAAGACCTTTAGGAGGTGTAATTTCGATGAAGCCCGCTGCCAAATCTACAACGGGCACAATGTCGTAAACAAAGGGAATCAGAACTGGATTGTTCTGACCTTGAGTCTGACTAGCGGGTTTAGAGTTAGTAGGCTGTGACGGGGTCGTTGTTACGCCATCCGATTTGAGCTGGACTGCCAGCAAATCGTTGCCAGCGGCATAGATATCCACTACCGTGCCAATGGCTTGTCCCGTATCTTGCAACCGGACTTCAAGCCCAACTAAATCTGAAACATGGAATTCATCGGGTTCCAATTCCAGACGATCGCCCGCTGACACGACCAATTTGGCATCACGTAGAGTTTCTGCCTGGTCGCGATAATTTATGCCTTTGAGTTTGATGACGTATAGTCCTTTACCACTGAGGTAACGTCCCGAGAGTAATTGCACACTTTCAGGAGTGCTCTGTCCGGGTTTCAAGAGCCAGCGATCGCCCGGTTCCAAAAACCGCTCAGGAAAGTCGCTGTTGGGATAGACCCGTAACGATCCATCTAATCCCTGAGGAGCAACAATGCGGCCAATCTCCAACCATTCCTCTTGCAGCGAATCTGCCATAACCCACTCTTACAAAGATGAACCCGCCATGACTGGAGAGTGTGAAGACTGCTGGGCATACAACTCAGTCACAACCGTTGCTAAATGGCGAATGCCCTGAACGATGTCCTCATCCGTCGCTGTCAGGCTAATGCGAATGCACTGTTGGGTATGGGACCACGCTTCTTGTAGACCTGGGAAGAAAGGATTGCCAGGAACAACAATGACCCCGTAGCGCTTTAATTGCTGATATAGCTCTCGGTCGGTCGCGGAAAGCTGATCAAACCACAGCCAGGCAAAGATAGCGCCTTCTCCTCGGTGCAAATACCAAGGTGCTGTTTTAGGCAGGAATGACGTCAAGCTGTCTTCAAGCACCGCAAACTTGTTTTGGTAGTAGGGCCGAATAACCGCTTCTGAAATGTCCGCTAGTGCTCCCGACGCGATGGCTCGGGCTGCGATCGCCTGACCATAGCGGGACGAGTGAATACAAAGATTGGTCTGGAAAGACTGAAGCACTTGAATGATGGATTCATCGCCCAAGGCAATGCCGATGCGCTCACCGGGCAGTCCCGCTTTCGACAAGCTCATGCAGTGCACCGTGTTTTCCCGAAAGACGGGGGTCATGCCTGTGAAATTCAACGCAGGATAGGGAGGTGCATAGGCGGAGTCAATGAAAACGGGGACATTGTGGGGAGCAGCTAAATCAGCGATGCGGTTCACTTCATCGTCTGTCAGCACATTGCCCGTGGGGTTGCAGGGTCGGGAGAAAAGGACAAACCCAGTTTGCTTGGTAATCTCTAGCTGACTGAAATCGGGACGGTACTTGAAAGAGTGAGAAGGCGCATCAACATCGAGGGTTGGTCTATAGGCTTTCAGAGCTTGCGGAAACAAAGAGACGCCGCCGTATCCGGTGTAGTCAGGACTGAGGGGTAGGACAATTTCTTTCAGCTGCCCCCCAGCGGCATATCCACCAAAGGCGTTCGCCGCAAAGAAATAGAGAGACTGACTGCCGGGCGTAATGAGAATGTTGCGATCCGTTAATGACAGGCCATAGCGCTGATTAAAATCTGCCAGAACCGCTTCAATGAACGGTTCATAGCCTTGACTCGATCCATAGCGACAGACGACTTCACCGTAGTCGGAACTGTTCAATAAATCCGTTGTGCAGTCACGCCAAAGCTGTTCTACTTCCGGCAAAATGACGGGATTGCCTGCACTCAAATTAATAAACGACTGCCCATCGCCTGCTCGTAACGTTTCGATAATGTCTTTCATGATGGCTCGTACACCCGTCAGGTGAGACATTTGGTCGCCGAATTGAGTTAGAGCAGGAGTCATATTCCAAGGTGAGTTAGGTGGACAATAGGCAGCTCTTAAAAAGCCATCAACATCGCTTCGCGTGGCTGCTTCAAAGGCTGGGAATTGAGAGCACCGCAATGCTTACAGTTGTCAATCCAAAACCGGACATCCAAAATCGCGAATCGATAACAAGTTTTGCCAGAATAGCATCCTCAACCCGGTATGAATAAGCTGTAGAAATGAGTCTCCACAAAGCCGCTAAACTAGCGGCATCGGTGAACTATGCAACGATTAGAAACTGGTTAAACCACACACTCACACCCACTTTGAGAACTGATTGAATTGTGGATACCTTAATTTGGGGCGCGATCGCGAGTCTGCTAGCTGGCCTTGGGACCGGATTAGGCGCTTTACCTGTTCTGTTACCAACCCATCCCTCAGAACGGACAGAGGGTGTTCTCTTGGGTATTGGTGGCGGAGTTATGCTGGCAGCAACCTCCTTCTCACTCATTGTGCCGGGTACTGAAGCCGCGATCGCACTGGGCTATCCAAGGGCGATCGCAGCGATGATTATAGTCATTGGCGTCCTATTGGGGGGAGGACTTTTGTGGGTGATCCACGATCGCTTTCCCCACGAACATTTCTTCAAGGGACAAGAAGGCCCCAAAGCTGAGAACCTTAAGCGCATTTGGCTATTTGTCGCTGCGATTACACTGCACAATTTTCCTGAAGGTTTGGCGGTCGGCGTTAGCTTTGGGTCGGGTAGTACTTCCTCCGCGATCGTTCTTGCCCTGGGCATCGCCATTCAAAATATGCCGGAAGGTCTAGTTGTCGCTTGGTCGCTTCGCAACTTGGAGTATTCAGCCCTGTATGCCTTGGGCATTTCAACCCTGACAGGACTAGTTGAACCGCTGGGCGGCATTGTTGGAGCGGGCATTGTCGGTATTGCCCAAGAAGCCCTACCTTGGGGAATGGCTTTTGCCGCTGGAGCCATGCTCTTTGTCATCGTGGATGAGATTATCCCTGAAATTTCACAAAAATCCCAAGGTCAGAGGGGCACCTTAGGACTGATGCTAGGCTTTGTCACCATGATGTTTTTAGACATCGCTTTGGGGCAAGCATAAATCCCAAATAGATGCAAATTTGGAGACGCTTCTGCAAGCGGTCTAAAAAGGCGGTAGCCTATTAAGACGGGTAAGCTGGTAGCCTCTCTTCACAGAGACGGATCGATACCAAAGCAGGAGCGGGTTTTCCTTCAAGTTTGCCCTAAAGAGCTTTGTTTAGACCCTCGGACGTGACGCGTGCCCAAGGTTGGGATTATTTTCAACGACATTAAACCAGCAGCTTGTGAAGCTGCTGTAGTTTGGCAAGAGAAATTGACAGCTCTAGGCTGTGAAGTTCATGTTGCTAATGGTTTGGGCGGTTTGCTGGGGTATTCCAGTCCTGGACGCCCAGTCTGTCATACGCCAATTGAAAGTTTGGTGCCGCCTCACTTCGATGAGTCGATGATGTTTGCCCTCGTGTTGGGGGGCGATGGAACCGTTTTGTCGGCCTTTCGGCAGGTTGCCCCAGCTGGAATTCCGCTCCTAACGGTCAATACTGGGCACATGGGGTTCTTGACAGAAGCTTATCTAAATCAGCTACCTAACGTTATGGAGCGGGTATTGGAGGGTGACTATCGCCTCGAAGAGCGCTCCATGATTGTGGTTAAGGTCTGTCAGCGCGATCGCGTTGCGTGGGAGGTGCTCTGCTTGAATGAAATGGTGCTTCATCGCGAGCCGCTGACCAGCATGTGCCATTTCGAGGTCTCTGTAGGCAATCATGCCCCAGTGGACATCGCTGCGGATGGCATCATCATTTCGACACCAACTGGGTCTACCGCCTATTCCTTATCCGCTGGTGGTCCAGTCATTACTCCCGGTGTCTCAGTCACACAGCTCATCCCCATTTGCCCTCATTCCTTGGCTTCCCGGGGGATTGTGTTTCCTGACTCAGAGACGGTGAAGATCACCTCGGCCAATACGGATCCACTGGTGATGGTGGTCGATGGCAACGCGGGTTCCTACGTCATGCCAGAAGATTGGGTGGTGACTGAGCGATCGCCCTACACAGCCAAATTTATCCGGTTGCGATCGCCTGAATTCTTCAAAGTGCTCAGGGAAAAGCTAGGATGGGGATTACCACACATCGCCAAACCCACCTCTGTTGAACTGCCTTAACAGCTGCCGTTGCCATCGCTTCACGGCACTTTCTGGGTTTGAAACACACTCTGATTCTTTCAAATTAGTAACAAACAGAGCAGAGTTGAGCGATCGGCTCATATGCATCGGTCCCGTGCTTCTAAGATAGGGGTTGTACAATCTCGGCTCATCCTACTGTTTATGGAAAGTCACGCCGATAACGTTGCTCCCAAAGTGTTGCTAATTTGCAGCAACGGTGATCTCACAGATCGTATTCGCCATGATTTGGAAGAAGTTGGCTATGGGGTCGAAACAGCGACGACCGGAGCAAAGGGAATTGAGAAAGCTAAGAAAATTCAACCTGCGCTCATCATCATTGATCGACTGTTGGGCAGCGATTCTGGCTTGAATGTTTGCCAAAAGCTCCGCAGCGCTCAGTTTTGCGTTCCAATTTTGCTGCTCATGGCTCGGGATACGCTTGAAGACCGGATTGCCTGTTTGGAGGCTGGAGCCGATGACTATTGTCTCAAACCTTACCAGGAGGATGCTTTCCTAAAAATTGTCCAAATCTATTTGCAACCCGGCGATACCTCGTCTGAGCAGCTGCGATTTAGCGACCTTGCGCTGGACTTAGGCACCCGAACAGCGTCCCGTAATGGCCGTGAGATCGACCTCACGATGAAAGAATTTGAACTGCTGCGATATCTTATGGAGCATCCGCGTGAAGTGCTTGCCCGAGAGCAAATTCTCGAAAATGTCTGGGGTTACGACTTCATGGGGGAATCTAATGTCATTGAAGTATACGTGCGATATCTTCGCCTCAAAATCGACGGCAACAATGAGAAACGCCTGATACAGACTGTTCGGGGTGTTGGTTATGTTTTGAGAGAGAGCTAAATAGACCCGTTGCCTAGTGGTTTATCCTTTTCCCAGATTCCTTACAGTTAAGCCTTGCTGAAACCTAGTTCAACAGTTGTCGTCAAACTCTATCGACCTAGTCTTAGGTCGATAGGTTCATGTAGCAGGGCATCTAAGCTATGGCGGTTGTTAGTTCTGTCAGGACAAGACGGTTAGACCTTAAGGCATTGGATTGCCTGTTTTCCTGAGTCCTGCTGATCTGTCATGGCTCAACGTGTGAGTTTGGAGTGTGCTTTGTGATTTTCAAGTGGTCAACAGAAATTGCCAGCTGTGTGCTTATCACCCTGGTTGGGATAACTAGCTGTGGTACATCAGCCCTATCTGAAGCCAATTCTTTGCCGGCGGATGTTCCCGCGATCGCCCAAAAGCCACAGCAGGAAAAACGGATGTCTCCACTTTTAAGTCGTCAACTCGATGCCCAGGGTCAAAACCTGCCGATAACCGCAGCCGTTGAGTTGGGAGGCCAGAGAATTGGTCTAGAGGTGGCGCTGACATCGCAACAGCAAGCCATTGGTTTAATGGCCCGTGAGTCATTGGCAGACGACCACGGCATGCTGTTTCCCTTCGATCCGGCTCGCCGTGTGAGCTTTTGGATGAAAAATGTCCTCATTCCTCTAGATATGGTGTTTATCTATCAAGGACAAATCGTTGATATCGCCAGTAATGTTCCCCCCTGCGAGTCCATGCCCTGCCCCACCTACGGACCTGATCAGCAAATCGTAGATCAGGTGATCGAGCTTCGAGGTGGCTTGGCTGGAGACCTCAACCTACAAGTTGGAGACACCGTTGCAATTGAGTGGTTAAATATGCCTCAAACAGTAAACGATTAGTTGCAGCTACTTATCGTAGTCTTGAGTTTCATTAAGTTTAACTATAAAACTATCGTCGAAGCACTGGTCAAAATCAAGAAAGATTTGATACTCTATTGCCACCTTGATAGGCAGGATGCATAGTTAGCAGTGTGGACCAGAGGAAAGGAAAGACTTAAGTGGCTTCAGCTTTTCGCTAGTAATTCTCTCCTGTTAATGTTTAAGTTCCTGGAAAGGTTTATCCGTAACTTCCGTACTAACTACGGTATTGTCTGAATCGGTTATCCGAATCGTGCATCCCCGAAAGGCTTGGATACAATCTTGCCAACTATGTGCAGTACTGGGTTGCCAGAGGGATGGCAGTAAACATGCGAGATATAGCAACTGAACGCGACGACAGCTTAATTCGATTTCTGCAGAATGACTTAGCCGTTTCTCAGGACTCCATTAAGATGGCGCTACGCCACTGTGAGCAGGATCCAGGGCCTTTGCCAATGGTCCTCTGGCAATACGGCTTAATTACGCTAGAGCAGTTAGAAAAAATTTACGACTGGATGGAAGCAGCGTGATGTTGTCATATCACAACAAGGTGTAGTTATCACAGAGCGCTAAGCCATTTCGGATTCAGCTGTGCTGTTCAGCCTACTCTTTCTGGGTAGTGTGCTGATGCTGATAGGCAAAGCGTTAGTTTGATAAAGCAGCTACAAAACAGCCATCTAGGAAGCGCATATTCCTAAAGGCAGAGAGATACGTCTCAAGAGATGTTCTAAACCCAAAAACCCTTGCTATACTTCGATGCCATAACCAGCACTGTTTCGTTTTAGATGACACTCAACTGGATTGAACGTGAGGTTTTCCATTGTTCTGTCTGAGACGGTTGAGGCGATTGATGCGCTGTTTGCTAAGTTCGGTGACTTCTAGATTTTTTCTGGGGCGATGCCAACTCGGGCGGACGCGAGTCAGACAGGTGTCAGGGTTCCGCTCATTTCTAGGGTTATGACTTCCTCATCCTCATTTGCCGCGTTAGATCAGTTTGTCGCTGCGTTAGAACATCGGATTCAAACCGCGATCGCTCAACTTTCCCCCGATGCTCCCCCCACCATTCGCTGTCGGTTTCAACAAGGGCGATTGTTGGTGCTGTCAGAGGACAATCAAACAGCCGTCACCGCCACCGAGCGCGATCGCCGATTCAAAGCCTTGGCGCTATCCATGAGTCAAGGACTTACGGAAACCGAGTTGTTGGAGGAGTTTTTAAATTCAGAGGGAGAACTGCCTGTCAGGCTGTACTTAAGGAAGCGAGGCACGGCAAGCCCCTATGCCGCCCGCAGCTGTGGTTGGAAACCTGCCGACACGGTTTCAGACTTATTTGATCCACCCACCATTGGCGAACCCACAGAAACTGGCAGCGACGAGACGGACGTTGCTCCTGGGGCACTCGTTTTGCTGTCTAATCCTATGGAAGAGGAGACGCCTCCACCGTTTGAGGAAGAGATCCCTGAGACCTCAACGACTGTTCAGCAACCGCTCAGTCAACAATGGCAGCAGTTCATTAGCACCCTTCAGATTAGGGCAAAATGGCGGCGAGTCACAGCCGATTGGCAAGAGTTACCTTGGCGATCAGTCGGCGGACTAGCGATTGCAGGGCTGACAGTCGGAGCGATCGCGTACAGCGTAACCCGGCCTTGTCTAGTCGGCAGCTGCGAGCGGCGACAAACCGCTAGTGACCTGAGTCAAGAAACCTTCAATCAGTTGCAGGGCAATCCGACTCCAGAGAAGGTAGCGAGCGCCCACGATGATGTACAAAAAGCCGTTCGCCTAGTTTCGGCGATTCCTCCCTGGTCACCTCACTACGATGCCGCTCAAGCCGAACTGGTGCGCTATCGAACTCAACTCTCCGATTTGGAGTGGATTATTGCGGCTCAAAAAGATGCAACGACCGCTTCCGAGAAGAGCCAAGATCCGCCCCATCCTGTTCCTGTTTGGGTCGAAGTTCATTTGCTCTGGCAAAAGGCAATTAATCACCTCAACCGCGTGCCAGACAGCAGCCCGCTATCAGAGTTTGCTCAACTCAAACTTGCAGAATATGAAGCCAATCGTGAGGCTATCGGCCAGCGGCTATTAGTCGAAGAACAGGCAGAAGCTAATCTTAATAAAGCGGTTCAAGCCGCTCAACTTGCCACAATTCATACTGAAAATGCCGCGACGTTAACAGACTGGCTGAATGCTCAACGCGAGTGGGACCGAGCAACCCAGGCTCTAAGTCTAATTCCCCAAGGATCATTGGCCCATGAGGAGGCGCGATCGCTACGGTCTGACTATCGCAGCAAATTTATCCAAACCCGTACCCGTACCACCTTCGAAAAAGCCGGAGAACGGGCTTATCAAGATGCCCTGGCTGATGCGGCTCAAGCACAGGCTGCCGAACGACGCAACCAGTGGACTCAAGCCGTCAATCATTGGAGCGATGCCTATGCTCAAATGCGGCAGGTTCCTAAAAACACGATTCGCTACGGCGAAGCCCAAGGCCATCTTGGGAGTTATCAGGATTCCTTAAAGCAGGCCCAGACCAGACTAAAGCAGGCCGTCGCGCTACAAACCATTGAAGATGATTTGCAAAACCTGTGCCCGATCGCGGCTGGCATCTGCACGTATACCTACAGTTCCAGACAAATCGAAATTATTCTCCGCGAACCGTACGATAGCGCTGTCAGCCAATCAATTTCCCCGCCCTCGACCCAGGGTCGCCTCTCCCGCAGTGACTCTGTTATTGCAGAGACACACCAGCTTGTTCAAAGCATCATGCAGTTAGGCAACCAGATACAGCTGCCCATTTCTCTTTACAATGTTGATCGGCAATTTATCGCTCGGTACAGACCCGAGTACGGCGGCTTTTCTAGGGAGTGATCACGCCCTATGTGAAATTCAAAATTGTCTAGCTTTGAGGCAGCACATTCAGCTGGACTTTGCCAATGTTTTGAGCCAATCAGCCTGAACTTCGCTCAGAAGTGGTGTTGGAGGCTGAGTATAGTCGATCGCTAAATCGATCGCGGCTTCTTTGCACGCCTGATGAAGGATTTGACCTATATCAATAACGGGTTCTACATCGCCAGCTTGCAGCGATAAAAAGAAGCCAGGAATGGAGTCTTGTAGATTGAAGGGATAGCGTTCAGCAATGGGGCGTTCGGGCGATCGACTCACCATAATTTGATAATCCGATCTGCGGCCACCTTGAATAGCCGGATGTTCAAGATACGGATTCATCCCAGGAAATTTGGGCTTACCAGTCATGGGACACGGTTAACAGGTCCCTCTATTGTAGAGGTCCAGAATTATATAGAGGTCCAGAATTAGGCAAGTAAACTAGTGGTCTGCCAATTTTGAATTTTGAATTCCGCGTAGCGGTGCTAGGGAGTCATTTGGCATGAATGTTGCCATTCTCCAAAACGAATTTGGGCAAGGAGAAAGTCATTCGGTTTTCCCTTTCCGTCCTTACTCCTGCTGCTTTACCTTTACACTCTCACATCTTTATTGTCGAACTAACTGCGCTGCCGAATTGAAAAAGAGTTTCTGGATGCCCATCGTAACGAGGACCGAGGCCAATAGGTCTGAAAAGGCCAGCATAAACATGATGAGCATTTGGTAAAAAGCTGCGTTGAGGGGATCAGCACCACTCAGCAGTTGTCCCGTAATGATGCCCGGTAGTTTTACAATTCCAACGACCATCATGGCGTTTACGGTTGGAATCAGACCCGCTTTCACGGCCTCCTTGCGAAAAGCCAGGATGGCTTGGTCAGGCGTTGCGCCCAGACTGAGATGGGTCTCAATCTCGATGCGGTTCTGTTTCAAGCTAGTGACAAGGCGATCGCCCGCGATCGTTGCCGCAGTCATAGCATTGCCCAGCACGATTCCTGTTAGAGGAATGACATAGCGCGGTTCGTACCATACATCAGGTCGAATAACGACACCTGTCGTGAAGACAATCGTCAAGGCGGTACTGGTCAAGAGTGAACCTGCCAGGATGGGCAGCAATCGGGACATCCGCTTGCTGATTCGGTTGCGGGCGACCACAGCTGCCACCGAGAGCATAAACATTAGGACGGCAATGACGCTGAGCGGATCGCGCCAAGCAAAGACAATTCCCAGCAGATAACCCACGGCAAACAGCTGAAAGAGTGTTCGCCAAGTCGCATTCAAGAGCGTCAGCTCCATGCCAAGGTTTTGCCAGCGAACTAGGGCGATCGCCCCTACGACTAACCCCAAAGACAAAACTAGCTGCAATACCCCTAGTTCAATCATGTCAACCCATTCCACATCAGTTTTCCAGGTTCAATAAGCGATAAATATGAATAGCAGATTAACCGGTGCATTGATTTTTATCTCGCAAAAGCCTAATGTTTCATTGACTTGAGTCAATGGTCCAGCATAAATTAATGTTGCTTAACAAGTTCTTAAGAACGACAGGGATTAACTGTAGTTATCTATACTATTGTTAAGAGCGCTGAAATACGCATCCTTTTCTTTACACGCTAGATAAACAAATCTAGGGATTAGTTCAAATTTGGATGACTAGCGGTTTCTTGATGCGCTCCTCGAAGGATTGTCCTGAGAGCTTGTGTGTTGCAGCTGGTTGTGAGGAGTTTCGCGATGCAGACTTTGTTGTTTGAGTCTAGAGTTTATGACCCAACTGTTATTGCGAGATTTTACAGTCGGCGACCTTGGAAAGTTTTATGGCGATCGCTCCAAATATTTTGGTGGGTAGGTGCATTTGCGCTGGGGTTGCAAAGCGATCGTTGGTTTAATCGCGAAGAACGTAATCTGGAAAAACGGGCTATTCAGCTCCGGCAACTGTTGACTCGCTTAGGCCCAACCTTTATCAAGGTAGGTCAGGCTCTCTCCACTCGTCCTGACCTGATTCGAAAAGATTTTTTAGAAGAACTAACAAAACTACAGGATCAGCTGCCGCCTTTTCCGACGACACTGGCGATGGCGATCCTAGAAGCTGAACTAGGCTACTCAGCCGATGAGATTTTCAAGCAAATTTCTTCTGAACCTGTTGCTGCAGCCAGTTTAGGCCAGGTTTACCAGGGACAACTCCATAGTGGCGAAGCGGTCGCCATCAAGGTGCAGCGGCCTAATTTGATCCCTGTTCTTACCTGTGACCTCTTCATCATGCGATTTGCAGCCAAGCTCTTGGGGCCGTTTTTGCCACTCAACTTGGGGCACGACCTGAGCATGATTGTGGATGAATTTGGGAGCAAACTTTTCGAAGAAATTGACTACCTGAATGAAGGGCGTAATGCTGAGTTGTTCGCTGCCAACTTCCAGGATGATCCTACCGTCAAGGTGCCGCGCATTTTCTGGCGCTACTGTAGCGGCAAAATCTTGACATTGGAATGGATTAACGGCTTCAAGCTTACAGATATTGCTAGTATTCAAGCTGCTTCGTTAGATACCGACAAGCTGATTGAGGCAGGCGTGACTTCTGGTCTACAGCAGCTTTTGGAGCATGGCTTTTTCCACGCCGATCCTCATCCGGGTAACCTGTTTGCTATGGCGGATGGTCGCATGGCCTACATCGACTTCGGCATGATGGATCAGCTCAGTCAAGAGACGAAGGAAACACTGGTGGATGCCGTTGTCCATTTGCTCAATCAAGACTATGAGCATCTAGCAGCAGATTTTGTCAAATTAGGCTTTTTGACTCCTGAAACTGACATTCGCCCAATTATTCCGGCTTTGGAAATGGTTTTAGGCGATGCCTTGGGTGCTAAAGTCAGAGACTTTAACTTCAAAACCATCACAGATCGCTTCTCGGAGTTGATGTACGAATATCCCTTCCGAGTCCCTGCTAAATTTGCGCTTATCATTCGATCGCTCGTCACGCAAGAAGGGGTTGCCCTCAGCCTCAATCCAGATTTCAAGATTGTCGATATTGCCTATCCCTATGTGGCACGACGACTTTTGCGGGGCGAAACGCCCTCTTTGCGCAGACGATTGCTGGAAATTCTTTTCAAAGATGGCAAGTTCCAGTGGCAGCGACTTGAGAACCTGCTGCGAATTGCTCGTAACGATGAGCAGTTCGATATCTTGCCAACGGCCAGCTTGGGTATCCAGTTTTTGATGTCGGAAGATGGACGTTATATTCGCAATCGCCTCATTTTGGCAATAACTGAGGATGATCGCCTCCATACTGAAGAGGTGCAAAAGTTGTGGAATCTGGTGAAAGATGACGTAACTCCCTCTAAAGTTCTGGGAGTTGCTTGGGATGTACTGCTGCAAACGTCAGTTGAACGGGCAGCGGGACTCATTCCTCCAGTCGCAGCCTTCGCTGATAGCTTTCAGTCGGCACAGTCTTCTTGAGCGATCGCAACGACCGATATAATGATTGAGATTTGACAGCCGTCGCCGTTCCGTTGGGACAAGACGGCGAGCCATCGGGCTATGCACTAAGCACCCGGATACTATTTGTTGCAAAGACCTAGATGGCTAAAGCCATACATTCTCCGCATCGTTTTATCATCATTAAGAGGTTTCTGTGTATCCACAACCACCGTATGTTTTGATGCTTGCCGGTTTTCTAGCGGCGATCTCGGCAGGATCCGCCTTCAGTGCATCCCTGCAGCAGGCAACCCGAGATTGGGCGAAGGATCCAACAGCCAGTTCCCTGGAAGATATTCGAGGGGCGTCTTTACAGGTTTCTTACACTGGAATTTGTATCGGTGTTTGTGTCTCACTTGCATCAGGAATTCAATTTTTCGGATTTTCCGCCAAGGTTGCCTATGCTATGGCTGCCGTCCTAACTGGGCTGATGGCTTGGCTGGTATGGCGTCAATTAGGAGTCATTTTGGCTCAGATTCAGCAAGGTGGTTCTAAAGCTTTAGACCTAGATGGTTTCTAGTCCCCCATAGATAGAAACCATCTTTGAATTTGATATAGGCTATCTATCGACACACAAAGACGTCCATCCTACACTGCTTCTAGAGATCAAGGGACCTATTCTACGAGTCTTCTTGCTCTAAACCCTTCGAAACTTCGCGAAATTTCGACCTATTGTGGACCGCATCCATCTCAGATTCGGTTGAGATGAGTTGGCTGGCTTGGTCATATCAATCCTGTCCCGGTTTGAATGTGAACTGCTACAGAGCATTCACATTCTTCTTCAAAGGGATCAGTTCTAGTTGAACGACCTCCATGAGAGTGGCGGTCCTTACCTTCGCGGCAAAAACTTTACTTCTGGGGGATTCGTGTGGGTTTTGGCTCAAATCTATCTGCCACTATGCGGCAGCATATTAATCGGCATCCTCATTGGCATTTTGCTAGGGCTACCCCAAGTTCAGCACCTTTCTAACCGACCTCTACAGCATCAGGTCCCCGCCTACCTCGGCAAGTTTCTCTTTTGGATTGGTGTTCCAGGCAGCTTGATCCACTTTTTGCGGCAAGTTGATCTCTCGGGTCGGGTGCTAATTTCGCCGCTCATGGCTTGGGTTGCTTTTGCTGCATCCCTGTTTCTAGCTTGGTGCTGCCTACAGCTCTTGTTTCGGACGTGGACGGCCACCACCCGAGGCACGTTCTTAATCTCCACGATGGTTGGCAATACCGGATATATTGGGTATCCCGTTGTGCTATTACTGCCACAGTTAGGGACACCCTACTTCGGTTGGGCCATCTTTTATGATTTGCTAGGCACCTTATTTGCAGCCTACGGACTAGGCGTGATCATCGGCGCTCACTACAGCCGAAGCAATGCCTTAACAAAAAGTATTTCACCTTGGCAGCAGAGTCTCGTCGCCTTCTTCAAAGCACCCACTCTTCCTGCATTTTTAATGGGTTTAGCCCTACGCCCCGTTCCCTTACCAAACTGGCTGGATTCAGGACTACAGGGTTTTGCGTGGTCGATGGTTACGCTCTCTTTGATATTGATGGGAATACGACTGCAACAGCTTCGTTCATGGGGACAGATACTGCCGGCGATCGCCTCAACTATCATTCGTATGGCGATCGCTCCTTTATTGGTTGGTCTGCTACTAACCGTTTTTGGCATCACAGGTGCACCACGGTTAGTCATCGTCTTGCAGGCTGGTATGCCCTCAGCATTTGCCACCCTGGTTCTTGCAGAAACGTTCAACCTAGACCGTGAGTTATCTGTGACCTGTATCGGGGTTAGCTCTGTCATGCTCTTGCTCACCCTACCACTCTGGTTGTGGAGTTTCCCCGTTTGAGGTGCCATATCAACTCCCCACTCCCCCAAATCGCACAAACAAGACTGTAAACAACCTGCCAAAACGCATAGATCTAAACTGGAAAAGATTCCTCACACATTGCTAAAACACGGTATTTGATGGTGAACTTTTGGACAAAGAAACCAGTGCGGCGATCGCCCTCATCTCTCTTCTATAAACCGGTAAAAATGTGCCGATCTTTGATCCGATTTGGGCGATATCGCTTTTCTGTCGGTACTCTTTTACTGTTAGCGGGGATAGCCGTAGGGGCAGCCATCGCTCAACCGAGCTATTCGAGTTCTTCTCAAGCTACGGCTGCCAGCGGTCCTGAAGCCCCTTCGGTTGCCTGGCTCATTGTCATGCCTGCTATCCCAATCGTTGGAGGGATAATTATTGGTGTGTCACGGAAATTATCTGGCGAAAAGGTCATTGAAGGCCGTCCTCTAGAACCTCTACCTCGTCCTCTGGCAGAGGATATGCCTAACTCCGACTATTCTTATTCTGCTGACGACAGCCCAAAGGACACCACAGACCCGCAAATCTAAGCCAGCCTATTGAACAACCTTATGCAAAAAGTCGTAATACTGCTGCCCAATTGCTTTCCAAGTAAAGCGCTTTTCAATAAGGGCTAGACGGGCGGCAACTGAATCAGCATCCTTTAACGCCAAAGCTTTTTGAATTCCCGCTGCAATGGCCTCGGTGCTGGTGGAATCGACCAACACGGCATTATCCTCAACAATCCAGCGTGTGACCTCTCGATCATGGGCAACAATGGGCAATCCAGTCGCTAGTGCCTCCAAATAGACATTGCCGAAAGGCTCATCCAGACTGAAGTGCATGAACATATCAGCAGCTCGATAAATATCGGGCATCTGCTCAAAAGGCAGCTTCTTCGGATGGAAGCGATCGCCCATTAGCTGCTCCCCGAGCTGACGGACCGTATCGCGCTCTGGGCCGTCACCACAGAGCACCAAATGCAAGTCAGGGATTTGAGCCGCAGCCTTGATGCCCTCAATCGCTCGCTTAGAGGGCATCAGAGCACAAACCATGAGCGCGACTGGAGCATCTTTGGGTAAGCCGAACTGAGTACGGTCGACCTCTTGGGGATAAAACCGCTCAGGATTTACTCCATTTGTAATCAACGCACAATTCCAGGTAGCTTTGTTGCGCTCAAAGTATTCGAAGTTGGTGCAAACCAATCCCTCACAGGAGAAGAAACGGTACTCAGATTGTGAGGCGATCGCGGGATGATCGCTATTTTGTGTCACGAACACATGGGGAGGACGTTTGCGCCCCCCCTGCCATCGCAAAAACCAGTTGATAAAGGGATAGCTGCAAGTAACGGTGACATCGAAGTGGTCCGGTTGATAGACCTTGGGCAGGTGACGAACAAAGGACAATTCTTCGTAAACATATACCTCCCGAAAGACGGGAAACTTGGGCCAGCTCTCAAATTTTTCTCTAGGCGTGCTGCTTACATGCTGAAAGTCATAGGCACTTGTCTCAATCGGTTTTCCAGAACCGATTAGGGTGACTTCGGTATCTTCAAATTGAGAAAGTTCGTGGGCGATCGCTTCGAAGGCTACTTCAGCCCCACGGGTAACTTTATGAAGCCCAGGCAAGACAAATGCAACTCGCATGAGGTTTCCTCTTAGTGTCAGACAGTTCCTAGGGTTAAGGTGCAGCAGAGATCATGGTTTTCACGGATACCACCAGTTTTCCCAGATCACCCAGTGACCTCATCAGAGGCAATCACAACTTTTTGAGCACAATTAATGGGTTGATCCGAACTTATTAATAGTTTTTACAAATGATTCCGAGAAAATCGAGCGACTTATTGTAGATGGATGTACAACTCATCAATTGAGTTCGATTGGTCGTGCTGACAACCACACGCGAGATGACCCATGCTGGACACTACAGTTGCTTTGACCTGCGCCCGCTTAAGTCAGGAAATATACAAAGAGTTTGCGATTCTTAAATTTGAGAGTCTACCTGGGGTTGATGCCACCTTGATTGAAAGTCAAGATGAAGGCCAGACCGATACTCAGGCAGCTGTTCTCCACAAAGTAGATAGTAAAGACTTGTATATTGTCTTCCGGGGAACAGAAAAGGGAACTGATTGGATCAACAATTTTCAATTCCGCAAAAAAATTTATCCCTATGGTGATGAAACAACGACAGATGTCCGGTTTCATCAAGGATTTATGACGGCATACTTTGCTGTTCGCGATCGCGTGCTCAAAGTGGTCAACGAATTTCCTGATTGTGCAGTGACCGTTACGGGGCATAGTCTGGGGGGTGCGATCGCCACCATCGCCGCTTTGGATATTCAATACAACATCACTCAGCACACCGAGCAACCCATTTCCCTTCATACCTTCGGTGCGCCTCGTGTCGGCAACTCAGCCCTGGTTAACTCCTTTCGTCAGCGAGTTCCCGACAGCCATCGCTTTGTCTATGGCTGGGATGTTGTGACCCGCGTACCCAGGCTATGGCAGGGATTTGAACACGTCCCCGAACTACATCGTCTAGGCACCCTATTGACCTGGCAGCTTGTCAGTCGACGGGTACGGGATCACTACATTGGCAACTACGTTGCAGCCCTAGAGGCAAAAGTCGCCGCACCTGATTGATCAGGAGTTGTGGTAATGCAAAGCTGTAGGCAACCCCTTACTTCTAGTCAGATTCCGCAGGTAGGTCGCTAAAACCAACCGTCTTGCTCAAGCTCCTCAATAATTTGCAGTCCTCTTGGATCGCCCACATTCAAAATGGCTGTGCGAGCATCTTCCCGTACGCCTAGATCATCGTCTTCGGCAAACGTTTCAATGAGGGCATCGATCGCCGTTGCATACACCACGTTGGAAGGCAATTCTCGACAGAGTTCCCCAATGGCCCAGGCGCAGTTGCTGCGGACTGCCGCAATGGGATCGCGACGCATGACTTCAATGATGGGAGGAAGGGCAGCAACCACCGTCTCGTAGTTGACCTTTGTCATTTGCGCTAAAGCACTGGCTGCCCAGAGCCGGACCGCAGGAATATCCGTTCTGAGGGCATCTATGAGAGGTTCCAAAGCCTCAGGAGTATGGCTATTACCCAAAGCCCAAACAATGCCTTTACGGACATAGCCGTTCCAATCACTCAGCTGTTGGATCAGAGGAGCGATCGCCTCTTGAGTGCAATTTCGCCCCAAAGCATAAGCCGCACTCACTCGGACTAGAGGACAGCTGTCTTTCAATAACTCCACAAGACGGGAAACAGCACGGGGTTCTTCCAGCTCACAAAATGCTCGTGCCGCCATCATGCGCTGCTGCGCTGACGAAGAATTTAGCAAAGACAACATTTCCTCAGGGTCATACTGAGGTTCCTCCCCGGCTTCACCGGGAGGGGCAATGTGATCCAGTGGATCATCAAATTCGATGTCTGGATCAACAATTTTTAGATCATCTTCATCATACATATCCACACTTTACAGTACTGCTTTCCTGCAATCGAGTCTTATGATTGTGCTGTTGGGGCTTGTTGCGATGAGCCTTAAAAAACTGTCATTTTTTGGCAATATTCTCCAAAAGTTTGCTTCACTAAAGCCACTTCCTCTGGACGCAGAAACATGGTTTTGAGATTAGACAGACTTGTTCGCTTGAGCGCGATCGCCAGTGTTGCCTTGTTCACTGCTTGTCAGTCAGCCACAACACCTGACGTGTCTACTAGCGAGACGACAGAGACGTCCGCCGAACCGGCTGAAACCGCAACAGGCACAGACGCACCTCAAGAGACAGCCCTCCCTGATCCCGAATCGGATGCAGCCGAGGCGACACCCACTGAGGATCCGCAAACGACGGCCTCTCCGTCTCCCGCCGCGATCGCACAGTCTTGTTCAGCACGGGCCTTTGTCACTGATCCGGATCCTGCGGGTCTGAATGTTCGTAATGGACCTGGCACTGATTTTGCAGTGCTGGATGTTTTGCCAACCACTGAGCCTGTGGAAGTCTCAATTGTTGGGACAACGGATGGATGGTTCCTAATCAATGAGGCTCAAAGTGCTAGTCAACAAGAACTTGACCAACCAGGATGGGTTTACGCACCTCATCTAGGGGTGACCACAACCAGCATTAGTCTCGATAATCCAGATGCTCCCGCTAAGCTGTATGAGGCGCCTGATGGGTTCTCGGGTGTTAAAGCAGAAGTTCCTAAATTTTCAGAGGTATCGCTGCTGGATTGCTCGGGAGACTGGCTGGAAGTACAGTCTGAATCGGCGATCGGTTGGCTTTCCGTTGGCGAACAGTGCAGCAATCCTACTAGCACCTGCCCTTAAGTGATTAGCCGTTGGTCCCAGGTTTTTGTGGTAAGACTTTTCGGTGCTATTACTGAATTTGCCTGACGGAGTGTTACCCGTACGCTCGATGGGAAATCTAATGTAGTGTGCTACACGAATCTCCACAACAACATAAGGTAGGTATTCAATGTTCAACCGTTTTTTGCGAGGACTAATGGCCTTTGGTCTTGGCGGCAGTGCAATTATGCTTTCCGCTCCTGTCGCAAATGCTGATAGTTACGATAGTTCTCGTGCTGATTTTCTATCTAGCGGTGAGACAGCGATTTACGAAGGGTTTTTCTTGGCTGACGAAAATATCTTCGCTAGCTGTGATGCTGATTGTGACGACCTCGATATTTATCTCTACGATGCTTACACTAATGAGCTCATAGAGTCGGATACTTTGGTGGATTCTAACCCGATTGTGACAGCGCCTTATGAGGGAGACTTTGTCGTAGAAGTTGTCATGGTGACCTGCTATACCGAGATCTGTGAAGCATGGACCGATTCAGATCATGGCTTCTAGGAGTAGCTCAGGTCTCAAGTAGGTCTTCAAGGACTATTTCTTTAGAAACTACAGATCCTGGTTTCATTCTTTAGAGATAACCATAACCAGCCTTAAACTCCCAGCTTTTCGCAGGCTAATAATTGCGGAAAGTTGGGAGTTTGCTTTTTATCCACGCAGGAGTAATCAACAGCTACTGCCCACGAAGATAGCTGCAAGGCGATAGGATAATTACGCCAGCGGCAATTTATAGTTACTGTAAAAGGGCTTATACGCTTAGCTCCATCAAGTTTTCAATCTTGGGAATGTCTAAACTTTAATCTCTCCTGAAAGGGGAAACTAAGGGGCGAAAACCAAGCTTGGTTGGATAAGTCCGGTGTGAAGGGAAGTGGGGACAAAAAATGCAACGTAGACGGTTTGTACAGCAATTAGGCGCAGGTTTTATCACCGCTTTAGGATTAGGCGTTACCTCAACTTGGCGAACTGCTCAGGCTCAGTCTTCTGGGGTGACTCTACAGTGGCTAGGGCATACGTGTTTTTTGTTCGAAGGTGACGGTCGGCGGATTCTAGTAAATCCTTTTCAGGCCATAGGCTGTACGGCTGGTTTTGCTGAGCCTACGGTATCGGCTGACGTTGTGCTCATCAGCAGTCGACTTTTCGACGAAGGCGGAAATTTAGAAGGTCTACCGGGTAATCCTCCTATCTTGACGGAGCAAGGAGAATACGAACTGTCTCCTATTCGTATGCGATCCGTTGAAGTCGATCACGATCGCAGAGGAGGACGCCGCTTTGGGAAAAACCTGATCTGGCGTTGGGAGCAAGGTGGGCTCAATATTGTCCACATGGGGGGTGCGGCTTCTCCCATCTCGGTCGAGGCCCAGATTCAATTAGGTCGTCCTGACGTCATGTTGGTCCCCGTCGGTGGCGGTCCCAAAGCATACAACGCAGAAGAGGCGATCGCGGCTATTCGGGCGTTGAATCCGCGCATCGTTATTCCTACTCACTACCTCACCTCTGCGGCTGATCCCGAAACCTGTGATATTGAAGGACTTCAGCCTTTCATGGAACTTATGCAAAATACACCAACGCGCCAAGCTGATGGTAATTCCGTTACCCTGAGCACAGATAACCTCCCCGGTGGAGATGGCATGATTGTTCAACTATTGACCTATTCGTTAGGGGATGGATGAGTCTTAAGGGGATCTCCAGGAAAGAATTGACCGCTGATAGGGTGACATTGGCTAACGTAATGCACCGCAGCCGGATATTTTTATTTTCAGAAATCCCCCAAGTTCCCAATTTTGAGCAGGTTGCCTATGACTGAATCAGAATGCGAAGTAAATCCCTGCATAGGTGCTGGTTCCTAAGCTCCAATGGCGGTTGATATAGCCGCTGAGTACCAGATACCAGAATTTGAGAATTGACCTCAAAGGTCAAAGGCTAGATCTCTGTCGTGCTTTCGTCTCATTCTGCGTCGGAACTTTTAAGCTATCGATTCGACGACCGTTACTCCTGATCGCTCTTATTTGCTCCTCTCTTTTAACCCTTTCAATCAGATGCAAACGATCTATCAAAAGCGACGCCAAACTCTCATGTCACTCATCGGTGAAGGAACGGCTATTTTTGCCAGTGCACCGATGGCCGTTATGCACAACGATGTAGAGCATAATTTCCGACAGGATAGCGATTTTTATTATCTGACGGGGTTCAACGAACCGGGGGCGATCGCGGTGTTAGCTCCTCACCACGAGGAACACAAGTTCGTCCTATTTGTGCGACCCAAGGATAAAGAGCAGGAGATTTGGTCCGGGCGTCGGCTCGGAGTTGACGTAGCGAAAGAAACGCTAGGCGCAGACGAAGTTTTTCCGATTAACGAACTAGATGAGAAACTGCCTGGGTATTTGAAGGGGGGCGATCGCCTCTACTATCACTTTGGTCATGATGAAGCCCTCAACGGTAAAATCATCACGCATTGGCGGCGGCTATTAGCGTCTTATGTTAAGCGTGGCACGGGTCCCACTGCGATCGAGGATGGTCGTCTGCTGGTGCAGGGAATGCGCCGCATTAAGGGCCCCGAAGAGATTGAGTTGATCCGCAAGGCTGTAGCAGTGTCCGTCAAAGCTCACAATCATGCGCGGGAGATCGCTCAACCCGGACGATACGAATATGAAATTCAGGCTGAGATGGAATATCTGTTTCAGCTGGCCGGAGGCGGAACGGCTTATCCATCCATTGTGGCCTCCGGCGACAATGCGTGCATCCTCCACTACGTTGAGAATAACCGTCAAATGCAGGCGGGGGACCTGCTGCTTATTGATGCTGGCGGCAGCATTGACTACTACAACGCAGATATTACTCGAACTTTTCCAGTTGCCGGAAAATTTTCCGAAGAGCAGCGAATCATTTACGAACTGGTGCTGGATGCTCAACTGAAAGCGATCGCAGAAGTCAAACCTGGTAATCCTTTCAATGCATTTCATGATGCAGCTGTTCGCACGATTACCGAAGGATTAGTTGAATTAGGTTTGCTAACGGGCGACATCGATACGCTGATTGAAGAGAAAAAGCACAAGGCATTCTTTATGCATGGCACGGGTCACTTCTTAGGTTTGGATGTCCACGATACGGGTGTTTTGCGTAATCCTGATAAGACCTGGAAACCCTTCGAGGTGGGCAATGTCGTCACGGTAGAGCCGGGAATTTACATCACGCCTGATTACGAACCCGAAGAAGGACAACCTCAAGTGGATGAGCGCTGGCGCGGTATTGGCGTTCGCATTGAAGACGACGTGCTCGTTACAGATTTGGGACAGGAAGTTTTGACGGCGGGCGTACCCAAATCCCTCGCTGACATGGAAAGCTAGGCACCAGCCGACTGCAATAGCGCTGAGCGAAACTGAGTATCGGCTTTGCGATCGCACTTTAGTTCTAGCAGGCGCACCCCTGACGACGGCAACTCTGCCAGGGCGGTCTTTAATGACGCCCAGGAGTCAATGGTCTCATGGGTCACACCGTGGGCCGCCGCGAGTAACGAAAAATCGATGTGCTGCGGGGTGGCAAAAAAGGTTTCAAAGGGGGGATCGAACTGAGCGATCGGCAGTGATTCGAAAATGCCGCCACCCCGATTGTTGATCAGCAAAATCGTCAAGTGACCGCTTCGTTGAGCCACGTTGAGAAAGCCATTGCTGTCATGGAGCAGGGCTAAATCGCCCGTTAACAACACTGCTTTTTGATGATGGTGAGCAATTCCCAGAGCGGTAGAAAGGGTTCCTTCAATGCCGTTTGCTCCTCGACTGAAGTAGGGTTGGATGCCCTTGTCATTCACAGACCAGAACCACTCAACGTCTCGTACAGGGGTGCTGTTGGCAATCATCAATGGGGTGTTGGCGGGCAACAGCGTGGGCAGCAGCCAGCTCAGCTTTCCTTCAAAAAGGTATTCCAAAGGCTCTAAGGACTGTGTAAGTTGCTGACGAGCGTTATCATCGCGCTCCACCCACATCTGACAATAGGACGAATCGTTCCTTTCACGAGGTGGAATATGGGCAATGAGGGCTTCCAGCGAGATCCCCAAGAAAATCGTGGTCCCGTGTACTGGATCTTTGTTCCGTCCACTGGTGTCGACAATCCAACGCAGCGGATCAATCTGCTTGAGCCATTGACGCAGTACTTTACTGGTTGGCAGTGCTCCCAGCTGAATCACCTGTTCCGGCACAAGTGCCCCTGTCTGATGGGGATGGCGTAACAGCAAATCATAAGTCGTGATCAGGCTGGGATTGAGACGGGCGTAATTCCGTAAAGGGGACAATCCGTCTGCCAACACAGGCCAGCCTAGCAATTGAGAAAGCGTAGCGATCGCCTCACAATAGCGCTTAGGCTTTTGGGGCTGTACTGGTCCAGCAATGATTAGCCCCCGGCTGGTTTGCCCCAGCTTGGATGGAACCGATTCTGTTGCGAAGGTCGGGGCTCCCCTAACGGCCATCAGATCAAGATGCTCAAAAAAGTGATCGTCCATCTGCTGAATTAGAGGGTCAGCTAAAGCCGATGGGATGGGTGCCAAGGGATCACGAAAAGGGCAGTTCAGATGAACCGGACCCAAACCAGGAAATTGACATTGATGCCAGGCTTGCAGGACAGTCTGCCTCAAATATCTCAACTGGTCGAGAGAGCTTTCGGGCAGAGCAATATCGGCATAACCTCGCACATATCGTCCGAAAAGCCTTTGCTGGTCGATGGTTTGCCCTGAGGCACAGTCTCTTAGCTCATAAGGGCGATCGGCAGTGAGTACCAGCAAAGGTACTTCACTCTCATAAGCCTCAATCACCGCCGGGAAATAGTTCGCACCAGCACTTCCTGAAGTGCATACCAGAACAGTGACTTGGCCACTAGCTTTTGCCACCCCCAATGCGAAAAAGCCTGCTGATCGCTCATCCAGAATTGGAATTGCAGTGAATTTAGGGTGATCGATGAAAGCAAATGTGAGGGGGGTCGAGCGGGAGCCTGGTGAAATAACGACTGTAGTGACGCCCAAGCGGGCAAGGGTTTCTACGAAAACGGATGCCCAAACAGTGTTTGTATTTCTGAAGTCCAGCATTAGGCAAGGGAACAAGTCTCTTCCCACTATGCCAGAGTTTGACAAAGGTAAGAGTCCTGTTCTCAGTTAAAGCGTGCGTTGTTCTGCGTTAACTTCATCTCTCTCATAGACGAAATCTCTCTCATAGACGAAATCTCTCTCATAGACAAATGAGAAACACGATCGCGAGAAAGCTGAAAGTAGCTACCGCCGAATCGCGAAACACCGATCCGACGAGAGGCTCAACTTTGGTAGATGGAGATAGGGTGTGGGTCTGTTTCATGGCTAGTCTCCTATATTTACTAGGTGTCAATATGTCCTGCAAAGTTAGAGATGAACGAGCACGTTTCTAGACTAGGAAGCCCATTGAGAAGCCTAGCTCTCGTCAGAGAAATATTGATAAGGCTTTACGCAAAGACATATGGATGGGCGTACCTTTACAAAGACTCGTTCTTTCTCACAATTCACTTCCCAAGCACCTCTTTAAACTCCGGAAATAGAGCTGACATCAGTTCAGGGATACGCTGAGTTTTCTGACGGCAACCCAATCTACAAATTCAAGCTAGACAGACCACTAGTCAGGGCTATGACGATAATTCTCCCTGTCCTGAGCTACGGGGCTTGTCTTTCTTCCTCACCCTTGCCAGCGTTTCAGAGGGACACAATCCAGGTCGAACTGATCTAGCGCTCTAGCCACGACAAAATCAACCAGATCTAGGATGGTCTGAGGATTGTGGTACCAAGCTGGAATCGCAGGCACAATGTGGGCCCCCGCTTCCGCAAGGGTAACTAGATTGCGCAGGTGAATAAGGCTCAAAGGGGTTTCTCGGGGAACCAAGACTAGCGGTTTGCGTTCTTTCAACTGCACGTCGGCAGCTCGTTCTAGCAAATCGGAGCTGAGACCTGCTGCAAGTTTGCCCACCGTACTCATACTGCACGGCATGATGATCATGCCCTGGGTTTTGAATGACCCACTGGCAATATTCGCGCCTACATTACTCCAGGCGTGGCAGCGTAGCTTTCCACCATCAGGGACCCCTGCCTGCTGCCGCCAAAAGTTTTCCTGAGCGTTAACTTCAGCGGGCATCTGAATCCCTTCCTCAGCTTTCCAAACCTGATAGGTTGCTTTGGAGGCCACTAACTCGATAGGAATCTCCGCTTCCAAGAGATATTTGACCGCCCTGACCGCGTAAATCAAGCCTGAGGCTCCTGTAATGCCTAAAGTGATAGGTAATAGTTGCTCGTTAGCCTGCATTTATTCAGATTCGTCGCTAACGTGCTCCTCATCACCGTTGGGAAGGTCTTCGCCATTATCTATGGAGTAATCCTCATCGGTAATGTCGTCCTCACTGGCTTCACTACCGCCGCCTACCACCACTAAATCGATTTGCTGACGGTAGTAATCCACGCTTTTGACTTGCACTTCCACGCGATCGCCCAACCGAAACTGACGGCGATTCTTGCGTCCGACGAGCTTTTGTTGACGCGATCGATATTCGTACCAGTCGTCTTTCAGAGAGCTAACGTGAACTAATCCTTCGACCAACAGCTCCTCAATTTCTACAAAGAAACCATAGGACTGAACGCCCGTAATCAGACCGTGGAACACAGCACCCGTGTGGTCCCGCATGAACTCTGCCTTCTTCAGACCTTCTAAATCTGTTTCAGCATCCTGAGCTAGCTGCTCTCGTTCACTCAACGGACCCACAATGCGCTTGATATAGTCTTCCAGCTCGTTATTAATATCGGGTGGAAGCACGTTCCAGTTAATACTGCCGTGGCAGTTGCTGTGGCGCAAATTGACGCGGTCTTTTGAGCGAGTAGAGCGGCGATCTCGACCGTCTTTGAAAACGGCATGGAGAATCCGCTGCACCATAAGGTCAGGATAGCGTCGGGTGGGCGCAGAGAAATGAGTGTATCCGTCCGTCAGCGCGAGACCGAAATGAAGGTCAGGATGAATTCCATAAAAGGCCGGCTTAAAAGTAGATAGCAGCAGATAGGTCAAAATCTTTTCAGAAGGCGACTCCGCAAACTGTTTAGTGAACCGCTGATAGTCCATTGGGTAAATAGACTCTTCTTCCGCCAGCTCCAGATTAATATCCATGTTTTCTGCCAGCTTCATCAACTCCTGTACGTCAGAGGTCGTCGGCGTCCGATGCAGGCGATAGATTGCAGGAACGCCTAGGGCCTTAAGATGAGAGGCCACTAGCTGATTTGCCAGCAAAATGAATTCCGTCACCATCATGCGGGCAGTGAGTGAAGAAGACACCACAATGACGCCTAACAGCCCTTCATCGTCGTACTGGAATTTAGGCGAGGCATAGGAGGCCAGAGGTTCCTTCGCATCATCAGGAAACTCATGTTCCGGCAGATTAAGCTCAAAAGAGCCTCTCTTCATGCGCTGCTGACGGACAATTTGACTCAGCTCATTCAGACGCTCAACTAGGTCATAGGCAGGTTCCAACTTTTTGAGATCTTTTGCCTTCAAACCTAGCTTTGCCAATTCTTCCTCATCATCACGAACCAGAATGCCCTGGGCTTGCTGATACACCAGTGCATGGTCGACAGAAATGACACTAGGCTGGATCTCAAACTCTAAGACCTCTCCGTCCGAATTAAGGGTGGCAATGACTGAGATGGCTAAACGGTCTTTACCTTGAACAAAAGAACAGAGGGAAGTTGAAATTGAGGTGGGCAGCATGGGAATCATCTCGTTCCCCAAATACACTGCGGTCCCGCGTTTCAAGGCTTCTCGATCAAGTTGTGAATGGATTGGAACGTAGTGGGCAACGTCAACAATATGAACACCGAGCTTCCAGTTATCGTCTTCATCGCGCTCTACGGTGAGAGCATCGTCGATCACCTTAGCTTGTGTGCCATGAATGGTAACGGTGATCTGATCTCGCAAGTCCAAACGCCCTTTGGTGTCTGCTTTGCGGACTCGATTAGGTAGCGACTGGGCAGCCGCCATGACGTCATCTGAGAAGGTTCTGGGTAAATCGTATTTGCAATAGACGATGTCGATGTCTGAAGAATCTTCGGCATCACTTCCCAAAACTTGGGCAACACGGCCATGGGGAGGATCCTGAGCCAGCGGATACCGAACCACTTCGACATGGGCTAGTTTGTCGATCGCTTCTGCGAGCGTTTTTTCTTCTCCTTCAAGGCTCAACTCAAAGAGCAAGCGATCATCTAAAGGAACAGCCTGATAGGCCTTATTTTCCTGCTTGATTCTGGCTAGCACCGAAGCATTCGCCCGTTCAAGAATAACTTTCACTTCTCCTTCTGGGCTACGACGTCGGCTACCCTCCTTGGTGACTCGTACTAGGACGCGATCGCCATTCCAGGCGGTGTTGAGCTGGCTTTCACGGATGTAGATATCGTCAGCAGCTTCATCATCTTGAATCGCAAAGCAGAAGCCCTTGCTTGAACATCGAAGCTTCCCTTCGACAACACCGTCTTCGCTAACGCGCCGATACTTTCCTTTTTCCTTTTCAAGAACCTTAATTCGCTCTAGGGCATCTAAAGCAATTTGTAACTCTCGAATGTTATCGTCAGTATCACAGTGCAGTTTCTTTTGAATAGCCTTCAACGTCAGCGTTTTGTCGTCAGTAAAATTGGCTAGTAGTGAGGCGATCGAAAAATTCATGAAGCGACTATTCCTTAACTGGTGCGAATGAGCAACACAACATCGTCGGTCTGGAGATTCTTCCCCTGAAGAAGGAAACCATCAAACACAACTGGCGAGGGAATAACCGTTAACTGAACTAAACACCGCAATGACGCACCCTTTCAATGGGTCTGTCATAATAGTGTCCAAGTAGTTAATAAAACACTTCTCCCTGTGCAGGCAAATACCTTGGATAAGCCTGTTGCTTCAGTTCCTATAGTCAATACCTTCTCAGAACTCGTCAGGTATTAGACGTATTGGGAATTGCTGGAACCGCTCAGACAGGAGTGCACTAAGGGATCAACTACTCAAATTCGCAGAGTTTTGGCTAACCCTAAGCCGTTACAACTATACCTTAATCTGAAAAGTTCACAACTTTTTAGATTTGAGATGGCCTAATGATGATCTGTTTGATCGAAGCCTCTGCATTGATTAACCCCTTTTACACCAAGGGTTTCGTTCTACTGCTTGACTTTTAGCGACTATTCCTCATCAGATGTTGTGAATTGTCAACTCAACAGTCTCACCAGCTCTCGTTGATAAGGCTACGGGTTTCAAACCGAAATAAAATCTAGTATGGCTACACGGAATTCAAAAGGCAGATCCAGAACACTCTGCGAGAAGAGCAAAGCTCTACAAAACCAAGGCGGATCAGCTTTCCTAGTGTTTTGAACGGGGAGCAAGTTCTGCCGTAGTGTACTAGGGATCAAGAAACGAGGATTGAGGTTTAACGTTATCGTTCGCCGGTAATAACGAAGGCGATGCGACGCCCAATATTAGTCGAGTGATCAGCAATGCGTTCTAGATAACGAATGACTAGTACTAAGAGAACAGTCACTTCAACATCGATGTCAGGAAAAGGGGAATGAACCAGGCGATCGTATAGCAGGTCGTAATCTTCATCGACAGCGTCGTCTTTGACTTTGAGATCCAATCCCACGTCAGCGTTTAAGTCCGAGACAGCTGACAGACTTAAGGCCACCATTGAGCGACAACGATCAATCATCACCCGAATTTGTTCTAAGCAGGGATGAGCAGGATGGGGGAATAGCTTGATAGCGGCTTCACCAATATCAGTTGAATAGTCACCAATGCGCTCCAAATCACGAACGAGCTGCATAAAAGCGCTTATATGCCGTAGGTCCTGCATCCCTTCAGGTGGATGAATCAACAGCTCAATACAGTCAACTTCAATTTGGCGATAGAACTTATCGACTTGGCGATCGTGTGCTTTGAGGCTTTGAGCAGCTTCTAGGTTGCGATCGCAGAGTGCCTGTTTTGCTAGCAAGCAGGAATTCTCAACCAATGCCCCCATTCTCAAGACGTCACGCTGTATACGCCTCAAATGATGACTAAAAGGCGGGCGAGCAGGGTCGTTCACAGGATACAGAGCAGAATTCCTCACGGCACTCGTTGAAAATTAATCCTATTATCGGTTAGCAACCGGAACTAGCGAAGTGACATAGGGCACGATATTTTAGTCAACTGGTACTCCCCAAAATCCAAAAGGAACTCGGTATCTGACGCCAAAAGGCTCGAAAAACGCAGGGTTGTCTAGACATCGAGCGATGCTACTCGCACAAAAATTTGCGCTGTGAGTTGAGGAAAAACGTCCGAAAATAATGTCAGCTTTAGATGATATCTCGCAACATCTAGGTAACGCTGTGTAACAGTTGCGCCCTGATAAACAGATAAACTCAGCATCTTAGTCAAGAATTAATTCAGCCTCGGATACAAGAGGCTCGCTAACGTTTCTATAAAAAGGATAAACGGCTATGTCAGATACTCAAGTTTTTGTCGCCCTAGCGGTTGCTCTAGTTCCTGGTTTTCTAGCACTACGTTTAGCTACCGAGCTTTACAAGTAGGTGGCGCGCGACCTGTTCACTAAGTCGTGAACACGGCCATCACCATTTCAAAAGCTCTGCTCTTAACTTAAAGGAGCAGAGCTTTTATTTTTGAATAATCTTCCATTAGGGCGATGCCCTTTCTATCGCTTTAGGTAGAGGAAACTGAGACGCCTCATTTGTTTGGATTAAGAGAGTGGAGAAGCGAATGCTTTAGGGATATCAATTCAACCTCTTCAGGCTTTCTCTCTCATGAGGATGCTTAATAAGAGATATTTCAATAGATATCCTCAGACTTTACTGGAGAATTAGTTTTTTTAAATGTGAAGATGATATATTGCTTCTAGCGATTTGATAGAAGTAAAGCTTTATGTATGATGTATCACTAAGCTCGTGAGCCTGTTTGAAATGCTTGACGAACTATTGCTTCTAAATGGTGTTTCTGCAAACAATACTATTGCATGAAATAGATCATCTATATTCGTGAAACAGGTTATTCCTCAAGAAAATATTTATATAAAATCTAAGGTCTATTTACATATTAGATTCAGTTTACGGTGGGCGACCTATGATCAATGGTGATGAATTCAAACAGACTAAAGGGCAACTTCAAAGAGCCTTGTCTCAAGGAATTCAAAAGCTATACAAGCAAGAGCTAGGGCATTCTACGGGGAAAGTTACTTGTCACATTTTGGGCGACAAAGTGACCGTAATAATAGAGGATTCTTTAACTAAAACAGAGCAAATCCTTATTGATGGAGCCAGCTCAGATGATATTCAATCTGATGTGGAACAGATACGCTCGGATGTGGATACAGCAATACGACCTAAGATCTCAGGACTGGTGGAAGAAATCTTGTCGATCAAAGTAGTGGATTTCCTCAGCGACACCACATTGGAGACCGGGCGAACAGGTCTCGTGATTATCTTGGCAGAGAGTATTGGCTAGACCCTAAGGTTGACTCAGAAATCTATGGATGGTGATTGTGCTGGCGCTAAAGTTGGCTAGCCCGTTTGAGTAGGGCTTGGACCAATTGCTCGATATTCGTTTAGTGAACACCCAACAATAAATTGGCTAACAAACTGCCATAACACAGCCTGTTAGCCTAATGGTTTAGATATTCTTAATGCGGCCCTATGAGTAATTGATAGAACCTAGTACGGTTCAGTCGAAAATCTGCTAATGGTCAAGATGCACCCGAGAGGTGCAAGTAAGCAAGGAGCCGTAAATAAACAACCACTAGGCTGCTTTAACAGAAAACTCTTCGACAAATTCGAACACTTGATCTAGCTGAGTTAGCTCAAAAACAATCCGAATGGACGGAGGAACCGAGTACAGGCAAAACCGCTTGCTAAGGTTACGAGCCATCCGAAGGACAGAAATCAAGGACACTAGGCCAGCACTGTCAAGCGACTCAACACGACTCATGTCAACCATGAGACCTGAAGAACTGTCGGAAGAAATATGCTCAGAAAGCTGAGTCTCCAAGCTGTAAGCATTGGCTGCAGTAAGAGCACCGCTGGGCTGAACAACCGTCAAAGCTGATTGAAGATTTTCCATAACTGATACACTCCAAAATTTCGTGCGTGTGCATATGTAAAGGCATAAACCAATGCTCCGAAGTTAAAGGGAGTGACATAGCATCGCCCATAGCAAAGGTATCGATTTGTCATAATCTTGATGACGTCTCTAACTTATGTAAAGTTACGATTAAGTACTTTTGCTCAAGGTATATCTAGATACAAAACGTCATGTGATTTCGATTACTTTTTTGATGAATTCGAATTGCTTTCTCTCTTCTGAAAAGTTAGAAGATTTCACTCGGTTTGAATGAAGCTTATATACACGCGCCCACGGATATATGGCTGATTCATCGTATAGCTTATAGCTGTTATTAATTTTTCATATGTAAAAGTTCAAGGTAATCGGATCTCCTCTATTTGTATAGAGCTTTACATCAAAAATCTTCAGCAGTTCATGATGCGTTGTAGTCACTTGTAGAAGGCCCTATTTATGTCGTCCAAATATCCTCGGGATCTAGTTGGGTACGGTCAAACTCCGCCTCATCCCGGATGGCCTAGCGATGCTCGGCTGGCACTCCAAATAGTCCTCAACTATGAAGAAGGTGGAGAGAACTGCATTCTGCATGGCGATTCCAGCTCTGAAGCCTTTCTTTCCGAAATCATTGGGGCAGTTCCACTGCCGGGGGTACGAAATCTCAATATGGAGTCTATCTATGAATATGGCAGTCGTTCAGGCTTCTGGAGGCTGCATCGCTTGTTCACCCAACGGCAAATTCCTATCACAGTTTACGCTGTCGCTATGGCGCTAGAGCGCAACCCTGAAGCGGGAAGGGCAATGGTTGAAGCCGGTTGGGAGGTTGCTAGCCACGGTTATCGATGGATTGACTATCAATACGTCGGAGAAAACCAAGAACGAGAGCATATTGATAAAGCTATCGAAATCCAGAGGGCTGTTACTGGGCAGAGACCACTAGGTTTTTATCAAGGACGTCTTAGCCCTAACACTCGTCGTCTAGTAGTTGAAGAAGGAGGGTTTCTCTACGATGCAGATAGCTATGCAGATGATTTGCCCTACTGGGTTTATGACTACGATCGCCCCCATCTCGTTATTCCTTACACCCTGGACAACAACGACATGCGCTTTGCCACCTATCAAGGCTTTAACTCAGGGGAGCAATTTTTTACGTATCTACGAGATGCTTTTGATGTTCTCTATGCTGAGGGAGAGACGGCTCCCAAAATGATGAGTATTGGTTTGCATTGTCGTCTTTCCGGGCGTCCAGGGCGAATAGCTGCACTCGCAAGATTTCTGGACTATGTTCAAGGGTTTGAGCGAGTGTGGATTTGTCGTCGTCTTGATATCGCTCAACATTGGCATCAGCATCACCCTCCAAGGAGTCTGGATTCATAGGTCATAGGACGAATTATCGCTCATTGCTTCTACGAATCACTTTGGTGAAATGTAGCCTTAGGAATGAATGAATTTTAAGTTCTCAGTTTTGAGTTTTGAATGATTGAGTTATCCGCGAATCCAAAGCTCAAAGTTGATACTTAAATAAGTTCCTGTTCCTTAGGAGATTTTTGAAAATAGAAATATCCGGCTGTGGAGCATTACGCTGCGCCTAATGACACCCTACCAGCGATAAATGTTTTCCTGAAGCTCCTTCTAGTCCTTCAGGCTTAGGCACCCGATAGCACTTGGATGCTTCTTGGCGCATAGCTAGTTGGCTTGTCGTCTTGTTCTAGCGAAACCGGCGACAGCTATATCATAGGTTTTGTCTCTCTTAGATTTTTGCGTGATCGCTGCACATTTAAAGAAGCCTGGTAAAATGGAGAACTTGCACAGCTAGGGCTGGTTCTTTAGGATTGAGTTCTTGCAGTTCTGATTATTTGGCGTCATTAAGCACTTGAACATCCATGATTAAGTTACGTTTGAAGCGATTTGGGAAAAAGCGGGAGGTTAGCTATCGAATCGTGGCTATGCCAAGCACGACTCGCAGAGACGGTCGTCCCTTGGAAGAATTGGGTTATTACAATCCCCGTACTGACGAAACTCGCCTAGAGGTGCCCGCGATCGTTCGCCGCTTGCAGCAGGGCGCACAGCCAACACCTACTGTCCGCCGAATTTTAGAGAAGGCGAATGTTTTTGAACAATTAAAGGCAGAGACTCAGAACAGTCCTGTAAATTCCTGAATTTAAGTGAGATTAGCAGCTATGGCGGACAAACCCGATTATCAGGGACTCATTCATCACTTGATGAAGCCCTTTCTCGATACTCCTGAAGACCTCAAAATGGATATTGAGCAAATTGGAGATGGGCGTAGGGTGTTGCTGCGGGTTGCGTTTTCCACTGATGATCGGGGGCGGATGTTTGGTCGAGGCGGGCGCAATATTCAAGCGATTCGTACCGTTCTAGAAACAACAGCTGCACTATATGACCAAAAAGTGTCTTTGGACGTATACGGAGAATCCAACCATGAGTCTCGTTCGGGATCGGATAACGGCTCAGGTGGAGACCGCAATCGCCGCCCTCGACGAGGGGGCCGTCCTTCTCCCCGCCGAAATTAAACCGCTGACTGAGCTGACTTAACATTCCACGGTATGCAGCAGACAGCCCACATTGATCTGCCTTCTTCCGAAAGCGCGATCGCTCTTGCGGGTCATCAAAGCGAGAATCTCAAGCTTCTGGCTCAGCAAACAGGGGCCAATATTGTCATGAGAGGACAGTCTCTTCTGCTATCAGGCAGTCAAGCGACTGTAGACCTCGCTCAGCATATTGTGTCTGCTTTGGAGCCATTATGGAGTCAAGGCAATATTATTAGTCGTGCCGACATTCTCACTGCCCGCCAGGCCATTAACACTGATCAGCTAGACGAACTGAAGGCCATCCATAGTGAAGTAGTCACTCGGACTCGCCGAGGCGATGTCATCAGGGCCAAGACTTTCCGCCAGCGCCAATACATTCAAGCCCTCGAAAAGAAGGACCTTATTTTCTGTTCTGGTCCTGCTGGAACGGGCAAAACGTTCTTAGCGGCAATGGTTGGTGTACGGGCGTTGATGAATGACGAATATGAGCGTTTAATCTTGACTCGGCCAGCAGTCGAGGCGGGAGAACGACTCGGTTTTTTGCCTGGCGATTTGCAGCAAAAGATTAATCCCTATCTGCGTCCGCTCTATGACGCGCTTCACGAACTGATCGATCCAGAAAAGATTCCTGGTTTGATGGAGCGAGGGGTGATTGAAATTGCACCTCTTGCTTATATGCGGGGACGTACACTCAGTAACGCATTCGTCATTCTGGATGAGGCTCAAAACACGACTCCTGCCCAGATGAAGATGGTGCTAACACGGCTGGGCTTCAAATCTCGGATGGTGGTTACGGGCGACACCACTCAAACAGATCTACCTTTGAATCAAACATCCGGTTTAGGCGTGGCGCAGCGGATTTTGGCTTCGGTCGAGGGAATTGCTTTCTGCAAACTGACTCAAGCTGATGTTGTCCGTCATCCGCTCGTGCAGCGTATTGTCGCTGCCTATGAAACCTACGAGAACGCTGGCAAGCCTTCACCGAGGCGATGACTCTCTGGGCAAGACGAAGGCGTGTATTTCAGTTTGGCCCGTTTCACCGACACATCGCACAGCATTCGGGTGCTCAGCGCATCGTCAGATGACTCGCCGTCTGACCTAACGAAACTGGTGGCGGTTATATCTGGGCCTAATGCGATAATATTCGTCGAGTCGCTGTTGAAAATGGTCCCAGTGATGTTCAACAGCATCTCGATCCAACCAAAAGGTTTGTGCAGGGGTGGAATCTAGGGCGATCGCAATCAATGCGCCTTCAACTTCAATTCCTGCTTCCGTGTAAACCTGTTCAAAAGCTTTGGCATAAGCGGCAACCTGAAGGCAGTAATCGCCAATCCACTCTAGTTTTTTAGGTTTAATGGCCGTTTTCCAATCACAGAGACAGATGCGTCCTTGATAAGTCATAACGGCATCCGGGAATCCCACGTACCCATCGTCATGCCAGACAGCTCCTTCTACCAACCAAGCTTCGCTGACATCCTCCAGGACTGGCACGATAGAGTCCCAATAGCCAGTCACGTCAGCTGGAATGTCCACGAGCTGACCTTCCAAGAAGCGAGCAATTTGCTTGTGTAGGCGAGTTCCTGCCGATGAAGCCTTGTTTGAAATCTTCTGTGCTGTCTCAACACCGACCCGCTGACGCCACTGCTGAAGCGCTTTTCTGGCCTCGGCGGGTTTGGTTGCAGACAAGATTGTGGTGACCCCTGGATACCGACACCCATTAATTTCATAAACTCGGCGACGATTAACCGTTACCGTCTTTGCCCGATATCGCTCTAGTTTCAATCTGTTGTCTCCTTTGAGCAATGAGGGAATGCGATACACATAGCAGTAACCGTCTAGGCTTGTGCACTAATGATATCCGGGGTTGAGCTCATCGCTAGATGGTTCGCCGTCTTCTCCTAATAGAGCTGGCAGGCTATGTTGTGTTGCCAAATGGCATCCTACGTGGAGCTGGTTCATTAAACGAATCTGCTGTAGCAGGAAGGGAATAGTATCCTAGATGCGCAAATCAACCACAACCGGACGGTGATCGGAACCTATATTAGGACCGACTCGCACATTTGCAACTGCAACTTCATGGCTGACCAAACAGTGGTCAATGGGAATTGAGAAGATTAGGGGTGCCCAGTTCGGCAGGGGCGGATACGTTCCTTTTGTCGGCCAGCTTGGCAACAAACCAAAGCCCTTGCGGACGTTTTTGAGATCTGTGCTGCGGATGAAACGTTTGTAATAGGGCGACCACATCGTGATGTTGAAATCGCCGACAACAATTTGAGGAGTCGCCGCTGTTTGTAGATATTGTCCCATTTGATCCAACTGTTTATTGCGGGAGTGAAAATATTGGGATCTAACAGGCGGAACCGGATGGGTGCCCACAAACGAAATACGCTGCCCATTGACAGGAATTGTTGCCACCACACTTGGGGTGCTGTCTTCAGCAAAGTCTTTAATCTCAACCGTTTCTAACGGATATCGGCTGTAAAGCAGAATGCCGAAGTTGTAGGGACTGGCTTCTCCAGAAGAATGCGGCAAGTCTGATTTAAGCTCATCAAGTCTGTTTTGCCATCCCTCGTCAACCTCCATGAACAAGGCTAAATCAGGCTCTTCTTGGCGCGTAAAAGCTAGGACCTCTTCAAACTGTTCATTCTGAGTATTCACATTGGAAATGAGGACTCGCAGATTGCTGTCCCCATTGGCGGTCAGAAATCTCGGCGGCAAATACCAGAATAAGATTTGAGTACTCAGAGCAACAGTGCAGGCTAGCCCGATCAGAAAAGTGACCTTGTATCGGGTTAGGGCAATGACGACTAGCGCGATCGCACTCAAAATAAAATATTGCAGCTGAAAATGAGAGAGGATTTCCAGATAGACGGGCCAGCCATAGATGCTGGAGAAGAAGGCAATCGTGGTCAGCAGTAAGATGCTAAACAGCGAAAATCCTGCCAGCAAGCCCGTTAGACATGACTGTGATTTTGCCATAATGCCAGATACCCCACTCAACAAGAGTAGGGTAGCCAATTATTTTGAGGTTGAAAAATTTACGCCACGCCTGCCGAAGCGATCGCATATTGGCGAATCGCACGAAGATTCTGAGTCAGGTCGTTACGTAGGTGTCGCTCAATCAATATGGCTGGAATGGTTCGTGGCGGACAAACCGTCACCTCATACGTCAGGCGAGTTCTAGACTCTAAGGCTTGCTCAGGCTCCAATCGCCAAGCGCCCTCAAAAGCTTTGAAATCACCTTCAATCATGGTGAAGCCGATGCGGTTCGGGAATTGCTCGGCCATCTTGAGGACAACGCGAGCACAAAACTGAATGTTAAGAAAGCACTGAGAACCAATTTGCTCAAGCAGCGTCATCGATTCAGTGCTCTCTAGGCGACGGCTAACTGTCAGATTAGGAATAAAATCAGCCAGGTTGTCATAATCCGTCAGGATTTGCCACACTTGCTCAATCGGGCAGGGAATCAAAATAGATGCCAAAATACGCCGCTGCCGCCCTTGTAGCTTTTCAGCAGAAATTTCTAGAGAACAATCATCACCTTTTGCTTTCGCCAAAGGCTGATCCGCTGGAGTATTCAGTTCACAAGAAGCGTCTGTCATGGCGATGCTTACTTTTGCTTAGAACATTGAACCCAAAATAGCTCTCAAAATCAATATACCGAGGAATGACTCCCCTAGTTATTACTAATATGAGGCATAGGTATAGATTACTTTCTCTCTCCTTATCCTAATCACCGTGGAATCGCCACAGTTTTAGGCGTGAGTCGTCTATCTTCAGTAGAAACCGTATCGTTGATTGTGAACCTCAAGTCATGCTTCATGTTGTCGGCACTGTCAAAGGCCCCGGAGAAACCGGAAACGAGTATTTATTCATTACGGCAGACAACCGAGAGGTTAAGATTGGTGAATTTGTGTCTTATCAAGCTCAGCAGAGCAACGAGACCTTAGAGATCTTAGGAAAAATTTCAGATCGGCGATTGATCGACCACTTGCCAGACCGCATCTTTGCCGACACGGGGATCAGCCCAGAAGCGATCGCAGCCCTCGTGGGTTTCGCTTATCCCAATCCCGAAATTTATGAAGTCACTGTCACTGTCATTGGCTATTTTCACCCAGCCCTTGGCTTCATTAATCCTCGACTGACCCCAGATCCCGGCGCGAAGGTTTATCGAGTAGACGACGAGACTTTAGTTAAGGTTGTCAACAAGAAGCAGACAGGAGAGGTCGGGGGTGCCCATGTGGGATCGCTGCTGCTGCGTCCGGGTGAGACTGTTCCGGTCACGTTGGATGTAAAAGAACTTGTCAGCACCCACATGGCGATTCTAGCGGGAACAGGCTCAGGCAAGTCTTACACAGCTGGCGTCCTGATTGAGGAGCTGCTGCGGCCCTATAACCGAGCAGCTGTCTTAGTCTTTGATCCCCATGGCGAGTACGGCACCCTGGGCGACATGCGCGGCCATTTTGCGTTTCAAGGGGATGACGGCTACGCACCCACGGTTAAAGTCCTGACCCCAGACGATATTCATATCCGCATGTCATCGCTGGATTACTACGACATTCTAACGCTGCTACCGAATATGAGCGATCGCCAACAAGCCATCCTCAACAAAGCATTCGCAATTCTCAAGCGTCATCGTCAGGGCGACTATCGGTGGGACGTTCAGGACCTGATCCGTGCTGTCAATGAGGCTGATACGACCGAGGACGAAGACGGTAATCCCAAAATTGGTTCGTCGGCTCCAGCGATCGAATGGAAATTGGAAAAGTTATCCAGTTCCCGGTATTTTGATCGCATGAATCACCTGTCGCCGAAAGATCTGTTTGAACCTGGCCAGGTCACTGTTTTACAAATGAATGAGATTAGTCAGGAAGAACAGCAGGTGATCTGTGCCGCAGTTCTACGCCAGAGCTATCAGGCTCGCATGAATACGGCCAAAGAGCTCGTTTCCGAGGAAGACGAAACCTACTTGCCTTATCCCGTATTTATTCTGCTGGAAGAGTCTCATCGTTTTGCCCCCGCTCATGAACCGGCTCGCTGTAAACAGGTCCTTCGCACTATTCTCAGCGAAGGCCGTAAATTCGGTATGGGTGTTGGGCTAATCACCCAGCGTCCTGGAAAGCTTGACTCCGATGTGTTGTCTCAGTGCATGAGTCAGTTCCTCATGCGAATTGTGAATCCTGTCGATCAGGAAAGTCTTAAGTATGGCGTTGAAGCAGCGGGTCGTGATCTCCTGAAAGAACTGCCTGCGTTAACAAAAGGACAAGTGATTATCTCAGGAGCCTGTGTGAATACGCCTGTCCTTTGTCAGGTCCGTAAGCGGCTGACCCAGCACGGTGGGGAAACAATGGATGCGCCTCAGGACTGGCAACGGTATTTTCAAAAGCACCATAAGCAGAGCCGCAAGATTGAGCGGGCGACGGTTGCGCGTCCTCGTCCGGCGGAGACGGTGGGTGGCATCAGCATTGAATAATGGGCGCACCGTCGAAAGAACCTTCCAAGCCGTTAGTGAAGCTGGCGAACCGTCTGTTTGATACGGAGCGAGATCGCGCCGACTTCATGCAAGCACTGCTCCATCCGCCTGTCTTTGCCCCGACGATCCTGTGGACTCAACCAAAACCACCTGAATTCAGCTGGGAAGTTCTACCGCCGCTCCCCTGGCAGCCTGCCTTCGTTGATCGCTTAGCGCATACTGTTCGTCCGGGTCAGCATCCGCTGCATGACAAAGGTTATTTCTATTGCCTAGATTTCTCCTCTGTGTTTGCGGTCTCTGCTCTTCTGTCAATCCCTGAAGCAATCGAGAGTGTAATCGATCTTTGTGCTGCTCCTGGCGGCAAAAGTTTGTTTACCTGGGTTGCCTTGAAGCCAAAGCGATTGCTGTGTAACGAGGTAGTCCGAAAGCGTGTCAGAATTCTGATCTCGAATCTGAAGCGGTGTGGTGCGATGGATGCGATCGTGTTGAATCAGGATCCAGCAGTCTTGGTAGAGCAAACCCCTAATTGCGCTCAGCTCGTATTAGTCGATGCCCCCTGTAGCGGACAATCCCTTTTGGCTAAGGGACAAGCCGTGCCGGGTTGTTTTCACAAAGTCACCCTAAACCGCAATGCCAATCGTCAAAAACGTATTCTGGCAAACGCAGCACAGCTTGTACAGTCCAGCGGCTATTTGCTGTACTCTACCTGCACCTATGCCCCGGAAGAGAATGAGCAGGTATGTGCCTGGTTTTTGAAAAAGTTTCCTCAATTCGTTCCTGTCCCAATGAGCCCACTCAGTCTTCATCAATCTCCTCTAACAGAATTACCGTGCTATCGCTTGTGGCCCCATACGGATCTCGGTGCTGGAGCGTTCATGATGCTCCTCAAGCGCCAGGATCGGGATGAAGTGCAGCCCGTCAACGAAGTCTTTCTAACTCAGCATCAGTTGGTCTTGTATGCCGAAACGCGATAAGCAGTAGGGCTAATTCCAGCCAAAAGATACAGGCTCATGCCGAAGGTCTCATGTTTCCATACTGATACAGCGAAAGACTGTAGCTTGCTTCTGTAGAGCTGTACGCAGAGAAGAAAAGGGTAAATCGATCCTCGACGCAGGATAGGCTTTGGCACTTTGAGGTGCCTGAGGTCATATGGCTACAGCGATGTGAAAATCTCATGCAAAACTGACATGGAAAGTACTCTGTTTGACCGGGCGTTTAAAGATAATGAAGGCAATCTGACGATCGCTCAAAAGCCCAATCCTCCGCTTTTGGTTTGGCTAAGCGCAACGTTGTTGAGTCTGTTACCTGTGACAGGAAATTTGCAGATTCTTTTTGAGACGATCTCCTTTGGGGCCTTATTTACCTGGGCCTGGATGGAACTATTTCAAGGCGTCAACTATTTTCGCCGCTTTTTAGGATTGACGGTGCTAGTTATTGCGATCGCATCGAAATTAAACTACTAGATACGGTGTCAATGACAGCATCAATAAACGGGGTCGACTCTAAGTAAGTTGGTTAAGCAAATCAACCTTCTGCACCCAATCGAATTAAAGATGCTTCTTAGCGTGCCCTAATCAGGCTCTTGAGAAGGTCTCAACCATTGTTTTGGTGTAGTAGGTAACTAGAACCTGTTGATCCGAATCTAAATGGGTTAAGACTTCATCCATCAGTAAACGAGTAGCTGTCGCTGTCATCTTCCAAGGAATGCCTAAAATATCAAAAACCATGATGCAAACGGCGGCTAATTCTTGCTCAATGAATGTCGAATCATCATCCAATATGGAAAGCCAGAGATATGTTTGAAACATGTCAAAGTCTCGTAAGCAAGAATGCATGATTTTAGCATCTTCAAAATCGCCTCGGCGACTACGATAACCTGAAAAAGATTGTCCCAAATGCTCGAAAACCACCATGGAAATTTCAGATATTCTCGATAGCATCTGTTCGGTAATGACAAACAAAGGGGAATCCAAATCGTATCTTTCAGCAGCCACGCAAATTCGTTGCCAAGGCAATGCAACTTGTTCCTCTAGAAAGTTCAGGTAAGGCGTTATTAAAACCTGCTCTGTCAAGGTCAGTTCTTCTAGCAATAGAGCATTAGTTAGATTAATTTGGGTTGTAACAAATCCAATAGAGCGCCAGTCATTTGCGACCATATGCTCTTGCAGTTCCAGTAGCAAAGGTTCTAAAGTACTTGCCAATCTACTAATCTTAGGGAACCCCCAAGCTTCCAGGGACGTGGCTCCTGAAGTACTCCACAAATTCCCTTTTGAGGACAAAACAATTGTTGACTCCTCTTGATAGGTTTTGAGTAGTTGATCATAGATTTTGCTAGAGATTTCGGATAAGCGAACGACTTTTCGAAAAGATTGAGTATCTTGATCCTGATATAACTCTCGCGTTCTGATCGCTCCTAACTGACACCTTTTCTTTATTAACTCGGAAGGTAACTTTTCCGCTGTTTGTATCCGACCTTGGGATGAAGCAGCCTCTCTTAGTTGGCTTTGAACGTTAGAATCTTGACCAATATCAAGTAAGGATAAATCTGGAAAGTAGCGATCGCTCCAAACTTTCACCAAACGCTCGACAGTTGGAACGTTATTAAAATGAGCAGGAATTAACATTACTTTAAATTTAGGTGGGCAGTTTCGTCGGCGTTTTTAACACCGAATAGATAAGCACCCCTTAGCAACCTGATTTTGTTTATCGAGGACTGGAGATAAACAATTAAGCCAAAAGTGAGTCAATGATTATGCACTCAATCTGATTCCTATTAGTACTGAACGGTTGGTCGCTTTATAACGAGAAAGTTGAATGATCATAAATATCTATCAAAGGTATCAACATGCGATAATCTATAGTTGCTTAACGGCTTTTTCACCCTAAATTCAGAATAAAACCTTAGTCCAAAATTTTGATCTGCTCCGGCCCGCTTTATGGTTTCAGTCTTCATAAAAACAGACTGTTCGGTATTTTTTATGGGGATGATCTTGTTCGAAGCTCCAGAGAAAAGTTAGTCAGCTTGAAAGTAATATGCCCGAAAAAATTGATAGAGTTGATAGCTCCTACAATTTACTTTAAAGACTTTCTCGAAATTATTTTTTATGGAATCTAAATCGATATCAGCAACGGGATCATTTTAATTCTGGGCATTGATAAATCTATATGGCTATGCCACACAATATTCATGATCGAACGAACGAATTAGCAAAATTCCTGGCTGACGAAAGGTTCTAATTAAGACGCTGCTAACAGGGTCGCTGGGCTTTAAAGATATTTGAATTGTGACTGTAGCGATTCTCTGAAGCAGTTTCAGGTGAAAGCTTAGGGCGAAAAGGCAGCATTCTAAAGAGTAGGGTATCTGACATCCCTCTCAATCATTTGCAAACGTTTGCGTTTCCCCAAGTTCAGTCCTGTTTTGGGGATAGTTGAGTTGCTGTGCTAGGTTTTGTTCGTTTGGCCATCATCCAGTCAAACTTAGGAGAACGCGATCGCTCGACTGACCTGATCGTATCGCCGTTGCCAGATCTTTCAGAACAAGACGGCGAGCTATTTGGCTATAGACTAAGCACTTGAATGCTGTTTGGTGTACAAGTCCAAATGGCTAAAGCTATAAATTTGCTCGCCTACCTGACGACATTGAGTAGTGAAAGTTTATCGCTGCTGCCACGTTACGGGCATGACAACCACACGACTTGGACTGGATGATCGTTGCTAGAAACAAGTCAACGCGATCGTCAAACTATTCAAACCGATCGCAGAAGAGCACCTCTAATCTTCTCTTCTTTTACGAAAGAATCACCTCATAGACAAAACGTCCCGAAAAGAGCTTACAAAATAGGTCTTCTCGGGACGTATAGCCGTCATCACATGACTTAGGCAGTTTGGTCACCTGTACGGATCAATAAACTATGTTGTCAGCTGCCTTTTGTCAGTGCTTTAATCGACGAAAATTTTCATCAAAAAGCTTTACATCGGACTGTTGTCTCCATTATGGTTCTTAGCAATCAATTCACTCAAGGAATTTTCCTGTTTGTGTTGGTACCTCAACAGAGCTTTGAGGGTTGAGGCACGACGAGCAGCGTTAGTCCTTGACGACCCACTACATGAACATCGGTGTTTGGTGCAACTTTGCTCTGCATATTGGGATAGTAGAACCGTGCAGGCCAGTCAGTTGCCTCAAAGCGTACCCGCCCCAAATGATCAGGCTTAATGGTTTTCAGTACCGTAGCAACGCCTAAATTGTCTGACAACTCAACTGGATAAGGGCTGGAAAAGCCGCAATCAAAGGTATTTAGAGTGTTCATAGCTTTCAACTGGAAACAACACTCTAACTATGGCATTTGAAAATTAGACTTTAGCGTTAGAGAAAAGCCAACTTTCCCCGACTTTTTCTATTAAGTGCAAGAATTGCAAAAACTTAAAGAGAATTAGGCAGCGTCATCATCTATGCAGCCCAAAAAATGTTAATCGTCGTCATCAAGTTCAGCTAACAACTGGTATCGAGACCAAACAAAAGTACACCAAATACTGAAGAAAATGTCAATCAAGACCACCATAAAAATTTAAGATGAGTATTACTATTCTTTGTAGTAAGCGCGTTGACATTCTCCGTGGTTTTACCTGAATATATCCCTACAGGGTAAAAAATATCTACACGCGCGATGCAGGAAGAACTACCGAAGGATTTCCTTGTATCTATGGCAAGGAAGTATGGTTTGACTAAGCTTGAGGAGGATGCTTTTGTTGAAACCTTTCACAGCGGCAGGAAAGATCCTGTCATCATTAAGATCCTTGGTCTTACCCTGTCGGCGTATCGTTCTCGCATGGGTAATGTTTACACCAAGTTTAGTTTTAGAGATGGGGGACGTGGGAAGCGATCGCGCCTCCACTATTTCCTTTGCGAAGAGTATCAGAAGGCCAATCCTAATCGTTCATCCAATCTAGGTAATGTCGATATTGATGGATTAGTTGATGAACTGAACGATCGCCTAAAAGATAAAATTCAGAATGAGTGTGGTTCCATGAGGGTTCTCGCAATGACGCGCCCTTTGGAACTATCTAACATTTTTACAGAAGTCAATATTTTAGAACAGGTCTCTCGCAACCAACGCCTGCGAGTCAGTGATCTGTTGAGTGCGTTTCAGTCGGGCAACGATGATCTCAATCAACTGGGGCTAGGACGCCATACTGTTGAGAAAGTATCTGGCCTTGACTATATTCAGCAGGAAGACAAGTTGTTGTTATTGGGCCGACCCGGAGCCGGTAAAACAACCTTTCTCAAGCACATTGCTACTCAGTGCAACGCTCGTAAGCTTTTTCCGAATCATTTACCGATCTTTATTGTCCTTAAGCATTTTGCTGAAGCAGACAGTCAACCTAGTTTGCTGGAATACATTATTCAAGAACATGCTCCATGGAGAATCAACGACTACGAGATTGAGGGACTTTTACAGGAACGGAGACTTCTTTTACTTTTAGACGGCTTAGATGAAGTCAAAGTCGAGGACATGCATCGAGTCAATCAGCATATTCAAAGTTTCACTGAGAATTTTCACGGAAACCGCTTTCTCTTAACATGCCGTATTGCAGCCCAAGAATATGTGTTTGAGCAATTTACAGAGGTTGAAATAGCTGATTTCAATGAGGAGCAAATTGAAGCCTTTTCGAGAAACTGGTTTGCTTATAAGGAAACACCGGAGAAAGCAGACAGCTTTTTAGAAAAGCTACAACAAAACTCGCGTATCCAAGAACTGGCAACAAATCCGCTGCTCTTGACATTGCTCTGCTTAGTCTTTGAGGTAGAGGCTGATTTTCCTGCAAGCCGTGCAGAACTCTATTCAGAAGGAATATATACGCTGCTGAGGCGATGGGACGCTAGTCGTAATATTGAACGAGGACAAATTTACCAGGAGCTTTCAGTTGATAGAAAAATAGGGCTACTCAGTCATATTGCTTTAAAGGCTTTTGAACGATCGGAGATATTTTTCAAGAAACAGACGCTAGCAACTTATATCGCTGAGTATATTGTTCACATCCCTGGCAGGCTAAGGCGTAAGCTTCTTCCCTATGAAATGGAAGCACAGGCTGAGAGAGTGTTGCGATCGATTGAAGCCCAACATGGTTTGTTAGTCGAGCGTGCCCATGGCATTTACTCCTTCTCTCACCTGAGTTTCCAGGAATACTTTGCCGCTCGTGCTATTTCTTATGAGCGAAACCTTGAGAAAATTCAGCTCGTTTTTGAACAGGTTAAAAACAAACAGTGGAATGAAGTTTTTCTTTTAGCCGTTAGTATGTCACCTAACGCTGATGATTTGATTGTCTTCATGAAGCAGAAGATAGACATTATGCTGAAAGATCAATCTCGACTGATCGATTTTTTTGGTTGGCTTAAGCGTAAAGCATTCAGCTCAAATGCCAAGATGCCGCAGTACTTCATTAGAGCTTTTTACTTTATGTATTCAATTAGTCAAGAAGAAGTCGTTAGTTCAGTGAACTCTACGCCAATTCACCCTGAAATGGATTTAGATCGGGCCCTTGTCAGCGTTATTAACACTTCAAATAAGCTATTGCAGATGCCAACATCTACTCCTGAATACGCCGAACTATGCCACAAAATTGAACTAGATTTGCAGGCAACCAACCGAATGGTACAGCAATCCTCCTTGAGTAGTAATAGCTTTAGAGAAAATTGGTCGCAAATTGTGAACGCACTACCTCACCTTGTTCAGTCACGGATGTTTGGAGAGAATACAGAACATCTGGAGGATTTGAGAAATTGGACCAAACAGTTAAGGAATTGTGTTGTGACTAATCGAGATATTGGTCATGAGTGGAATTTCAATTCAATTCAACTGAATATGCTTAAGGAGTATTACAATGCCAGCAAACTTTTAATGGATTGCCTTAGTGGTGACTGTTATGTCAGCCGTACTTTACAGAAGCAGGTGAGAGAAACTTTATTTGTCGTAGCGGAGTGACTTAATTGAAATAGTGACCCTGCATGGATTAGTTTGTAGCTATGATGTGGGATTTCCTGTTCACCGTATTGGCGATACAGCGAAACTTGGGCTGAATGATCTAGTGTTGCCTCGCTCAAAGGTATAGTGATCAAACCGCGAAGTAAAGCTGAAATACTCTGAGCGATTAAGCCGTTTCTTCACCTTTGCCCCTGAAAACTACGCTTTGATATGGTTTTGAACATCAGGGTTAGCTATGAGGAATGACTATGAGCATTAATCTTGGGTGGTCCATTCTAGGTTTTGTCGTCGTTAGCTGAATGCGCTTCGGTCTGGAACAGCATTCTAGAAATTGTCGCAAATGCTTGATAAAACTTTGTGGCGTCTGCTTTCAGGAAAGGTGTCTTCGAGTGTCTATAACTGTATTTTCTGAGTCGTTAGTCTGACCCGGAAAAGAAGATGGCAAGTTATAACTAGACAGCACGATCAGAGGATATTCCACCTCTTGGTCAATACGATACGCTGCACACAGGATCTTGGGAGAAACACGATGACGTTGGGCGGCATGGACAGCTCTAATCAATTATTGGGTAGCCGATATCGGATTCTGCGTGAATTGGGTCGAGGTGGGTTTGGCTACACCTATTTGGCTGAAGATATCAACCGCTTCAATGAACTGTGTGTTCTCAAGGAATTTTTTCCCCAAGTCAATGATGAGGCAGGGTTACAAAAGGCGAAACAACTCTTCGAGCGGGAAGCGGATGTTCTTTATCAACTGAATCATCCCCAGATTCCTCGGTTTAGAGAACTGCTGAGAGTTCAAACAAATTATCAGGGACGCATTTTCCTAGTCCAAGATTATGTAGAAGGGCCAACCTACCAAGAGCTGTTGGAAACACGTCTAACTTCAGGAAGCTGCTTCTCTGAATCCGAAGTGATTCGAATGCTTCAGCAAATTCTGCCCGTTTTTGACTATCTTCATGGTGTCGGTGTTGTCCACAGAGATGTCGCTCCAGACAACCTGATTCAGCGCAATAGTGACGGCTTGCCTGTGCTAATTGATTTTGGCGGTGTCAAACAATTGGCAACCGCTGTACAGCAGCAAGTAGGAGCTACAACTGTTCCGACACGCCTAGGTAAAGTTGGATATGCACCAGAAGAACAGCTAGAAGCTGGGCAGGTTTCTCCAAGTGCCGATCTATACGCCTTGGCAGTCACAGCATTGGTGCTTCTGACGGGCCAAAGTCCAGACGTTCTGTACGATCGCTACACCAAGCAATGGCACTGGCAGCAGTATGTCTCTCTGAGTCCTCGCCTGACAAAACTCTTGAATCGAATGCTAGCGCCTCGGGTGGGCGATCGCTACTCCTCGGCCTCAGCGATCAGCAAGGCCCTGTCCAACCCTGACACTTACGCCACACCGACCTACATACCTAACAATACCAACCACAACTATGTCGAGCCCACAGTTGCAGTGGCCCCAGGTAGAGGGGTGACGCCTCCTAGTACCATTGCCGCTCCACCTGGCTCAGCCCCTAAGCCTAGCAAAAAGCGCTCAGCAAACACTAACGGTTGTTGGCAAGCGCTTCTAGGTTTGTTTTTGCTAATTGGCTCTATTAGTCTAGTCTGGTGGCTTGCCAGTCGATGGGATCCTACCGGATCCACAACGCTATCTAATTCAGGCGACGTTGAAACCTCTGCAGGGGAGGAAACCAATGAACCGTCTAATCCCTCATTTTCGACTGAAGAGCAAGCTCGAAAAAATGACCTAAAGCAGCGTAGGGACGCGCTTCAGATTAACAATCAGTTTTTGGTTAAGCTAACCGATCAGTTGTTCTTCGCGCAATTTCCTCAAATGCAGGGACAAGCGCTCAGCGATCGCCCTGAAGACGCTGATCTACGCGCTGAGTGGGACAGCATCTCCAACGAAGTTTTGACCGTCTTAGAGAACAACCTTAGCACTGAGGCTCGGAAGAGATTGGGTAGTTTTAGCGCTGCTGATCGCGATCGCTGGCGTCAGCAAGTCAATCAGCACTTTGTTGGCAGTCGCGCCCTCTACGATCTGACAGATGCTAAGTTTGCCTATCTATATCCACAAAATGCGGCTCAGGATTTCATTGATCAGCCTATTGGACAAATTTGGCATGGGCTGGCCTATGATCGCGTTCAAGCGATTGAATCAGGCGAACGTCGCGAAGAAATCCAATTCGGCAGTGGAGAATTTGGTCAATCATTGCGCGATCGTCTAGATGCTGGGGAGGGACGGATCTACACCATCAACCTCAGCGAAGGTCAATTTATGCGGCTTAACCTACAGGCTCCACCTCAGAGTACTCGCCTCTCAGTCTATGTCCCCAATCCGACTGATGAGATTCCTGTATTGCTAGAGGATTCGAGCGATCGCACTTGGTCAGGTCAGCTACCTCAGTCTGGTTATTATGAGATCGTTGTGGTCTCGACGCAAAACGCCCCTTTAGATTACGCCCTAGATGTCAGCGCTGATAATGTTACCTCGACTCCAAGTGGTCCAGAAGCATCTCCAGAGGACAAGGATTGAATTTTAGGGAATATAAGACGTTGCCAGTCCCGCTAGGGTAAGACAGCGAGCCATTTGGCTCTAAGCTTGTGCACCTAGATGCGATTAAATGCACAAGCCTAGAGGGGACGGACTTCCGACAAGAGGTCCGTTACTGCCTCAACCTCAATTTCGCAGTCGCAACCTGCTGACACCTCGATGAGATGTTGGTAGCCGGGGATTGTTCCCAAAAATGCCACATTGTACCCATAAACGGAATTGACAATATAGCCCTCTAATCCATTTTGCTGGTAGGCCATAATCTGAATATCGCTGCCCATCATGCGACTAGCCTGTTCTTGTAAATTCAGTGTGGGGTCGGGCATGACCTTCTGAATCATTTCAAAGTAGTAGCCACCTCCACCCCTGCCGCCGTTTGCAACGCATTGAATCCATTCAAAATCGTCAGGGTGAAGAATCTGCACAGCTCCATTCTGAAGTTTCATGGTGCGGTAATTTTCAGGAATAGAGACAGAAACACCTAATTCAGGCAGTTCGACTGTCCGTAGTGTTTCAGAAGGTGATTCGTAATTGCCATCCGGCTCACATAGCTCTTGAGACTGTGCCCGGACAGGAGAAAACGCGATCGCACTCAAAGCTAAAGCAACAATTAACCACCGAGTACGGGTTCTGGAAATAAGAGGCATTGTTAAGGGCTGATAGGGACAGCAAGTAGATTTAACACCCACGAGGTGACTAAAAAGCTGAAGGGCAATTTGACGCTGACGCCTTGAACAAGTCTGTGCCCTTGCCACTTTAACTTTGCACAAGAGTTTAAGTGACTCAAACTCTCGTGACGGAGACGACCTAAGTAACACCGTAATTGAGTATTCTTCAAGGCTTGAAAGCCTTTTCCAGATTGTGAATGCTAATTTTGATCAACTCAGCTCGCAATCAATCCAGAAAAAGGACTACCAAAGCCAAGAGCACTGCGACTGAATAGGACTGCTATCACAATCACTATTAAAAGGAGGGTAAGAACAATGTCCTGGCGAACCAGATTGATTTTCTCTCGGAAGAGCGCATAACTGAGGTAGAAAGCGATCGGTAGATTGGTGAGAGAAACGACAAAAATTGCACCTGCAATTCCAAATAAAGCAAACCCTACATTGATGCCAACGAGTGACAAGAAAAAGCTCATGCCTCTGCTCTTAGCGGTGTAGGACGGTTTACCAATTCCCAGCAGACAAGAGCCAGAGGTTTCGTTGACCATGGCAAACCATCGTCCCAGCATTAGAACTGGCAGCATCCAGCCCGCCTGCTGATATCTCTCGTCGTACAAAAAATCAATAATGTAGTCGCCAAAACACATGAAGGGAATCAGAATGAGATAGACCCCTACTAGCAGAATTCTGCGCTGTTTGACGATCTTTTGTGTTAGCTCATCTCTTGGTAGGTCTGCCTGTTTGGAAACCACGGGAAAGATGACTTTGAAGCCCAGCTGTTGAACAACTTGAACGGGTAACAGAGCCAGGTTGACAGCAATGCTGTAAACCCCGAAAACTTCAATTGGAATTAGTTTTCCAAGAATCAAACGGTCGGCTTGATCGCCTAAAAAGATAAAAATACTGGTTAGAAATATCCAGCGACCGAAATCCGTAATCTCCTTTCTGGCTTCCGGTTCAAGGGAAAACTTATGGCGAGGACCAGGACATAAAACATAAGAGAATACAGCTTTGTAAATAGAGCCTGCAATAGTACCAACAACAATTGCCCATACTGAAGGATATATTAGGGCGACTGCCAACATAACAACAATCGAAACAACTTGCTCTAAAAACTGAAATATAGTGACTTTTCCTAATTGGATATGTCGATTTAGAGTGTAGACTCGGACTGTTTGAAATGAAGTGATTAAATTAGTGATTCCTGTAGCGGGCAACAGCTGCCAAAGCTGAGGTTCGCCATAGAAATTTGCTAAAGGAACGGATATAAGGCAGACACAAAACCAGATTAAAAAGCCTCTAAGAACCTGAATAGTCCACGCGGTATCTAAAAAGTCTGGATCATCTCCTCGTTTACTCTGAATAACATTCTGTATGATTCCAATATCTGTAAACAGTTCAAGTCCTATTCGGAAAGTGGTCACCAATGCCATCAATCCGAACACTTCAGGAGCCAAAATTCTGGTAAGCAGAAGATTGTTCAGAAGGCGTAGGAATTGGCCCATGCCATATCCTAAAAATGTCCAAATCGCGCCTTGAATGGCCAATTTTTTAATTGAGGACATTGAGTGTATTACCTCAAGGGCTATCTTTACTAGGGCTGATATACAGCTTTCCCAACCCGCGACGAGCGATTGACATCCTGGTGGGTTGTCTCTGGAGGGACATTTCCTGAAATAAGCTTCCCACTTTGATATCCCGATACATCATGACTGCCGCACAAGGTATTATCAACGCTGAAGAAGATTTCATCATAGAACCCTGAATTCCAATAAGATTTTGTTTTGGAGATTCGTAATCCGTTTACTAACTCACAAAGTTATGATTGATTGGGACCCAATGCTAGTCTTCCTCCTTTGGAAGCAATGCTTGAAATTAGGTTCGTTTTCTGGTGATCGATCTCACAACTGATTCTGAGAAGCTTTCAACTGAAGACGAAATTAGCGCGGCGATCGCGCTAGTTCGTTTAAGTCGGTTTCGATGAGCCGGGGGTGCCAATACTAGATTTTGCAAGAAGGTTATGCACGAACAAGTACTTCAGGTGTTTCCCAGCGTCCTTCGAAGCGTCGATGGGCAGCTACTGATTGATATTGATTGGTTAGATGCTCTAAAGATATATCTCAAAAATTTTGAGAAAGTCACGTTGGCCTGTCCAGTAACAACTGATAACAACAATTTTGGTTTGCAGAAATGCTATCCCGTTGAAAAGCTTTCCTATGGGCATCGGCTTGAGTTTTTACCCTTACCTGAAGCTTTTAAAGTTAACGATTTTATCAAAAATTATTCTGTAGTACGATCGCTCCTAAGTAAAAGAATTCAGGAATCCCAATATCTGGAATTTTCTCCCCATGCCCTAGTGGGAGACTGGGCCGCTGTAGCTTGTTTAGAAGCTATTCAGCAAGATCGCCCCTATGTTATCTCTGCCGATGTCGTTTACCACAAGGTTGCGAAGATTAGCTATAGCAAGAAGCCTTTCCTAAAGCGCTTCATAAAGGATTCGCTCTCTTTACCGCTCATGAAGCGGTACCACGAGCATCTGTTTCGCCAGTCTCATATGGCACTCATCCAGGGGCAAGATGCTTACAACGAATACTCCCGTTATTGCAGAAAGGCTAACCTGATCTATCACGTAACTGTCACAGGTGAAGAGAAGATTACCCCTTCTCAACTTGAGCAAAAGGCAGAGTCTGTCCTGTCTAAAGACAATCCGCTGCGGATTTGCTACGCAGGGCGGGCTGCTGAGATCAAAGGACCTCTTGACTGGATACGCGCGATCGATACGCTCGTTAAATCAGGGACACCCGTTCAGGCAAGCTGGATAGGGGACGGGCCCTTATTATCGGAGATGAGAGATCTAGCGGAGTCGTTGGGAATTTCTGACCATATCTCGTTTCCAGGCTACGTGGCTGAGCGGGAAAAAGTTGTTGAGTTTGTCCGCAACGCTCACATCTTTTTGTTCTGTCACAAAACCCCTGAATCGCCGAGGTGTTTGATTGAAGCCCTTGCTCTAGGTTGTGCCATTATCGGCTACGAAAGCGCCTATCCCGTTGAACTTGTAAATCCCCACGGTGGCGGTGAATTTGTGGATGTTGATGACTGGCAAATGCTCGCTAAAAAGCTGTCCTCCTTAGATACTGAAAGGCAAGCGTTAGCTGATTTGATCCGAAAGGCCGCTCAATCAGGCAATGTTTTTGACAGAACAACTGCCCATCAGAACAGGATTGATTTGATTAGAGCGACCTATCAAGAGGCCTGAGATAATTGGAATTGGCTGGTTTTTAGCCGGGCAGAAGCGCAGATCAATCCCCTGTAGGTGGGTTCTATGACACGACTGAGAAGGGGATCAAAGTATAGTTTGAGCTATCTGGGCTTGTGCACCCAATAGCATCCAAGTACTTAGCTATAGCCCGGTGCTCGCCGTCTTGTTCTAGTGGACTAACGACGGCTCATTTGGAGTAAAGCTAATCCTGCTCACTCATGAATTCCGTTCTATTCATGAAGTGCAGCGTCTGTTCTAAATTCGGCGGCAGAGTGTCTTCATCTTCTGCTTCCGTTACGTCCATCATCTCCATGGGAGAGGTGGGTGGAACACAAGATTCACTGAGCATCCGAACGATTTCTGGGGAAGGGCAACCAACCCGGCGAAAGTCAGAACCCGTGAAAAAGCCAAAATTCATGCTGCCTAAACGAATTAGGTCGCCATCCTTTAGAAGATGATTTTGTCGGATACGGACACCATTGATGTAAGTGCCGTTAGTACTGTTGAGGTCGTAAATGACAAACCCACAAGCCGAATCGTAGCGGATAGCGGCGTGACATCGAGAAAGACGGCGATCGCGAATGGGCAGAGAGGCTTTATTAGGGTCGCGGCCAAATGTCCAAATTTGGTTTTGAAGATGAGGCTGTAAGAAAATCTGAGATCTGTCTCCAGAAACGTTTGTGATGAGGAGTGCTTGTTTGTCAGTGACTAACCCCAGCACATATGAAAAGTTGTCTGGGCGAACAGGCATCTGCTTATCTACTGCTGCCAAGCTGAGGATTTCGTTCAGCAGTGAGGGGTTTTGTTCGTATAGCCGCCGAAATACTTGGAATAGGTTCAAACTGTTCTGAATGTTTTCATCTGAAGAGTCCATATGTGAGAGTGCATATTCACTCAGCGTTTTGGGATCGAACATGATCTCCAGTCTCTTATATCAATCAACAACCTGAATCGAAAGACGCAAAACCACCCTCATGGGCAAACCCTATTCATAAGGATACCTAATCAGCATTTGTTTATCCTAATTGATGTCATTACTAAAAATCCATGACATAGAGGGGTAGACCACTAGACAAAGATGCAAACCGAAAACCTTAATCTTGAAACCTTGATTCTTTCAGTTACGGACAGTCTACCCATGTGCTGTTTCAAAATAGCGACAAACAAACGAAGTCATTACTGAGACTTGCTTTACGCGGGACAATTCTTTGTAGTGCTTTGTCAAATAAGATACTTCATAAAAGACGAGCATTCTTAAGAGAAAAGTATGATTCAGCAACTGGATTGTAGTCAAACGCAGGCTTTATCAAGACAAGATCAATTAGCTTTACGGGCGTCTTCTACAATAGTGTTTATCATATCTCATGGAAGTTACCTATTAATCTGTGCCTATTCTTACCTGGATTACGAAACCTAATATCAAACTTAAGAATCACATAATAACTATTGAAGTTGATGTGCTTGTCTAAAGGTGCACTTTCCAAACCAGACACCATTAAAGTGAGACAGAAAACGATGACTTTGTGATATTCCCTATCAGCAACGGTGAATTGGTGACAAAGCTGACGATACTCTAAAACGTTAGGATAAACGGAAGAAAGCAGTATCTTATCTGAGGTTTTCGCGCTATGGCAATGCCCAACGTAGAAGTTTACACATGGAGTACCTGTCCTTTCTGCATTCGTGCTAAAGCGCTGCTCCAGAAGAAGGCGATCGCCTACACCGAATACTGTATTGATGGAGACGAAGAAGCCAGAGAGCAAATGACTCAAAGAGCTGGCGGTAGACGCTCACTCCCTCAAATTTTTATTGATGATAGTCATGTTGGCGGCTGTGACGATTTATATGCCTTAGAGCAACAAGGACAATTGGATGAACTTCTCAATAAGTCCAGCACTGTTTGATTCCTGACACATCGCAAAGGACAGAAGGCCAGAACAGTTTCTCTTACGGCTAGTCGTCTAATATCTTTGACTATCTGAGGTTGGCGTTGCTCATCAATAGAGATAATTGCTTCCTTTTTACCAAGGAATCACGGCTTAAAGCCGCTCAAGACAGGAGATATAGGGCGACTATGCCAAGACGACAACTGATCCATTTATCCCCAAATTCAGCAACACCCTCAAATTCATTGACGACAGCTTTTTCTTGAAACTGAGGAACTGACTGAGACAAAACGGTCCCGTTAGAGCACCTCATTGGAGGCAATCTAACGGGACGGCGTTATCTAGAGGAAACTAGCAGTTGATTATAGAACGCTAAGCTATGCCACAGAGACTACTCGACTTTGAGGGCTGGTCTCCTTGGAGTGATGGTTATGTCTTGGCTGAAGCAGTCCATATCCACCATGATTGCGTTCGTAAATGACGTTGATTTCCCCCGTGTCTGAATTGAGAAACATGTAGAAGTCGTGATCGACCAGTTCAAGCTGCTCTAATGCTTCGTTAATAGTCATCGGTGGCATTGAGAAGTATTTGGTCCTTACGACAGCCTCTGGAAGCTCGGGTGATTTGTTGAGTAACTGAGAAACGTCCACGCTTGGGTTTTCAGTTGTCACAAATGCATCGTTAGGCTTGACAGACGTAGATTTGCGGCCTTGACGCTTTTCCTTATACTTCCGCAGTTGACGAGTTATCTTGTTGGAGACCAAATCAATGCTGGCGTAGAGGTTTTCGCTGCTTTCCTCAGCTCGTACAACAGCTCCATCAATATATAGAGTCACTTCCGCATTCTGCTTCGGATTAATCCGAGCATTCTTAGCGACCGATAGATTGACGTCTACTTCATGCGTTAAATGTCTGAAATGGCTGACGGCTTTGGAAATCTTTTGGTCTACATAACTGCGGATGGCATCCGTGATCTCGATGTTCTTACCTTGAATCACGAGCTTCATAGAGTCGCCTCCGTACGATATTCCTTTATGATTTCACCCTAACACCTTGTATTCTGCACGACAGTCTCCTTCAGAATCCTTTGCAACCGGTAATGTTTTTTTATTTCTTTCTCACGAAAATTTCTGTCGAGTATTAAAGCAGGATTAGCCGTGGCTTCCTCGATCGCACTTCATTCGAACAAAGGTATGGCCAAACGCATTTGCTGGCTCTATCGCTTAGAGACCGTTTCTTACGATATTGTCTGGCGATGGCAGCAGAACCTATTGCATCTTCGTCGTCAAAACCCTGACCTGCCAGACGCTCTATTACTCGTTGAGCATCCTCCTGTTTATACCCTGGGACAGGGTGCTGATGAGTCGTTCTTGAAGTTCACACCCAACGCACACATGCCTCCTGTCGTGAGGATTGAACGCGGGGGAGAGGTCACTTATCACTGTCCTGGACAACTAGTGGGATATCCAATTCTTAACCTTCGCCGACATCGACCGGACCTTCATTGGTATTTACGGCAGCTAGAGGAGGTTGTTATCAGAACCGTATCGGCTTTTGAGATTGATGGAGAACGCTCGGATGGATTGACTGGAGTGTGGGTTGAGGGCCGAAAAGTAGCTGCGATCGGTATCAAAGCGAGTCGTTGGATCACAATGCATGGGTTTGCCTTGAATATTTGCCCAGACCTATCAGGGTTTCAGCACATCGTTCCTTGCGGTATTGCCGATAAAGCTGTGGGTAGTCTTTCTGAATTTCAGCAGGGTTTAGATCGACTGCAAGTTCAACCTGTTTTAGAAAAACAATTCGCTCAGGTCTTTCAGTGCGAGCTAGTGCCTCAGGACCTGTGTACGTTGCCATCAAGCCTTTCATGAAGGAATTATCAGACAATTAAGGAATGAATTTTAAGTTCTCAGTTTTGAGTTTTGAATGATTGAGTTATCAGCGAATCCAAAGCTCAAAGTTGATACTTAAATAAGTTCCCGTTCCTAACGCTGAGAATAAACAGAGCGTTCAGACTCAAACGATAGCAAGATTTGCCCCTGGTACATCCAGCGAGAATTTGTCATCAACATCAAAAAAATAGATGGAATATGGGGATAACCCCACCTTAAACTTCGATAGCAAGTTACAGTAGAGTTACCGAAGGGTGTCCGCAGTTCCGAACTTGATTGGAAAATAGGCGTTAGGGCTTTGTTTTTAGCGAAACCCAGAGCAAAAAACTCTGCAAAATCGTAGGGTCTTTAAATCTCTGTACGTTACCAGTTCTGGCGCTCGTCGGACCAGTCTTATTTAGGCAGCATCAAATCGAATGGATGAAGGGTTAATCTCACGGAACCCCGAAATTCCCTTTTGGAACAAAAGGGTTTGGGGGAATGGCAACAACAATCAATCGTTTGCACTGACAGTTCAAACTTCATACGCTACGACGTTTCATGACGCGACTCATGCTTTGTATTTGTCGCGTTCAGACGAGAGCGTTATTTTGCCCACAGCTAAGACAATCGAAGTAACTTCGCCAAGTCTGGATGTTCATCACGCCAGTCCTTTGGCAGAGCTGCGGGAGGGCGATCGCCAGGCTCTGGAAGCGCTTTTCGATTTTGACAATGATCTGATTCAAGACATCACTCTCGATGTTCATCGTTATTTAGCTCGGATGTATCCTGAGCCTTGCTGGGAAGATGAACCCCACGATTTTTTGCACGGTTACGTCTAGGTGACGGGCTTCTTGGCAGGATGAAGAAGGGTGCATTCCTAGAAATGCACCCTTCTTCGTAAGTCCTATTTGCGTTGGATTGTCTTAATAGTAGGTACCTACTTTACGGTGATGAACTGCGGTCATGCCCTCAGGGTCAGATACTTTACCCTCTTCGACAGTGCAGTAAACAACCCAATGATCGCTGACTTCCATGCGGCTGGTAACAGTACATTCTAGATAAGCTAAAGCATCGCCCAAAATGGGAGAGCCGTTTTGAGCGGGGCGGGTACGGATGCCTGCGAAGCGATCGCCACCCGGTGGAAAGCGCTTCAGGAAGTGCTTCATCAGAGGCGCATAGTTGCCCTCTTCTAAAATGTTCAGCACAAAGGTGTCACCGACCTGCATCAGGGACTCAATTGCCCGGTCCTTAGCAACGGCGACTGTGAAGCCCAACGGTTGAAAACTAGCTTGAGAGACCCAGGAAGCTAGCATAGCGCTGGAAACGTCTCCCTTCTGAGCTGTAATAATGTAAAGGCCACTGCTGATACGTCCCAAAGCTTTCTGCAAGTCAGCATCAAGGGATTTCAACTTTTTCAATTTTTTCGCTTGTGCCAGCAGCTGACCTAAGTCCGTCCCAGCTTCATCGCAAAGCTGATAAATTGCTTCGTCAGGAGTATCTTTAACTCGGATGGGGGCAAAGGCAATGCGAAGTTCTAGATCTTGGAATCGCGTTGTCAACGTGTCGATGGGTTCATCATCTCCACCATAAGACTCGAATAGACCCACAGCCTGTTTGTCATTGACCGCAGCGAAAATAGTCCCTAGAGCGGCTTGGGCACCCTTTGCATCTGATGCCGGTGGCATGCCGATGACAAGGCCCCGCGCTCGTCCTACTAGTTCGTTGACGTCTTGCGGATCGGCTGAGCGCAGATTCATCATCTCAACCGTCACGCCCGTCTTTGTGATTCCCCGCGCGATCGCCTGAGAG
>NZ_JAQMUB010000029.1 GCF_028330965.1 Oscillatoria sp. CS-180 | reverse complement strand
CCCCCGATTGCCATGTAGGCGCAGGGGAACAGCAGCAGACCAGACCAGCCGATGAAGACGAATCGGTCGCGCTTTAGCCAGTCATCGAGGACGTCGAACCATCCTCGCTGGGCTTGCGCTCGTCCCATTGCTATGGTCATAGCGCGATTCTCCAAAAAATGAGTCTACTAAATAAGTACAGACAATCGACGATGAAGCCATCTATCACATAAGTAGAAATACTTATCGCCAATATGAATTGTCTTAACTGTTCTTTACTATAAGGGATTAATTCTTTCTCTGCAGCTACCGAAAGGCATTGATCCTGTTTGGGATCACGAATAAATAGTGCAAATAAGATTTAGGAAAATTTAAGACTAGGGGTCTAAACGTATGGAGATTAATCGAGACTTGAATGAATAAGACCCACAACAACGCTTTATACGCTGTTATCTTGGCAACTATTTGCTCTCTTTCTATTCATTGCTTGCTCATTTAACCTTAACCCCCTCTACTCATTTCACACACCTCTTAATTTCTCTGAGATACTAGTTGAGTACTTAGCAAAGTCAATTTATGCATACGCTAGAAGTCAACTTAAAGCATTCGCCATTACCCATCATGGTTCAGAAGGAAACTTTGGAGGGGGCCCAAGCAGAATATCAGAAGATTACTGAGGCTCTTAAAGGGGGCAATACTGTAACGCTTGAGCTAACTTGCGACCAGGTTCCTGACAAGCATGTCAGTGTTTTAGTCAGCGAAGTTGCGGCTGTTCAGTTTTATGAGAAGTCGGGGACGGCATCTGCTTCAGGAAAGCCACCTGGTTTCTTCGCTCTGATGGGTGAAAGTTCTCAGTGATTTTTCGCCGATGCGAACATGGGGCAATTGAGGCTGGAGCGCACAACTGTGCGCCTTTACTGGATGTGTTGCTGATGGGTTGTGGATGACGAGTCCTGCGGCTGAAACGAATAACGCCCCTGCCATTGAAGTAGACGACGTTGCTTTTGAATGGTCTCCTGAAGCGAAGGTATTGCAGGGATGTTCGCTAGCGGTCTATCCCGGAGAGTTCTGTATGCTGCTGGGAGACAACGGTAGTGGTAAATCAACTCTGTTGAAGCTTCTAACGGGGCTTTTGACGCCTCAAACGGGTGAAATTTATATCGGTGGCTCGTCTGGATATGTATTCCAAAATCCAGACCATCAGTTAGTCATGCCAACCGTTGGGGCTGATGTTGCTTTTGGCTTGGTCAATGAGCGCTTGTCACTGGCAGCGGTTCGTAGTCGGGTGTCGGAAGCTCTCGCTGCGGTCAATTTGGCCCATTTAGTCAGGCGGCCCATCTACGCTTTGAGTGGTGGACAAAAACAGCGAGTGGCGATCGCCGGCGCGATCGCGCGTCACTGTGACGTACTCCTGCTAGACGAACCCACTGCTCTTCTCGATCCGGATAGTCAAATAGAGCTGGTCACCCTAGTCAAAATGCTAGTGCAGTCTCGAAATCTAACGGCTTTGTGGGTAACCCATCGTTTAGTTGAACTGGATTATTGCGATCGCGCGTTTCTACTGCGAGATGGTCGAGTTATTGATCAAGGTGATCCTCAACGAATGCGAACCGTATTAGAAGAATAACGAAGCAGGCCCAAAGTTTTCAAGTCTTGAATGGGTGGGTAGCATTTCTTGACTCGTAGCAATTTCGTGAAAATCATCACACTTGATACGAGCGAAATGAGTTAGCGTAATGTTAAGAAATTTTTACTGTAGTTAACGACGCTAATGTCCTGTAGTCATGAAACCTTCTATTCCTCAGCCGCTGTTGTTTGTAGACGGCTATAACATCATTGGCGCTTGGCCGCAGCTAAGCCGAATTCGAGATGTTGAGAGTCTTGGATTAGCTCGCGATCGCCTGATAGAGGAAATTACGAACTACAGTGCTTACCAGGGATTCAAAGCCCGGATCGTCTTTGACGCTTACAACCAGAAGCAACGGGGCTTAAAAGACACCGTCACGCAGGATGTCTCGATCCACTACACCGATTTTGGGCAAACGGCAGATACCTGTATCGAGAGATGGTGTGCTGAGTTGCAGCGGGATGTCCGATATTTCAACCTGCGAGTGATTGTCGCGACGTCGGATCAGGCCCACCGACATACGGTAACGGGCTATGGTGCTGAGTGGATGTCAGCCCATCGTCTAGCCTTAGATATGGAGCAGGCTGTGCGGCAGGGACGCAGTCACCAACGTTCGAAAGCAGCAGGGAAGAAGTCGAAGCGATCGCGCACCGTTCTCAAGCCAGCCGTACATGATCGTCTGCGGGCTTTGCGAGCACAGCTTGAGCAACAGCCTAATGCTGGCTCGTGAGCGTTTTTGACGAAATTTTCCGAAGGAGTTGCCAAAGGGCATCATCTCTCGTTAAGATAGCATCTGCGTTCCTCAGTAGCTCAGCGGTAGAGCGGTCGACTGTTAATCGATTGGTCGCTGGTTCGAATCCAGCCTGGGGAGTTTTTAAAAGAAACGACTGTTAAGGGGTTATTTCCTGCTCTAGCGCTTGACTTGCTATCGCACTCGGGAAAATTCCCACAGGTTTTCCCAACCCCTACCGCCGACTTCAAGCCCTGCAAGATCAGTGCTGACGTCGAGGATAAGGGAGTCGGATGGAGCCAATAGGGGCGATCGCTCCCACACCTGAACCCGTAACCTGCCGTGAGTCGTATCCCAACACTGGAATTTCAATCCCTCAAGCGTAGGTACCCGGACCTGCGAGGGCGGCGCTGCTGCGGTTCCTTGTAGAACAATGCGGTAGCGATAGTTTTGAAGGGCGACTCGCCAGACTCCCCAAGGTTCGACTCGCCAGGCCATTGAACTTTTCAGAGAGCTGAGCGTGATGAAACGACCTTGAAAGTGTAGGCCGACTAAGCCAACGGTTTCGAATTGTCCTAAAATCTGGCGCCGACCGCCTGCAGCTGTAATGGTCAAATCGCTATCTTCAAAAGCATTGGCCTGTATCCAAAACCAGCGTTCTGGAAAGGCTCCGCCCCAATTCTTTTCGGCATAGGCAGGAGCGTCCTCAAAGTCGTAGCGTTCCCCTTGCCATTCAGCCCAGCCCGTTGCTAAACCGTGAGCCATCAGGACTTGCCAGCCTGGTTCAAAAATCGGAAAGTAGGAGAGCCACTCAGCTGTTGCAAGGGAAATGCTCTGGGGTGGCCCCCAACCATAGATCGGCTTAACCGCATAGTTCCAGCGGGCGATCGCGCCCGTCTCCATATCCTCAATACAGCCTTGATGATGAGTTGCTGTCGCTTGATAACCGCGTTGTACGACTGCTTTGAAGTCTTCAGCAGGTAGGTATTGAGTACGAGGAGCATTGTGAAGATATTGCCCCCAATGGCCCAATCCTAAACGATGACGCCATGCCCAAAACCGATTGACCTGGGGCAAAGAACTGAACAGATATTGTTCTCCAGGACCGAGAACTTGAGCCGCGCCGCCACTCAGAAGAGATTGTCCATCTGGATCATCAATGGAATACATGAAGGCAAAGGTTTCATGGTGCGCTGGTAGCGTCAGCCGCAAGTACCAGCCTTCAAAGAATCGTCCCTTGACGTGATGGCCGTGGTAGCCGCTGTGGGGGGTCCAGAAAAAACTAGGCATCTACCCAGCTAGGAACATACTGCCACCCTTTCTTGAGCTCCGATTTAACCTGGTCAAGTTCAGGACAGTAGCGCTTGACTAACTGCCAGAAAGCCTTGGAGTGATTCATATGGACCGTATGACACAACTCATGAATGAGAACATAGTCCACCAGATGAGACGGTAAAAACAAAAGTTTGTAGTTCAGGCTGATCGATTGGCTGGAGGAACAGCTGCCCCAGCGAGTGCTCTGACCGCGCACCGTCATACGGCTATAGGCTAAATCGCATCGTTGACTGATGTCTTGAAGCCAGGGGGAGAGTTCAGCCCGAGCTTTGCGCTGTAGCCAACTCCGCAAGAGTTCCCGACAGTCTTCTGAATCGTCAATTTTGCCCCTTAGTGTGAGTTCTTGGGGGCTGCTTTGAGTCAGGGCAACAGTTGAACCACGCGCTTTTTTATAGACCACGGTCCAGATTTCACCACGTGATCGCAGCTCCAAACTCGTTGGTTTTTCAACGCTGTGTTCCTCAGGTAAAGCATCTCGCTGCTTTTCGATGCGCTTTAGCGTTTTCGTAATCCATCCCCGTCGCCGTTCTAAGATGTCAGGAATTTCTTTGGGATTAAAGCCTTGGGGGACTACGACCTCAAGATTCCCCTGAAAAGAAACTTTGAGGGAAACGTGACGGGCGCGGTTGCTTTCTCGAACCTTATAGTTCGGCAGGGGAGCTTGATGATCACTCAAGGGAAATAGCGTCAGTTGCTGAGCATTCTCTGTCATAGATGTCGCGATCTGATGCGATCGCTTCAGAAGTGAGTTTACCGCTTTAAATAGGAGAATGGAATCAAAAAGCTGAGTTCAAATGTACCATATTTCTTATAGAGTGACCTGAGTGGACCCTATTTACAAGGCTGTTTTCTGAATAGATTGAGCCAAAAGAGATGAAGAAATAGAGATCTCTGCCGTTGTCGGATAACTGCCGGTCGAGAAAATCATTCGGTTGCGGTCTGCAAAGGTTATTGTGGGATACGGGTGCATGCAACTTTAAGCAATATCACAGATCTTATAAGGCTACTGCTATCTATTCAGCGTCCTAGGGACAGGATGACTTAAGGTGCCCCACTATGGTTAATTCTGCTACGGTAACTCAATCAAAAACTCAGGAAGATCAACGCTTTCGAATTCCCTGGCAAGCTATCTTATCAGGCGGCTGTCTTTCAATTGCCGCCGCGTTGACCGGGCTGAATAGTCCGTTTTTGCAGCAGTGGGAGCGACAAACGCAGACCTTTTTTTTTGAGATTAGGGGTGCTAAAACAGCCCCAGACGACATTATTATTTTGGCGATTGATGATGAGTCACTGGCCCAAAGTGAGTACTATCGCAATGATCCTGAGCAGTACTCATCCCTGGCCCCCATTGAGCAGTGGCCTTGGCGTCGGGAAGCCTATGCGATCATGATCGAACGACTCATCGGTGCTGGGGCGAAGGCCGTCTCTCTGGATATTTTGCTAACGACAGAAAGTGCCTATGGTGCTGGTGATGATGAGCGGCTAGCGTCGGTTTTAGAAACCTATGGCGATCGCGTCACGCTGGCAATGAAATATGAAGACAGCCAGCTACGCCAAGGCTCTCTATTGAAGCCAACGCTGCCCACGAATCAGTTTTTGCAAACGGGAGTCAGGTTAGGCAACATCAATTTCCCCATTGAGATGGATGGCCGTATCCATCGTCAGGCTCATGTTTATCTAGAGTCTCTGGAAGGTTACACGGCTCAGCTGGACATCTCCAGCGAAATTGCGCCTGATTGGGACAACATCTTGAGTTTTGCTGAATCTACTCTGACTGCTGCTGATGTTTCTTATCCCCAAGTGAAAGGAAGTAATATTCACTTTTGGGGGCCTACTCAAACCTTTAGACATATTCCTTTTTGGTATATCCTCGACGAAGATCTCTGGCAAAACTACTTAGAATCTGGTGCGGTCTTTGAGGACAAGATTGTTCTGGTCGGCTCAACGGCTAGTCAGCACCAAGACTTTCACAATGCGCCCTTCGCCAAAGGCACTGCCTATCCGTTGCCGATGGCCGGAGTCGAAATTTTGGCGAATGACATTGCCACTCTACGGTCTGGCAAGGCGCTACGAGAGTTAGTGCCGGAGAGCACCACAAGGGCTGGATTCGTCATTGTTTTTGGTGCGGGTTTTATTCTGCTACTCTCTCGGAGCCAGCGAGCACTGCGTTGTTTAATGTGGACGGCGATCGCTAGCGGTGGCTGGCTCTTGGTCAGCTACGCCAGTTTTGTGGGGTTGAATTGGATTTTGCCGACAGCCGGGTTGACGGCAACGCTGTTAGTTTGTGGAGGCTGCTATTCCACTGTCGGACTGGTTTCCGAACAGCTTCGCAAACAGCGTTTTCGCAACACCCTGGCGCAATACGCTACTTCGCCCATTGTGCAGGAAATTCTTAGCCAAGAGGAAGAGTATCGAGATTTGCTGCAGGCCCGTCAAGCGGAAGTGGTAGGGACTGTCCTTGGTGCTCGCTATCAAGTCGTTGCCGTGTTGGGATATGGCGGTTTCAGCGAAACCTATACCGCAGTTGACACTCAGCGCCCCGGTAATCCTATTTGCGTGGTTAAGCGGCTCAAGATTGTTAGCGATGATCCTCAATCCCATCACCTAGCCCATCGACTTTTTCTGGCTGAGGCTCACACGCTAGAGCGGCTAGGACATCACAATCAGATTCCAAGACTGCTAGCCCACTTTGAGAGTGCCTCGTCCTTTTACCTCGTTGAAGAGATGATCCAGGGAACAACGCTGAAAAGCGAACTTGTCTCCCGGCAACCGAAATCTCAAGCATGGGTCATGAACTTTCTGCTGGATATTCTGCCTGTGATTGACTATGTTCACAGCCACGGCGTTATTCACAGGGATATCAAGCCATCTAACCTGATTCGTCGGGCCGGAGACGGTCGCTTGGTCCTGATCGATTTTGGCTCCGTTAAGGAAATCTCGAATCAGCTGACTGAAACGGATGCCCACGTCACATCCACCATTGGTATTGGGACCAAGGGTTATATGCCGAGTGAGCAGTCGGCTGGCATGCCGCGCTTTAGCAGCGATTTGTATGCGGTAGGCGTGACGGCGATCGAGGCCCTGGCAGGTGTGTCACCGTATAAGCTGACCTATGACGATCGCGGTGAACTCATCTGGCAGTACAAAGTGCCTGATCTCCACCCTGCGCTGGGCAACGTCATCAGCAAACTGGTGCGATACGACTTCTCACAGCGCTATAACTCTGCTGAAGAAGTTCTAGCGGCGCTAAAGGAAATTCCTGTCATGCTGCCAGATGCAGTCCTCATCAATGATTCGGTTATGAACAGCGTCAACCAGCAGTCTGTTGATGACGAAGACCGTTGGGATGAACCCACGGGTTATCTCCCCACAGACTGGGCCACCGACTCCACCGAGAAAAGCAACAGCAAGTTCTGACTCTCTTCTGGTCTGAACAAGTTTAGTGCTTCAAAAGTGTCGCTTTAGCCTAAGTGCGGCCCTATGCTGCCAGCAGCTGACGCAGAACGTAATGTAGGATGCCTCCGTTGCGGTAGTACTCCACTTCGTCCAAAGTATCAATACGGCAAAGTAAATCTACCGACTCTGAGGAACCATCCGCTCGATTAAGGGTAAGCTTGACGGTCATGCCAGGCTGAATGCCGTCGCTGAGACCGGTCAAATCAAAGGTTTCGGTGCCGTCTAAGCCAAGAGTTTTGCGATTGACGCCCTCAGGAAACTGGAGCGGTAACACGCCCATCCCCACTAGATTGGAGCGGTGAATACGCTCAAAGCTTTCCGCTACCACGGCTTTGACGCCAAGCAGACGAGTCCCTTTAGCGGCCCAATCACGAGACGACCCCGTACCGTATTCTTTCCCTGCAAACACGACTAGGGGAACGCCCGCTTCCTGGTACTGCATCGCCGCATCGTAGATGGACATTTCGGTTCCATCTGGCATGTATTGGGTAACACCGCCTCTGGAACCGGGCACCATTTCATTCTGCAAGCGGATGTTGGCGAAGGTACCGCGCATCATCACCTCGTGATTGCCTCGCCGGGAACCGTAGGAATTGAAGTCAACTACAGAAACTTCATTGTCCTTGAGATAGTGACCAGTTGGACCATCTGCTGTGATGGCTCCAGCCGGGGAGATGTGATCGGTGGTGATGCTGTCGCCTAAGAGCGCCAATGGACGAGCACCCGTAATGTCGGTAGCACTACTGCCATTGACGGTTGCCGACATCGCCTCGAAGAAGGGTGGATTTTGGACGTAGGTACTGTCGTTTTGCCAGTCGTAGGTTTGGCTAGCTTCAGCAGCGATCGCCTGCCAGTCTTCCGTACCCGTAAACACGTTGCCGTACCGACTTCGGAACATCTCGGGCGTTAGGGCATCGGCCATGACCGCCTTAATTTCCTCAGAGGACGGCCAGATATCCTTCAAGTAAACAGGACGCCCGTCTTGGTCCTGACCAATGGGATCTTTCTTGAGATCAATGGCGAGGTTGCCAGCGATCGCATAGGCCACCACCAAAGGTGGAGATGCCAGATAGTTGGCCTTCGTGTGAGGACTGACTCGACCCTCAAAATTCCGGTTGCCTGAGAGCACGGCACCGACGACTAAGTCTTCTGCGTTAATGGCTTCAACAATGGGTTCAGGCAGGGGACCTGAGTTGCCAATGCAGGTCGTACAGCCATAGCCCACCAAGTTAAAGCCCAGAGCATCCAGGTCATCTTGGAGACCTGCTTTCTCCAGATAAGCAGAGACCACTTGACTGCCGGGAGCAAGGGACGTTTTTACCCAAGGCTTGACAGAGAGACCTTTTTCGCGAGCTTTGCGGGCCACTAGACCCGCGCCAATCATGACAGAAGGATTAGAGGTATTGGTGCAGCTTGTGATGGCAGCGATCGCCACGGCCCCATCCGTTAGCTCATAGTCAGTACCGCTCACAGGAACCGAGCGCTTTTCTACGTAAGACCCTAAACCACTGAAGACCGGAAAATCCGAAGTCATGAATTGCTCTGCTAGCTGGGAGAGCAACACGCGATCTTGAGGTCGCTTGGGACCAGCGAGGGACGGTTCGACAGTGGCTAAATCCAGCTCTAGGGTATCGGTGAAGATGGGATCTGGAGTATCATCCTCACGCCAAAGTCCCTGCGCTTTGGCATAGGCTTCCACCAAGGCTACCCGCTCCGGCTCACGTCCAGAGAATTCTAGGTAGTGCAGCGTTTCTGCATCAATGGGGAAAAACCCGCAAGTTGCGCCGTACTCAGGGGCCATATTGGAAATGGTGGCCCGGTCTGCCAACGTTAGGTGAGAGAGACCGTCGCCATAGAACTCGACGAATTTACCCACGACGCCTTTCTGCCGCAGCATCTGCACAACCGTAAGAACCAAGTCTGTGGCGGTAGCACCTTCCGGCAGTCGTCCTGTCAGCTTGAAGCCCACCACTTCGGGAATCAGCATCGAAATGGGCTGTCCCAACATGGCGGCTTCGGCCTCGATACCGCCGACTCCCCAGCCCAAAACAGCCAGGCCGTTAATCATCGTAGTGTGACTATCCGTGCCAACCAGCGTGTCGGGATAGGCGATCGTCTCGCCATTGTCTTCCTTAGTCCACACCGTTTGCGCCAAATATTCCAGATTCACCTGATGGCAGATGCCTGTGCCTGGGGGGACAACGCGAAAGTTATCGAAGGCGCTTTGTCCCCATCGCAGAAACGCATAGCGCTCACCGTTGCGCTGAAACTCGCGCTGTACGTTAGTACCGAAGGCGTTGTCGCTACCGTAGCTGTCTACCATGACCGAATGATCAATCACGAGATCAACGGGAGACAGGGGGTTAATCTTTTCAGGATCACCGCCGAGGTTCACCATCGCATCCCGCATTGCGGCTAGATCAACTACCGCTGGAACCCCAGTGAAATCCTGCATCAAAACTCGGGCTGGGCGATAGGCAATTTCTCGATCCGAGCTTTGGGTCTTTAACCAGGCCGCGATTGCTTCCACATCCGCCGCCGTTACCGTTCGTCCGTCTTCATATCGCAGCAAATTTTCGAGCAAAACTTTGAGGCTGAAAGGCAAGCGGCTGATATCCCCTAGCTGCTCCGCAGCCTTTGGCAAACTGTAATATATGTAATTCTTACCATTGACTGGCAGCGTGGTTTTGGCATCAAAGCTGTTAGTCACGCGATCGCTCTCCGAATCTCAACGAGTCTTCAGGCATGCTTTGGCCCGAACCACGATTCTACATCCTGAGCTACCCATCCCTCAGTAGGGTAGATTGCAGAACCCTCTTTCTTCTCAGAAGAAGAGGGTTCTGGACAAGCTCTTTAATATTGGAATACATCAGAGTTGAGAGAGGCGATCGCAGGTTGCTTCGATACTCGCTAGGCTACCGGGATTGACCAGACCAAAATAGTCAAAGGTATGGACGGCGTCGGTTTGAGTGGCTTTGAGCTGTCCCCAAAAGGCATCGCCCTTGAGCTGTTCCAGGAGGTTATCCCCCGTTTCAACCACTAGCAGCATGTCGGGATCAGCCGTCAGCACCTGCTCTTCCGGCAGCGTGATATAGCCTTCAAAAGGGCTTTCTCCCTGCAGGTCAGCAGTCAAGTTTTGCAGATTGAATTGCTTCAAGAAGTCTCCCGCCCAACTGTCTTGATTAGGAGAAAGCAGCGGTTGACGGCTGACAAGGACAAGCGCCGTTGGTGAGGTTTCTGGGGCTTGGGCTAAACAAGCCGCGTAGCGATCCATCAGGGGTTGTGGATCAGCACCCAAACGTTGAGCCAAGTCTTCCGTGAGCGTTTGCAGGGCTTCCCAGCCCGTGACGTTGACGGTTAAGGTCTCGACATTCAACTCACTTAAGCGCTCCAGTGTCTTATCATGAAAGCCTTCTGCACCGATGACGAGATCGGGTTCCAAGGCCACGATTTTCTCTAAGTCTGGTTCGACTCGTCCTTCACTCACGACTTCCAGTCCTGCAAAGCGATCGCCCTCTTGCAAGAGTGGACTGCCGGGTATGCCCACTAGCCGCTCATCGTCCAGAGTGTGAACCAGGTCAGCCGTTAAAGAGGTTAAGGCCACAACCTTGTCAACGGTTTCGACCGTTTCGGCTGGCTCGACCGATTCAGCGGTTTCTGCAGCATCGACCTCAGACTCTTGAGCAATTGGTGTTTCAGGATTGCTGGAACAGGCAGCGATCGCTCCCACCAGCACAATACCGAATCCGCGAGTTAGCCACTGAGTTTGCATGTGAGTGATCTCCATGATGCGAGAGGACGGGAAATAGAGGTGAGGCGGGTATGCTACCCAGCCTATCTTTAGGACTGACTACTGGAAGGACAGCAGTGATGCTGCCCTCCGATAGTGTCATCAGAAGCGATAGCTAACGCCGAATCGCACATTGATTCCCGGTTGAGAGAACCGCTGAATATCAGGTGCATCATCTGGCTGATTGCGAACGTCGGAATAGATGTAGTACTCCGTGTCAAATAAATTGTAGATTCCCAGACTCAGCCCTAAGTTAGGTATGGGATTGTAGCTGCCAATTAGATCGAAGACAGCATAGGTATCGGGGACAAAGGTATCCACATCATCCCCGACCCTGGCTTGGCCAACAATTGTGCTGATGAATTCCGCTCGCCATAGATCTTCTGGTGCTCGATAGCGAAGACCGAGAACCGCAGTAATCGGATCAACGGTGCTCAGGGGTTCATCGTCGGTGGTGTTGTTGCCTTCAGCCCAGGCCAGACTGCCGAGGATGCTAAATCCGGTACCGTCAGGACTGAAACGATATTCTCCCCCGACTTCAACGCCATAGATCTCAGCTTCCGCGACGTTTTGGGTTTGGAACTGGTTGACGGTCTGAGATCCTCCCTGGAAGGGTGGCAGGGTAGGACAGGGATCCGCGTTAGGGATCAAACAGCGCTGTCCCGTTAAGACAAACGTCTCAATGAAATTGTCGTAGGTGTTGTAGAAACCCGTGACGCGAAAATCGAACTGGGGGAAATTGCCTCGGACGCCCACCTCAAAGCTGTTGCTGGTCTCGGGTTCCAGGTCTGGGTTCGATAGCGTTTCATACTTGAAGAAGGAACCGGTCAGGTTGGTGAATCCGCTGTTGATCTCGCTGTAAAGCGGTGCCCGGAAGCCTCTGGCATACTGACCATAGAGAGAGATCTCGGGAGTTGCCTCATACAGAACGGCAATTCGAGGGGATAACGCAGAAGCGTTCAGGTCAACTGATTCAGCACCATTGCGGTTGAAATCTTGGTCGGGATCAGTGGTGAGGTCGTAATAGTCGAAGCGCAAACCCGCGATGATGTCGAACTGGCCGATCTCCATCTCGTTTTGCACATAGGCACCTAAGCGGAGGGTCTCGCCATCGGGGAAATCTTTGACGGGGAAAACATCGGGAGGAATGACTCTGGTGGATTCCCCTGTAATGAGACTGGTTTCGACGCGATCGCGAGGCCGAGAGTTGAACGTATTCGACACATCCAAACCATAGGTCAGGCGATGATCGACAGTACCCGTAGAAAAGTCACTCCGCAACTGGATATCGCCACCATAGCTGTCTGACACGAATTCGTTTTCCGTATCTCGGAAGACGGGATCGCCGCGAAATGCCGATCCAGAAGCCCGCGTTTCTCGCAATAGCTCAGTGATGACGGCATCTTGATAAAAAACCTGCGCGCGGGCAAAGTTCAGGAAAGATTCGCTCTCGGGATCGTCATACTCGTAGGTTAGGCTGAGTCGGGTTCGATCAATGAGAATGTCTTCTTCTTCGGTTAAGTTCAAGCTCAGATTACCGTCTGCTTCGACTCGATTGGTATAACGGCTCAGGTCTTCTGCAATGAAACTGATGTTGCTGACAGGGCTTAATCGCTGCACAAAGTTACCGTACAAGGTCGTGCCTTCTGCATCAATGGAATCGACAAAGTCATCGTCAGCAAAGGAGTCTGTCTCTCGCCCATCGCGGCGACTGATGACAAAGACCGCTTCAGAGTTTTCGTGTCTCAGCGCTAGCCGTCCGACATTATCTAAGCCGCCCGTTTCGCTGATGTAAATGGAAGAAACGTCAGCTGCGAAATCATCGTCGTCACCGAGCAGGTCTCGGGGTTCGAGCGATCGATAGGCGACAACGCCACCCAAGGCATCACTGCCAAACAGGGTCGAAGCAGGACCCCGCAAGATCTCAACCGCCTGCAACGTGGCGAAATCCACAAAATCGCCGCGACCCAAGTTAAAGGGACCAAATTCAAAACGTTCGGGCAGCCGAATGCCGTCGAGCTGAAACAGAATACGGTTGCCTTCTAAGCCGCGAATATTGACGTCTTGAATGCCAAATTGCAGGTTGTCGCGCACTGAGACACCTGGTTCGTAGCGCAACAGATCTCGCAGATTCTGGAACTGGTAAAACTCGAAATCTTCCAGCTCAAAAACGGTGACAGTTGCGGGCAGCTCTCTCACCGGGATGAAGTTCCGGGTTCCGGTGACGGTGAACCGCAATGTATCGCCTGTGAATTCTGGCGTGACCGGATCTGAGAAGTCATCCGTTTCTGCTTCGGTGTCCTCTTCATCGTCAGTCTCTGTCTCTTCCACCTGGGCAATGTCAACGGCTGTTGTTGCCGATTGGGCAGGCGGGGCGATTGGATCAATGGCAGCCTGAGGATTGGACAGGATTCGCTGAGTATCAGACGTTGCCAGACTGCTCTCGGACGAAGCGGATTGAAGATTTGACGAACGGGAGATCGCCAGTGCATCTCCAGCCGACTCCTCTTCGGACAACCTAGAAAGAGAACTATTCTCATCTAAAGTCTGCCAGTCCAAAGCATGAATCTGATCGAAATCAGCGTTTGTTTTTTGAACACTGGCTTTTGGAGAACTACTGGAATGGTTTTCTGACAGAATTTTAAAATTAGATAACAAAATCTCCTCTGGCTCAGCTTCAGCGTGAGCAGATCCCGCCAATATCCAAAAAGGCAAGGTCAAAAGGGCTGCACTAGAAAGAATGATTCTCATCAACAGGGACTGTTTCATGGCGGTTGGTTACTCATGGATGGATACAACATGTGAGGAGGTGTGAGGAAAGATTGAGGGAAATGTGCTTAGGAAGACGTGACGGTGAGTTCCTTGGCAGACATATCACTGGCATTAAGCGGACAGATTTGTAAGCCAACGGGGGTTTCGATGAGGGCGACTTCGATCTCAAAGACGTCCTGTAGCGTTTGAGGGGTCAGCATCTCTGCTGGTGTGCCAATGCCCCAAAGATGACCCTGTCGCATTAAGGCAAGGCGATCGCTGTACCGTGCTGCCGAATTAATGTCGTGAAGCACTGTGATAATCGAGAGTCCCTGCTGTTGGTTCAATCGCTTCAACAGTTCCAGGAGCTGAAGCTGATAGTGCAAGTCCAAAAAAGTCGTCGGTTCGTCCAGCAGCAGCACTTTCGGATCCTGCGCCAGCGCTAGCGCCAGAAATGCTCGCTGCCGCTCGCCGCCTGACAATTCTGCAACGGAGCGATCGCGATAGTGCTCGATCTCTGTCCAATGGAGTGCCTTCTCGACCTGCTCTCGTCCAGCGGCATCCAATTCCCACTGCCACCACGGTTGATGAGGCGATCGCCCCAAACTGACAAGCTGATAAACCGTCAGTCCTGCGGGTACGGTTTGCTGCTGGGGGAGTAGGGCCAATCGTCGCGCCGTTGCGGTTGGCGACAATTGGTGAATGTCTCGTCCGTCTAGCAAAACATTGCCCGCTTGTGGTTGGAGAATACGACTCATGAGTCGCAGCAGCGTGGACTTGCCTGAACCGTTGGCGCCTAACAGACTCAGCCATTCCCCGGCTGCCAGCGCTAAATTGACCGCTTCGACAATGGGGCGATCGCCATAGCCCCCAGCTAGATGACGAGCTTCTAATGGCATAATCACACCCCTCCCCGCAGACGACGACGATATAGCAGCCCAATAAATACTGGAGCGCCGAGTATGGCCGTTACCACGCCAACAGGCAATTCGACTGGTCCCGTGCGGGCTAGCAGATCCGCTGCCGATAGCACCAGTGCACCGCCTAAGGCTGAAAAGGGCAGCACGAGGCGATAGTCCGTGCCCACAAGCAGTCTGACTCCGTGAGGCACGATAAGGCCAACAAACCCAACCAATCCGGCAATGCTGACGGCACCTGCCGCAAGTAGGGTAGCGACGGCTCCGATCAGGCAGCGCGATCGCAGCAGTGACGTTCCCAATCCAGTTGCTAAATCTTCTCCCAGACTCAACAAATTGACCTGGCGAGCCAGCAAACACCCTGCAATGGCAGCCACCAACACCACTGGTCCAACCAGCGTCACCTCCGTCCAACCGCGCCCGTTTAAGCTGCCAATCAGCCAATTCAACGCGGCTTGAATTTGTCCATCCGGCGACATGAGCAATAGCAAAGACTGAATCGCTCCAAAAAAAGAGCTGAAGGCAACCCCACCCAAAATTAGCCGTTCGACTGAAAGGGTCGTGCCTGTGCGAGCCAAGAGATACACCAGAAACGTCGTGATCACCGCGCCTAACCAAGCGCCGAGGGGAGTCCAAATTTGCACTAGTCCCACACCAACAATGAGCACGACCATGAGTCCCGCACCCGCCGAAATACCCAGCAGAAACGGGCTGGCCAACCCATTTCGCAACATGCCCTGCAGCAATGCTCCAGCCAGTCCCAACGCCGCACCTACAATCAGTGCCGCCAGCACACGCGGCAATCGCAAATCCCACAGGATGGTTTGGTTGATGGTATCCCCTTGTCGCAGTGCCGCCGTCATTAACTCGGACCAAGTCAGTGCTACAGACCCATTGGTAAGCGACAGGAAAATGACCAGTCCTAGCCCCCCTAACAGCAGAGCAGCCGATAGAAATACCCGCTGCCGCTGTCGAGGCACCTTAGAGAGCGTATGGGGCGATCGCGCAGTCGTCGTCATAGGTCAGTCAATACGTCAGAGAAATCATGAAATTCTGTTTTCAGTGCCCAAAAACGGCTTGCCTCGAAATCAAGAAAATTACCGTAAAAGAGCACCAAAACAGCAATGCGGCAATGCTGCCACCTCAAAACTGCCGAACTTAGACATGCTAATTTCAACCTTCATTGGTGCGGTCACAGTGGACGCAATTTTGATCTGTTGCTGCCAAAAACAGCTCTTAAGTCATGACCGTAAGCTTATTGCAATCTTATGTCAATTACAAGATCGAGTTTATGGAAAAGAAATTCTGATAGGCACAATACCGTTCTTTGAGCGATAGAATCACCAGGCCATTTTTCATAGGTTTTTGTATAGCCTTAAGTGAGAAAAATGCTCATCCTTAATGAGATTGAAGGTCATTTGTACTGTTTTCAAGAGAGTATGAGGCGACGTTTTTTGGCCACTATCGTTCACTATCGCGATCGCCAGCAGAATTAAAATTCAAGGAAAATATCTTAAGTGAAAGCCTCGGTTTTACGGCTATAGCCGTTTGGCTTGGAATAGTTCAAAAGATCTTTAAAACAGGCAATTCAAAGCTTATGAGATCGGCCCTAAAGATCCTGAGGTTCATCCAGGTGCTCTGAAGCTTCTCGATAGAGGTTAAAAATATGGTCGTCTTTGAGGCAGTAGAACACGTTGCGGCCTCGTTTGTGGTAGCTGACCAAGCGCATCGATCGCAAAATTCGCAGCTGGTGAGAAACGGCAGAATCTGTCATCTCTACAGCTTCTGCTAGATCACGCACGCGCGTTTCCCCTAAAGCTAGCACCGACAAAATACGCCAACGGTTGGGGTCGCTCAGCACACCAAAAAACTCCGCCATCCGCTGAGCTTTTTCCAAAGTCATGACGTCTTTAACAAGCGGACCTGCTGGTGGTTGCAGACAGCCAGAGTCTTCGTGAGCTTCATTCGTGAGGCGATCGCCAACCATTAAGCCTGTAATCTCAAAACGTTGACAGCTTGGCAGATAACGATTTCAACAGCAAGCCAACCAAACAAATCATTAAGCTTTTGGATCTCAATACATGAACACATGTTCAAATGTTATTATGTAAAGCATGAACGCTTGTTCAGCTGTTTATTAATTTTATCCTTGAGGAGATTGCCATGACAACGGTGACTCAAATGAAGTGTGCTTGTGAAGATTGTCTATGTATCGTTGATACCAGTCAGGCCGTTGAGAAAGACGACAGATACTATTGCAGTGAAGCTTGCGCTAGCGGTCATATGGAAGGGTCTGGCTGTGGTCATAAAGGCTGTACTTGCCATAGCTAAGACAGGCAGTCGTTTTTGGGCGGGATCGGTTGTCCTTGATCCCGCTCAGAATTTTTGGATTTCAGCGAGGAGAAACTCAAGCGGAAGTGTTTTCAAAGCGTTCACGTCTTGAAGATGCCTCGCAGAAGACTGATATGCTGAAATCAATTGTGCACCTGGTTCAGCAACAGCCATGACTGCTTCCTCAGCTCCGTCCCTTCGGGAACAACAGCATCCTATGATCCGCCAGTTGGCGGACATTATCGAAGCAGTATGGCAGCAGCATTTGACCTTGTCGCCCTACCAGCTTCCGGAAGACTTGGGCTATATCGAAGGTCGCCTAGAGGGAGAAAAGCTTGTCATCGAGAATGCCTGTTACCAAACGCCTCAGTTTCGTAAGCTCCACCTAGAGCTGGCGCGGGTTGGGAAGTCGCTCGATATTCTGCACTGTGTCATGTTTCCCCGCCCAGATTATGATTTGCCGATGTTTGGCTGTGACATCGTCGGCGGGCGAGGGCAGGTCAGCGCTGCCATTGTCGATTTGTCTCCAGTGAGTCGCGATCGCACCCTTTCTGCCGCCTATCGGGACGCGATCGCAGCCCTACCGAGTGCTGATTTTAGCCAGCCTCGTGATGTGCCCACTTGGGGTGATATTTTTTCAAACAGTTGTGTCTTTATTCGTCCGGCCTCTCCTGCTGAAGAACAGCAGTTCTTACAGCGAGTCAAAGACTATCTAACGATTCATTGTGAACAGGCGATCGCTCTAGCCCCAGATCCCGAGCGACAGGCCGAGATTTTAGCCGGCCAAAATCGCTACTGTACTCAGCAGCAGCAAAATGATAAGACCCGTCGTGTCCTTGAAAAAGCCTTTGGAGAAGCTTGGGCAGAGCGTTACATGACAACAGTTTTATTTGATCAGGCCCTTAATTAAAGGCATGGAAGTGGGATGCTTGCTATCCTGTAGCAAACCAGTTTCCAAATTTGATTAGACTTAGACGCATTAAGGTCCCAGTAGCCCTTTTAACTCGAATTCAACTACCTGACGCATCTACAGCTCCTGCCCAATATTTGAGCAGAGGCCCGTTTTTAGGTATCTTAAGCTTTCATTCTGTTGCTCGGCGCTATCTCCTTAATTCTTATGGCTCATACCCTTATTTCTCATTCCTCTCTGTCAGTTCCTTCGCTGACCGATTCAGGATTATCGCCAAAAGTTGCTGACCATGCATTATCGACTCTAGGTCGATTGATCGTCTTAACTGGACCCAGTGGAGTGGGTAAAGGAACTCTGTTGCGTCACTTGAGAGAGAAATACCCGCATCTCTATCTTTCAACCTCGGCAACGACCCGTCAGCCCCGTCCAGGGGAAGTGCATGGGCAACACTACTACTTTTTAAGCCGTGAACAGTTCGAATTGATGATTGAGCAGGGTGATCTGCTGGAATGGGCGGAATTCGCTGGGAACTACTACGGAACGCCGCGTCAGCCTGTTGAGGTGCAGATAGAGCGGGGAAATCAAGTCATTCTTGAGATTGAGCTAGAAGGTGCACGTCAGGTTGCTCAATCCTTTCCAACAGCGTTGAAAATCTTCATTCTTCCCCCGTCTCCAGACGAGCTAGAACGTCGCATCCGCAATCGAGGACAAGACGATGATGCCGCGATCGCTCGCCGACTAGCGCGGGCACAGGTTGAACTGGCAGCTGCGGATGAGTTTGATGTTCAAATCGTAAATGACAATTTAGACGATGCGATCGCCGCCCTAGAAGAAGCTCTTTTGTAGGCGATCGCTCCTCTCATTAGTTCACCGCTTGAGCACCGTGACTCCGGGGATCGTCTCCTCTATCTCTGCTAGCTGCCTCTATCGGCGCTGTCTGATCAAGCTCAGAGAGTTGCCCAACGCCAGATTGATAGGGCAGCTCTCCACCAGAGACGAGAGCATCCAGGTTGCTGGCGATAATGGCTTTCGGCTGTTCTCCAATCGCGGTGGTAACAGGTTCGCCCGAGGGGTCTAGATATAGGAAGTGAGGAATGCCATCGACCCGATAATGCAGCATTTCGGGCAGCCACTTGGTGTTATCAACATTCAGCATAACGAAGTTCACCTGATCGCCGTAGGCTGTTCTCAGGTCTGCCATATCGCCTGCCATTGCCTGGCAAGACGTGCACCAGTTGGCATAGAACTCAACAAAAGACGGTTTGTTGTTGGTTAGAGCAACCTCTAGGGGCGTTGCTTCGGCAGCCAATGTTTCTAGAGAAGCAGCTGGTGTTTGAGTCTGAACGCCTAGCACGACTAAAACGGAGAGAACAACAGCGACGCTAACGATAAGCAAGTTGCGTATTTTGGTTGCCATGCTCGTTTCAGAACTGTTGGCAGGTTGAGAAGCCGATGAATCAGGAGCAGAAGCCATTGCGAAACCTAACTGACGTCTTTGACAAAACTCTTCATTTCATACGATAGCGAACGGGTGTTCATTCCTACGGTTTTCTTGTTCAAGAAAACCGATGCCGATGGCTGATAGGATCAGAAACGGCTGCCAGAGAAATCCCTATGCTGACTATTGCACTACCCAAAGGAGCGCTGTTGAAGGAAAGCATTGATCGTTTTCAAGCGATCGGACTGGACTTCAGTGCCTTCCTAGATAAATCAAATCGTCAGCTGCAAATCCAAACGCCTGACGGTAACGCTCAAGGTCTACTGGTTCGGGCCCAAGATGTGCCTGTATATGTAGAGCATGGACAGGCCCAATTGGGCATCGTGGGTTATGATGTGCTGCGCGAAAAACAGGCTGATGTGGCTCAGCTCGCTGATCTAGGTTTTGGGCACTGTCGGATGTCTGTGGCGGTGAAAGCCTCTAGTCCCTATCGTTCTGCACTGGATCTGCCCGCCCATAGCCGCGTTGCCTCTAAATTTGTTAACTGTGCCCGCGACTATTTTCAAAGCATTGATTTACCGGTTGATATCGTGCCCCTCTATGGTTCTGTCGAGTTGGGGCCGATTACAGGTATGTCAGAAGCCATTGTCGATTTAGTTTCAACTGGGCGCACACTGCGAGAAAACAATCTCACTGAGTTAGAAGTTTTGTATGAGAGCACAGCTCGGCTGATTGCTCATCCGGTGAGCTATCGAGTCAATCCTGGCGGGTTAGCTGACATTGTGCGTCAACTCCGAGAACCTCTGACTGCGGCTGTTTAGGGCCTTTAATCAGCAATATTTGCGCTTTAATTCACCCCAGAACAGTGAATGCTTGCGATAGATTAAGGACTGTACACGCTTTGCCGATAACCTATGCGGCACATATCATCAACAGAATTCACGTTTAGAACCGACACGGAATGTTGATAGGCGGCATGGGCTGCCCACCCTACAAGACCAATCGTCTATTTGTGAAAGCCCTAATGTCGTGAATCTGATGCAGCGTTGGCTTTTGCTGTTGGTGAAGAACGAGATCTAGATCCCTCAGACAGAGTTCCCTGACAGAGCTTGTGTAAAGCCTGGTTTGAAGACCTATTGCGATCGCTCATCCTATGACCTCAGCCACTAACGTGCCCAAATCATCCGCTCATGAGGCAGCGCTCTCAGAACGCAGCAACGATTGGCGCTTATTTCTCCGCTTACTTCCCTACATCAAAGCTCAGCGGCGCTTTCTTTGGGTACCGCTCATTTTGCTAGTGCCGCTTTCTTTAGCAAATGCCCTACAGCCCATTCTAATTGGACAAGCCATTTCGCTCATTCGTCAGGAACCTGTCGCCTGGTTTTTAGAAGGTAGGACGCTGCAAACAGGACTCAATTTATTAGTGGCTTTGCTGCTAGCCACCGTTACGGTCCGACTTACGTTAGATGGCTGGCAAAGCTACTTAGTTCAGAAAGTTGGTCAGCGCATTACAGCGAATATTCGCAACGATTTATTCAGCCACGTCACCTCCCTAGCAGTTCGATTCTTTGATCGCACTCCCGTAGGCAAACTGATTACTCGACTCACCAGTGATGTGGATGCTCTGGGAGACGTCTTTTCAACGGGAGCTGTCGGCATCTTTAGTGATATTTTTTCCATTGGCGTCATTGCAGTCACCATGTTCATCCTGCAATGGCAGCTAGCCCTGATGCTCATCGCGATGCTGATTCCAGTCACTTGGTTGATCATCTACTTTCAGCAGCAGTATCGCAAGGCTAATTATCGTGCGCGAGACAAGTTGTCAGAGCTGAATGCAACGCTGCAAGAAAACATCATGGGCATCGAAGTGGTGCAGATGTTTCGTCGGGAGCGGTACAACGCTCAAGGATTTGCCAAGACGAATCGACAGTATGTTCAGGCCATTGACAAGACGATCTTTCATGACTCAGCTGTTTCGGCCACGCTGGAATGGATTGCATTGGTGGCGATCGCAGGGGTGCTTTGGTTAGGCGGATATCTCGTCATGCAAGAGTCTCTCAACTTTGGCACACTGGCCTCCTTTATTTTGTTTGCTCAGCGCCTGTTCGACCCGTTACGACAGTTTGCCGACAAATTCACCTCGATTCAAGCCGGTTTTACTGCTGTTGAACGGATTACTGATTTATTGAACGTTCCTGTTGAAATTCAGGATCCAAGTCGAGACCACGCATCTGCTGTAGTGCCGCAGTTGCAGATAAAGGGGTCTAGTCATGCCTCAGATCTAAGGGATGCTAAACGCGATCGACAGTGGACAAAAACAGCCGCGTCTGAGATTCGATTTGATCAGGTTACTTTTGGCTACAAGCAAGATGACTATGTTCTTAAGAACCTCAACTTCACCATCCGGCCTGGTGAAAAAGTAGCGCTGGTTGGTCCTACAGGTGCCGGTAAAAGCTCCATCATTCGCTTGCTCTGCCGTCTCTATGATGTTAATAAAGGTGAAATCAAGCTGGATGGCATTAATATTAGAGACCTGCCGCAGGCCGAGCTACGTCGTCGCATGGCAGTCATCTTACAAGATGGCTTCTTGTTTGCCGGTGATGTTAAAAGCAATATTTCACTGGGAGAAAACTATTCGCTTGAGGCGGTTCAAGAGGCTGCTCGGAAAACAAACGTTGCTCCATTTATCGAGCAGCTTCCCCAAGGATATAACACTCCGTTACGAGAACGAGGTACTAACCTTTCCGGTGGTCAAAAGCAGCTATTAGCCTTCGCTAGAGCAGCTATTCGCAATCCTGGTATTTTGATCCTTGATGAAGCAACCGCCAACTTGGACGTGGGCACTGAAGCTTTAATTCAGGATGCGCTTGAGAAATTATTGCAGGGGCGAACGGCTATCATCATTGCTCACCGTCTCTCGACCATTCGCAACGTGGATCGCATCCTGGTCCTGAAACAGGGGGAACTGATTGAGCAAGGCAACCATGAAACCCTCCTGGCCCAAGACGGTCTCTATGCTAGTCTCTACAAGCTGCAAATGCTTGAAAGTTAAACGCCACCCCATATATGAAATCGGTTAGCTTCAAGGGGTTTACTAAGGGCAATCCATTACGGCTGAGTTGTAAGAATCGGTGCAAACCATGACGCTAACCAGCATTCTCCACTCATTTCGGTTGTGTGCGTTGACGGTACTCTTAGTGGCTAGCTGTGCCACCCGCCCAGATAGCAGCCCAGATGAAGTGGACCCAACACCTCTTTCAGAATCGCCGTCTCCGGCTGTATCGCCGACCCCCGAGATGATTGAGGTTGACAATCGTCCTAACAATACTGATGCGACCGTCAGTGATGCTTCTGATGTCCTCACCAAGGAAGAGCTGTGGCAAAGGTTGCAGCAGCCTGATGAGGCGCTGTATGCCGTTCTGCTACGACACGCCCTCGCTCCTGGAAGCGGTGACCCCAGCAATTTTCAGCTAGAGGATTGCTCAACACAGCGCAATTTGTCTGCCGAGGGACGATCGCAAGCTCAACAAATTGGACAGGCTTTCCGTGATCGCGGTGTCGAAGTCCAGCAGGTGTTGTCTAGCCAGTGGTGTCGCTCGTTGGAAACAGCTGAACTGATGGCTGTTGGTGACGTTGAACCGTTTCTGCCACTGAATTCATTTTTTCGCGATCGCGCTACGGCTGAGTCCCAAACCAATGACGTCAAGAACTATCTACTCGACCAAGCAGAGACGCCCGGTGTAGTGGTGATGGTGACGCATCAGGTCAACATCACAGCGCTAACCGATATCGTACCCCAGTCAGGAGAGGCTGTTGTCCTCCAGGTGCAGGCGGATGAACTCACCCAAATAGGGCAGTTTAGGCCGGAATTGTGACACTGTTTTGTGGTTTGCCTATGCCAATAGGCCGGTCAAAATAACTGTCAAGCTTACGGTCTTACACCAACCCTAAAGTCGCGAATTCACAAGAGCAGGGGGCGATCGCGTTACAGTAGTCACGCTGTTGCTGATGCTGGTCCGAGTTCTACTATGTCAACGAAGGTCGTTTCTACGGAGTATCACGACAGTTTAATTGACCGAATTTTTATTCGGCTGTTCAGTCGCAAGATGGCGAATGCCCTAGGTCAGAAATCCCGTCTCAGAGGCTATAGCGGCTTTGTCGATCTATCACAGCGAATCATGACAGGGCGCAATGCTCAGGAGCAGCAGGCGCTCGTTGCGATCGTACTTAGCTCCCTGGTTCCAGCGCAGGTACTCTGGCTCATTCGAACACTCTTTTCCCCAACACAGTTGGTATGTGAACTGAATGCTTGGTTTGCCACTCAGCTCTTTGAGTGGCTGGTTGGCCCCTGCGAAGTTGTCGAAGTGCAAATTAAAGACGAAAAAGGGCAGCTTCGTCAGCAAAGAAGTGGAGTCCATATCCAAAAGTGCCGATATTTGGAACAGAGTCGCTGTGTGGGGATGTGCGTCAATATGTGTAAGCTGCCTACCCAGAAATTTTTCACTCAGGACTTTGGCATTCCCCTGACGATGACGCCTAATTTTGAAGATTTGAGTTGTGAAATGGTGTTTGGTGCAACGCCACCCCCTCTGGAAACCGAGGACAGCTACTACACCCCTTGTCTAGTTGATCAGTGCGCAATGGCGACGACAGACGGCAAACCTTGTCCGAAAGTTCGTGACTAATATTAAGTGATCATTTACGGTCGCCACGATAGCCCTGTGCAGCTTGGCAAGTCCATCTCAGTGTCTTGAGGGAGCAGGGAATAGCCCCAAATACATGCCGCTATAGTTCGATTAGGACAGGACGGCAAGCCCTATGACGATGCACGGTCCTCATCCCCACTCAAAAATAGCGGCTCCCCAACTGAGACCTGCACCAAAGCCGGATGATGCAATAACGTCACCTGCCTTGATTCTGCCGTCACGCACGGCTTCGTCAAGGGCAAGCGGAATTGACGCAGCCGAAGTATTGCCATGACGTCCCATATTACTGATTACCCTGTCTTTGGGAACGTTAAGGCGCTCAGCAACCGCGTCTAAGATACGCTGGTTAGCTTGATGAAGCAGTAACCAGTCAATGCCATCGGTCGATAATCCAGCATGGAAAAGCGCTTTCTCAATAATTTCAGGGACTCGCTTGACGGCAAATCGATACACCTCTTTGCCATTCATCGTGACGGGCTGATAGGTACCTTTTTGCACGGTTTTGTCACTAGTCAATGCTTGGGAATCTGCTTGATAGGGCAAATTAAGACAGCCATTCAGGGTGCCATCGCTGCGTAAATCAAATCCCAGCAGCCGATCGCGATCGCTGGCCTTCAACACAACTGCTCCAGCACCATCGCCAAACAGTACGCAGGTTCGGCGATCGCTCCAATCAGTCCACCGAGAAAGGACATCAGCCCCGATGACGAGAACGGTTTTGTACACTCCAGTCCGCATATATTGAGCGGCGGTTACTAACGCAAATAAAAAGCCAGAACAAGCCGCTGTGAGGTCAAAGGCAACCGCGTGGGAGGCGCCAAGATTCGCCTGAACTTGAGCCGCACTACCAAACAGATCATCAGGAGTGGAGGTTGCCAAAATGATGAGATCAACGTCAGTAGGCTGAGTGTTACTCATCTCAAGGGCTGCTGTGCCTGCACTAGTTGCCAAGCTAACGAGAGACTCCTGCTGCGTCGCAATGTAGCGCTGGCGGATGCCCGTTCGAGTCGCAATCCACTCATCCGATGTCTCGACAACCTGACTGAGGTCGTCATTAGTCACTGCGATCGGCAAGTGGGCAGAGCCACTTCCCACTAATGCCACCCCTGTTTTTGTATGCTGCACCATTATTCTCCGTCTGCCGCAGGCATAGCTACCTTTCGGTATTGGGCCTGAATTCGATCTAATACCTTATTATCGACTGCTTCCTTCGCTAACCGAATCGCGTTAAAGATAGAAGGCGCTTGGGAACTGCCATGACTGATAACGGCAATGCCAGCGACACCCAACAGCAATCCACCACCATGCTCGGCATGATCAACCCGCTGCTTAATCCGCTTCAAATTGTCTTTGAGAACAAACGTCCCCAGTTTACCCCGCGCTCCCCGAGGTAATTCTTCTCGCAGAATCTGCAAGACAGATTCACCGACAGCTTCGGCAAACTTGAGTAGCACGTTGCCCACAAAACCGTCGCAGACAACCACATCAAACTGACCAGAGAGGATATCACGCCCTTCAGCGTTGCCCACGAAAGGAACGACAGGATGCTGTTCCAGAAGCTGATAGGCTTGGACCGCAGCATCGTTACCTTTGCTGGGTTCTTCGCCAATGTTGAGCAGTCCGACTTTAGGCTCTTCCACGCCTAGCACGTACTTAGAGTAAACCGTCCCCATTACAGCGAACTGCTCCAAAAACTTAGGGCGACAGTCAACGATCGCGCCAACATCCAAGATCAAAACTGATTTATCCGCTAGAACCGTCGGAAAAACGGCTCCAATCGCCGGACGGTCGATGCCCTTCAGTCGTCCTAACCGCAGCAAAGCAGAGGCCATCGCGGCGCCTGAATGACCAGCAGAAACAACCGCATCAGCCTTATTCTTCTTGACTAAATCCATCGAGACGCTGATTGATGCCTTCGGCTTGCGCCGCAAGGCACTTATAGGCTCCTCATGCATCTCAATGGTCCCTTCAGAGGGCACGATTTCTATGCCAGCCAGATTATGTTCGTTAGGGGTGACCGATCTGATTTGGTCTGGATCACCGACTAGAAGGATTTCAGCATCCAGTTCGGCTTTTGCTCTAACGGCACCTGCAATAATCTCGGCGGGGGCGTGATCGCCCCCCATAGCATCTACGGCAATTCGAGCGCGAGTCGCTACCATGTACTAGAATTCTGTAAAAACTCCTAAGAATTTTAGCAGACTACTCCTCACCCGGTTCTACAATCCGCTGAAATAAATATCCAGTTCCCCGAGCTGTGAGGATTAGCTCTGGATTACTGGGATCTTCTTCCAGCTTCGCTCGCAGACGTGAAATATGCACGTCTACCACTCGGGTATCTACGTGACGTTCGGGGGTATATCCCCAAACTTCCTGAAGAATCTCAGCTCGTGAAAAGGGTTCACCAGAACGACTAACCAATAGCTCCAACAGGCTAAATTCCATACCTGTGAGCCGAATCCGCTCGTCACCTTTGTAAACCTGTCGTTTATTGGTGTCGATGCGAATCGCATTGATGGAAATGACACCCGAACTAGGAATGCCCGTGGCTTGGCTCTTATCAACGCGCCTAAGAACAGAGCGAATTCGCGCTTCTAGCTCTTTGGGTGAAAAAGGCTTAACAACATAGTCGTCCGCACCGAGTTCAAGCCCTGTAATGCGATCGGCAACATCCCCGAGCGCCGTCAGCATGATGATGGGAATATCAGATTCTTTCCGCAGCTCTTGGCAAACACCGTATCCGTCAAGCTTGGGCATCATCACGTCCAAAACCACAAGATCTGGACAAGAAGCGTGAAAGGTGTTGATCGCCTCTTCGCCATCTGCAGCGGTGACAACATCGTACCCAATCATAGAAAGACGAGTTTCCAGAATTCGACGAATGCTGGCCTCGTCGTCAACAACCAAAATCTTTTCTTTCGTACTTTCCAAGGCTACTGCTACTCCCAATGTGGATGCTTAACGAATTAATAAACTCATGTTGAGCAATAAACAAACTTAAGCTTTGCGGATAATTTTTGTGCACTCGTATTAAATCTTAAGTCATGATGAGTGTTTATAAACGCCCTGAATTCCCCGCACAGAAGGTTTCTAGCTTTTCTTAAGATTCAATTAGTATGATTCCGAAAAGATCTAAAGCGATAAGTGATGTTAATCCTGAATTTGTAAAATTTCAAGATCAAGAGTCTTCAAGACTTCAGCTGTCTTCAAATCCTCACAAACAGGGTGAGATTTATCAGCCTTAATGATTGACTAGACGCTATCCTTCACATCGATTCCATAGGAGGATACTGCTATTAACGCCCTGAATTCGACGTTCGGATTAAACCGATAGAGCGGCCTTTCTTCGAGCAATTAAGTTATTTGAATATTGACCCCAGATTCTGCTCCAGATCAGTGGGTAGAACATAGTTAAGCCAATAAGTAAAGGCAGAAACCTCTTAAAAAGTCTCTTCGGATTCCCTGACCAGACTCAATCATTTCGATATGCTAGGAAAGCTGTGGCTTGATTGCAGTAGCCTATTCTCAACCCACTGCAATCGTCGTCAGCCATAACTCTATAGCAGCGATAGCAAGGTTTTATCATTTATGACTGCCACCCAAGTTCAGTTCAAATACGACATCAAAGATATTGCTTTGGCTAGCCAGGGCAAGCAGCGCATTGAGTGGGCTGGGCGCGAAATGCCTGTGCTGCGACAGATTCAAGAACGATTTTCTCAGGAAAAGCCTCTCGCTGGTATTCGCATTTCAGCTTGCTGCCACGTTACAACAGAGACGGCACATTTGGCGATCGCCCTCAAGCAAGGTGGCGCCGATGCAGTCCTGATTGCCAGCAATCCCCTCTCTACCCAAGATGACGTCGCTTCTAGTTTGGTCGCTGATTACGGCATCCCAGTTTATGCCATCAAAGGCGAAGATAATGACACTTACCATCGCCACGTTGAAGTCGCGCTGGACCATCGCCCCAACATCATCATTGACGATGGCAGCGATGTGGTTGCCACCCTGGTCAAAGAACGGCAGCAGCAACTGTCGGACTTAATTGGCACAACTGAAGAGACCACAACGGGAATTGTGCGTCTGCGGGCTATGTTCAACGACGGGGTGCTGAGCTTCCCCGCCATGAACGTCAACGATGCTGACACCAAACACTTCTTTGACAATCGCTACGGCACTGGGCAATCCACTTTGGACGGCATCTTACGCGCGACCAACATCCTACTAGCGGGCAAGAACGTCGTCGTAGCAGGCTATGGCTGGTGCGGTAAGGGGACTGCATTGCGAGCACGCGGTATGGGCGCAAACGTCATTGTGACTGAAATTGATCCGACCCGCGCGATTGAAGCCGTCATGGATGGTTTCCGCGTCATGCCGATGGAGCAGGCAGCTTCCCAAGGGGATTTGTTTATCACGGTGACTGGTAACAAGCACGTGATTCGTCGTGAGCACTTTGAGGCGATGAAAGACGGCGCTCTTGTTTGCAATGCAGGTCACTTTGACATTGAAATCGATCTTAAGTCTCTCAAAGAGATGTCCAGCGAAGTCAAGCAAGTTCGCAACTTCACTGAGCAATATCTACTCAACAGCGGTAAATCCGTCATCGTTTTGGGTGAGGGTCGCCTGGTCAATTTGGCAGCAGCTGAAGGACACCCTAGCGCCGTAATGGACATGAGCTTTGCTAACCAAGCCCTTGCCTGTGAATACCTCGCTGTCAACAAAGGCAAGCTTGAACCCGGCCTCCACTCCATTCCTGAAGAGGTCGATAAGGAGATTGCTCGGCTGAAGCTGAAAGCAATGGGGATCGAAATTGATGCGTTGACGGCTGAACAGCAAATCTACATCAACTCCTGGACCGTTGGAACCTAAAGGCTAAAGTCTCTACTGCCAGCTCTGTTATTACAGGGCAGGACCATAGCAGACCCATAAGCAGGGTGGGTGATACTCGCCCTGCACTTTTTCTACTCCCTTCTTCCCTAAAACACTGAGATGGACTTAACCAAGCCGTACAGGGGTGTACATCAAAGAACTTTCATCAAATAAATTTAGATACAAGCATCAGCAGGTGAAAACTTCTGGACTCCGTACATTGGACGGACAGCTTGGTTATGCATTGTGCATTGATGAAGCGTCCCAAGCCTCTCAAGGCTTCTTTGCGTACAACTTAGATTCCAATGGAACGAGAATCAATCCTCCAAGAACATTACCCAAAAATTATCAATAAAACAAGAAAATTAGCATTGTCTGCAACGAGGTTTTGCACAGCAAGTGCCCTAGCAAAACATTTCAATTAAAACTTGCTTGAGATACCTTTGCAATAAGTGTGGCAATACTTTTCAGGTCATGATGAGTGAAGCCTTGAAAGATACAGTTTTAAGGTTGTATTTTACATAGCTTTGCAGGAGCTAGATGTCACCCTTTCATGTCAACTACCCCAAAGAAATAGTTTTCTTTAAGTGGAATTACCATTCCAATATAGCTGTAGCCCTTTCCTGAGGGGAATTTCAGAAAAATTAAGAGTTGGGTAAACACGCAAAATATAGGGGCGGATTCCAATTAACTTTCGGGCAGCGCAAAATATATTGAAATAAATCTCTGCGCAATGAAAATTGAGAAGAACTCATAAAAGTAGAAATAAAAGTTTTCTGAGCATCCAGACTGGCGACCTCTATTAAGTTGAATGCCCCCTAGGGGTATTGTTTTTCAACGCTTGCCTCGATTAACTGAACTAAGTGGTCGGAAAACGCGATCGCTTAAGGAAAATTTGACAGGCTTGTTATGTTGAAATCTAAGTCTTTCTTTGGTCGTTTAGCTGTTGGTGTTGCAGTGCCAACCCTGCTATTTGCCTGTAGCTCAGAACCAGCAGCAACAGATGCTCCTGAGCAACTTTCTACCGATGAAATGCCCGCAGAAGAACCGGCCTCGGCTGCAACGGGTGAACTTGAAATTCGTGCTAATGGTGAGGACTTCGTTCGCCAAGGCTTTGTCACTAAGGACGGTTGGCAAGTTGACTTCGATCATGTCTATGTCACGTTAGCTGATGTCACCGCGTATCAAAGCGAGCCTGCTTTTGACCCAGAAGTGGGGGGAGAGCCAGAGGCAACAGAGACCGTTAGCCTAGAGGAGCCTGTTACGGTCGATTTAGCAGAAGGCGGCGATGATGCAGAGCCGATTTTAGTCAAAACCATAGAAGCACCCTCTGGACGCTACAACGCGCTCTCTTGGAAGATGATGCCGGCTGATAGTGGTCCAGCCGCAGGACAGACGTTGTGGCTTGAAGGGACTGCCGCTAAGGAAGGAGAAACCGTTGACTTCGCCCTGAAGCTTGATCCAACACTGGGCTTTGTTTGCGGGGACTTTGTGGGTGACGATCGCAAAGGCATTCTTGAGCCAGCCGATCAAGCTGATTTAGAAGCTACCTTCCATTTCGATCATCTCTTTGGAGATGGAGAAGCCGCTCCTGAAGACGAGATTAACACTGGGGCGCTTGGGTTTGACCCACTAGCTGAGATCGCAGAAGGTGGCACATTAGATGTCGATATGGCAGGGCTACAGGCACAGCTATCTCCCACGGATTACGATACGCTGATGTCGATTCTGCCTAGCCTGGGACATGTCGGCGAAGGTCATTGTGCAGAAACGGAACTGACATCTCGCTAATGAAGCCAACTTGGACAAGAACTAGCAGACTATTTCAGGGGGTTGGGATCGCGGCAGTTGGGTTTGTCCTTACGCCGGCATGGGCGATCGCCCATGGTGCTCACATTCAATCCCGGGCAACTTCGGCAGTGGAAATTCAAGCTGCTTACGATACGGGTGAGCCGATGGCAGCAGCCCAAGTGCAGGTTTTTGCCCCAGATGATCCCCAATCCCCTGTCTTCACGGGAACAACTGATGAGGCCGGCCATTTTGTCTTTGTGCCAAATCAGCCGGGGAATTGGGAAATCTCGGTTCGGCAAGCTGGACATGGCGATATTGCGGTGATTCCAGTAGAAGCAAACGGCGCAATCGCTCCGGAATTCATCAATTCAACGAGTCTGAGTCCCCTGCAGCGAATCATCATATCGGCGGCAGTGGCCTGGGGCTGTGTGGGAACAGCTCTTTATTTCAGACGAGGTAAGCGATAGTGCATGTTCCAGACGGTATTCTTCCAGCTCAAGTGAGTGTGGCAGGTTATGCGATCGCCGGCGGCGTTACCTGGGTCGTGCTCCGGCGGATTAACAAAACCTCTGATCCCCAGGAAGAGGTTCCCCGCGCTGCGCTACTGTCAGCAGCCTTTTTTGTGGGCTCTTCCATTCACTTACCGGTACCACCAGCAAGCGTTCATTTAGTCCTCAATGGGCTACTAGGGACAGTTTTGGGATGGTATGCCTGGCCTGCTATTCTCATCGGTCTATTGCTACAAGCTATTCTTCTGGGGCACGGAGGACTAACAACGCTGGGAGTCAACGCGACCCTGATAGGACTTCCAGCGCTGGTTGCCGCTCAGTGCTTTCGATTCAGACGCCGCTTAGGCAAAGCCGCTCAACGGCGATGGTCACTCGGTCTGTTTAGCTTCCTAGCGGGAGCTATTGGCGTGGGGCTGTCAGCCTTCATTTTCTTCAGTCTCATTGTTTTCACAACTCCCTCTACGCTTGATCAGGCCACTGAGCAGGGGTTTTTGACCGCACTGATGATTGCCCATATCCCTCTCATCTTGCTCGAAGGACTTTTCACCATGTTGCTGTCCTTCTTTTTGTTACGAGTGAAGCCAGAGCTACTGAAAAACTAACGGAAACTGACACGGTATGGCGATCGCACTTCGCGCTGACATTTTTGTTGCCGGCAATTCTCCTATCCATTGCTGGGCTGTTCGACCTAAGCTGCTCAGCTTGCTAGGGCTAATGTTTGCCATTTCCCTCGTCAGCCATCTTGCCCTAATTCCTTGGGTGCTCATTGTTGTTGGGCTGTTATATCGCTACTCACAACTGCCCTGGCAGTATTTGCTGAAACGGTTGACCTATCCCGGCATCTTTATCGTAGCGATGGTGGGTCTATTGCCTTGGATTTCAGGAGAGACCGTTCTTTGGCAAGGGTATTGGTTGACCCTACGCCTAGAAGGTCTCCAGACGGCAGCTTTGATTGCAGGTAGATTCCTCGCAATCTTAACAACAGGTTTTATTTTGTTGGGGACCACTCCTTTCCTCGATATGCTCAAAGCGATGCGATCGCTAGGATTGCCGTCGCTACTGACCGATATGGCCTTGCTAACCTATCGCTACCTGTTCGATGTTGCAGCGCAATTGTCAAGTATGCGTCAGGCAATGCGACTCAGGGGCTACGGTTTACTTCGTCAAACCGTGAAACGGCAGTGGAGCTGGCTGGCTGCTCTCTTTGGCAGCTTGTTACTAAGAAGCTATGAGCGATCCCATCGGGTCTACAAAGCAATGTGCTTACGAGGGTACGGTCAAAGCGACATTACCTTGGGAGCATCTGTGTCTCGGTCTACCTACCGGCAGTCATGGCTCACGACTGCCGCTATCTTGTCAGCAACCCTCAGCTTTGTTATTGGAGAGTGGATTCTCACCTATCTATGAACCAGTTTTCATCCAGCACCCCCCCAACGATTGGTATTCCGACTACCAAAGATTTGTTAGCCAGACCTGTAGCTATCTCCTTAGAAAATGTAGGTTTTGCCTATCCCAATAATCCCGACATTTTGCAGGGAGTAAGCTTCTCTGTTCGAGAAGGGGAGCGCGTTGGACTCATTGGTCACAACGGCTGTGGCAAAACAACCCTTTTTATGCTGATGTGTGGCATGTTAAAGCCCCAAACAGGCGACATTTGTTTATTTGATCGCCCTGTACAGCCGGGTGAATTTCGTCCTGAAGTGGGATTTTTATTTCAAGATCCTGAAGATCAACTCTTCTCGCCATCCGTTCGCGATGACGTTGCGTTCGGCCCCCAAAACCTAGGTCTATCTGAAACAGAAGTTGCAAAACGAGTTGAAGCAGCTTTGGAACTAACGGGTACTCAATTTCTAGAAGACCGTCCGCCCCATCACCTATCTGGCGGAGAAAAACAGATGGTTGCGATCGCGGGACTCCTCGCCATGTGTCCGCGCATCCTTCTGTATGATGAACCTACCGCTAGCCTTGACCTTCGTACCCGCCGTCGTCTAATTCGCTTTTTGCAGCAGTCTGATGAAACTCTCGTCTTAGCCTCCCATGACCTCGAATTTTTACTAGAAGTGTGCGATCGCATCATTCTGTTAGATGAAGGCTGCGTTATTGCTGACGGCGATCCTGTCGAAGTGATGGGCAATCAAACTCTGATGGAAAACCACGGATTAGAAAAACCCCATTCCCTGATTCCCCACGTTGAACCTCACCACGTCCGACCTAACAGCGACGAATACGCTCGAACCAGCACCACCGGCCCCTAAGTGCACGACGCCAGCGGCGAAGCGGCGCTAATGTACAGCAATGCTACCGCTATTAGTGCATAACGCTACACACCATATTTAGAACCAAACATGCAAAACCCTTGGGACGCGAACCTATACCAAGAGAAACACAGCTTTGTTTGGCAACTCAGCGACGACCTGTTAAATTTGCTTGCTCCTCAACCAGGGGAATACGTCCTAGATTTGGGTTGTGGGACGGGGCAGCTCACGCAAAAAATTGCAGACCAAGGTGCTAGTGTCATTGGGATCGACGCCGACCCAACCATGATTGCAGAAGCCCAACGACAATTTCCCCAGCTGACCTTTGTCGTGGCTGATGCCCGGCACTTCACCCTGCCCTCTCCTGCCGATGCCATTTTCTCCAATGCCGCCCTGCACTGGATTCCAGAACAGACCGATGTCGCTGCACGCATGATAGCGGCCCTCAAGCCTGGAGGCCGTCTTGTTGCTGAATTTGGCGGTTATGGCAATATTGCAACTGTTTTAGCTGCGATCGCCCAAGCGCGGCAAGCACTTGATTTAGGGTCTTTCCCAGCGTCGCCCTGGTATTTCCCCTCCATAAGTGCCTATACCGGCTTATTAGAAGAACAGGGATTTGAAGTGCAGTTCGCCCGTTTGTACGATCGCCCGACCCCTTTGCAAGGAGAAGACGGTTTACTGAACTGGTTGCAAATGTTTGCAACTCGCTTTTGGGCTGATCTCTCGTCTCAGCAGGTCCAGGACCTACTGCCTAAGGTTGTCGCGATCGCTCGCCCTGATCTCTACAAAGACAACCAATGGTGGGCAGACTATCGACGCATTCAGGTGATTGCTTACAAATCTTTGTAGGGTTGCCCTGATGAGAGGACCATTTGAAAGCAATAGGACAAAAGAAGTCGTAACCGAAAAAATGCAAGATGGTGAAATCGGCAGAATCTATGCGTCAGGTCTTGTGTACGGGCTGCAACGTTTTCGGAATTTGACTGAGCAGCGTTATCGCCCGTAAGGCCATGAAGCTGGTTAGGGCTAGCCAGAGTAAGTGGGGAGCTTCTAAGGACTGAGCTATTAGGCCAATGGGTAAAAACCCTGCTAGGGTTGCCACCAACGTCGAGTTTCTGAGTGAACTGCCTGCTGTCAAGCCTAGAAAGTAGCCGTCCAGAAGAAATGCGATCGCGCCAAATCCAAGGATCGGCACCAACCATCCAACATAGTCTTCAACCTGACTGATGACAGAATCATGCTGCGTCATGACTTGGAAAAGAGATTTAGGGAAGGTCAGAAACACGAGGGCAATGGTGACTCCTACCAGCGTCCCAAGACTGATGCCCCAGATGAGTAATGTCTGGAGACGGGTGCGATCGCCAACGCCATAAAACTGTCCAGCAAAGGATTCTGTCGCAAAAGCTAGTCCATCAACAAAGTAAGACGTTAAAGTAACAACCTGCAGCAGTAAGGTGTTTGCTGCGAGCACTGCCGTTCCCATTGCCGAACTCCAGTTGGTAAACAGAGCAAAGCTGATCAACAGAGCAAAAGTCCGGATCAAAAGGTCGCGGTTTAAGCGAACCATTGCATATACAGCAGATCCTTCCCATAGGTCGGTTCTCAGCCGCCACAGTTGAGGGAGAGAAAACTTTCGTAAAACCAAGATGCTGCCTACTAGCAACATACAGCCTTGACTCATGGCAGTAGCCGCACCCGCTCCCGCACTAGCCCAACCTAACCGCCAGATAAAGAGATAATCCAGCAGGATATTGCTGCCATTGCCCACAATAGACATCGCAATGACCCGTTTACCTTGACCGCAGCCTATAAATAAACCCAACAGAACATAGTTGAGTAGCACCGCAGGCGCGCCCCAGATTCGGGCATTGTAAAAGGCTTCTCCTGATAGTCGAACATCGGTATCCGCGCTGAGTAACCAAAAACCAAGCTGTCGAATGGGAACTTGCAACAGCAGAATCAGGCAACCTATTGCTACTGCCAACAGCCCATTACGTAGCAAAATCAGGCTGATGGTGCGAAAATCTTGCCGTCCATAAGCCTGGGCGATCGTCCCCGTTGTGCCCATGCGAAGGAAGCTAAAGCTCCAATACACAACGTTGAAGATGATAGCCGAGATCGCAACGCCTCCAAGGTAGTGAACTTCTGCAAGATGCCCTAGAAATGCCGTGTCAATGATTCCTGCCAGTGGCACCATCAAATTAGAAAACATGTTGGCGATCGCAAGACGACCAAAGGTTTTCAAAAAGGATTTGGGCCGTTTTTCTTGAAAAGGTGTCGGAGGCATTGGAAGAATTCAATAGGTATATAGCTTTGTCCATTTAGTACCGCTACGCGGAATTCAAGATGCAAAATACTCTACTCTTCGAGAACGCCAAAGGCGCACGAGAAGAGCAAAGCTCTACAGAATTCAAAGTCTTGCTCTAATTGAGTCGGTGACGGCTATAGTTTACAGACTTGATCCTATTGAATGAGCGATCGCGACAGCAAAGTGGTTTTTCCATATTGGCCTTCGGCAACAAAAAGGAGGGCGTTTTGCCCTCCTTACACATCAAAATTGGCTTCAAAACCTACTCATGACCTCGACTTCTTCACAACCATGCAGCCATCACGCCAAAGTTGTTTTACGCTGCCGCTTCGTACGAACAACAATTGCCCCCAACGAGATTAAGCCGATGGCCATGGTGGGTTCAGGCACGCTAGCGTTTTCAACGACTTCATCACGAAAACGGAGGGCGCTGATGCCACCGCTGCCGTCAAATCGAACGGCAACTTGCGCAATTTCTTTCTCTTGAGCAGCATTAAAGAATTGCAGTTCATTCTCACCGTTAATATCGATCATTTCTGTGGAAACGGTCCCATCGCGGTAGGTGTATGTAATTTCACCCCGGGCGTCATCTACGATGCCAATCTCCTCAACAAACCAGTTTTTGTCGTTGGCAATGTCAAAGACGAATGTTCCACCTTTACTAGTGTCGTCTGCGGTACCGTTACCTTTATTCTCTTCGAATATCAGAAGGTTACCTTGAGCGATCGTGTCGTAAGTCACATTGCCATAACTACCTTTGCCTGTAGCCAAATCGTTATCACCAAGAGAACCGTTTCTGGCACACGTTCCTGTGAAGCCGTTGACAGACACCCCCCCTCTTGCCACACAGTTACTGTTGAACAAGCCTAGAGGAGCAGAGTTGGATCGACGCCCCTGTTTGTCTAAACCGGTGATAGAAATGCCGTAATCGTCCCAAATACTGCCAATATTGCCTTTCTTTGTGCTGAACTTGGTTCCATCAATTCGCTGACCGCTTCTAGTATCCAACTGATTAGCATCTAATGCCTGTCCAGCGTTGGTTGCATCGCCATCTACGATTAGTCCGGACCAGTTAAAATCCAGATCAAAAGTTGCGGCTTGAGCAGAGGGAGTGAAGAAGGCTGCTCCAGTACTTGTTACGGCCATAACACCCAAAGAAAGCGCAGTCTTCGAGAGGTTTGTCGCTAAACTCATAAATATCCAAGGAAAAACGCCGAGCTCTATTTCAACGGGGCAGTACTCAATCCCAAAAAGATTGAGTGATATGGGGACTCTCGATAGTTACAAGTTACATTGCAAGTCAAAGAACTTCTGCTTAATAGTCTTTGCTTTAGCAGTAACTTCAAAAAGCGATTAAATTTTGCCTTCTTTAGGCCCAAATCAAATGCCATTCAAACAGAAACTTACGTAGACCCACTCGGAAAAGGGGTCTTTCAAAACAGATCTATCTTGAAAGACATTGTTTTTACTCACTAAGAAAAACGTGTTGACTCCTTTCAAGAACTCAACATTCAGTACTTATTGGAATCTTTTTGCTCTCTGAGAGAGATCAGCTTCTCAGCAACGAGATCTTACGGAGTTAAAAATCTCATGACAATCCGCGATCGCGTCAGCATTCATTTCCAATTCACCTGTGCTTTATCCCACACAAAATGAGCGAGCAGATCAATGTCTTCTGCGCTCAATCGATCTCCGTATGCAGACATCGCCCCTTTGCCGTTGGTGATGAGTTGCGCGATCGCCTCAATGGAATCGACGTGGTTACGTTGCAGTGCCCGTAGCTTTAGATTTTTGCCTCGACGCACAATATTGCCGCCATTGATATGGCACCCCGCACACTGTTGCGAAAATAGTTCCTGAGCGTGTACGGACGAACTCTCAGCCAATGCCGAAGGGACAGTGACAGTCCACCAAACCAGCAGGGCCATGAGACAGGCTATCCAATAAACCCGTGATCGCTTCATGAGTGCATCCTCAAAATTAGGCTGGAGTTGAATGAAGTATAGCCGTCGCCAGTGCCACGAGGACAAGACGGCAAGCTGTCTGGCTATTATCCTAAGCACTTGGATGCGACTCAGTACACTAGCCCAAGTGGTAAAGCTTATAGCGGTCAGCATTTGGATCAAACACACCTCATTCCCTACTCCCTTAAGACACTGAGATATACCTAACCAAGCCGCACAGGGCTATATCTACCGTTGAAACCATGCCGTCAGAGCTACAGCTAGACCATCTGCTGCATCATCCGGCTTAGGAATTTTAGGTAACCCTAGCTCACGCATTACAGATTCTTGCACCATAAGCTTGTCGGCATTGCCATAGCCTGTTAGGGCCTGCTTAATTTGTGCCGGAGTGAATTCGACTGGAGAAAGCTGATGTTGAGCCAGGACCAACATCACCACCCCGCGCGCTTGAGCAACCAAAATAGTGTTACCCATACGATAGAAAAACAGCTTTTCTAAAGCCACCAAATCGGGTTTGAATTGCTGGATTAGACTGTGTAGATCGTCATGGAGAGTACATAGGCGATCGCCAACAGGGGTATTGGCAGGTGTCTCAACAACACCAAAATCGATAACCTCAGCTCCGGCAGATGTCGTAGCCGAGGTGCCGACACCATCAATTACCCCAAAACCAAGAATCGCCAATCCTGGGTCTAATCCCAGAATGCGTTTGCCCACTATCCAGCACCGACTGGCTGACGACCGTTGCTTGACGCTTCTTCCTCAGCCATGGCAACTCCAAAAACTTGGCTGAAAACCTTTTCAACCTTGTATCCCGAATCGATAGATTCTAGGGGGTCTTTGCGCAGGCGATGGCGGAGACACATCACAATCACAGTGCGAATGTCCTCTATGGTCACTTCATTGCGTCCTTCAAACGCAGTCAGTGCCCTCGCAGCTCGATTGGAAACGATATCGCCCCGTAAGCCGTCAACATCCAATTCAGAACAGACCTGTGAGATTTTGACGCGGTAATCATGATCGATAGTAACCTCCGGCAAGCGAGCCTGAGCATCCACAATCCGCTGCTGCAAGTCTGATTGCGCTGCCGAGTGTTTCTCTAGATAGTCCTGGGGTGACTGGTCAAAGTCAGAACGCTGCTCCACAATTTGCACCCGCAATTCAGGATCACGCACAGTGCGGATTTCAGCGTGCATACCAAATCGGTCCAGCAGTTGAGGACGGAGTTCTCCTTCCTCTGGATTGCCAGAGCCCACTAAAACAAACTGAGCCGGATGACGAATAGAAATACCTTCTCGTTCAACCGTGTTCCAACCTGACGCTGCCGAATCTAGTAAGACATCCACCAAATGATCGTCTAGTAGATTGACCTCATCTACGTACAGGATACCTCTGTTGGCTTTTGCCAGAAGGCCGGGTTCGAAAGCTTTGACGCCTTCAGATAAAGCTTTTTCAATATCAATGGTGCCGCAGACCCGGTCTTCAGTCGCTCCTAAGGGGAGATCAACCATCGGAACTTTCTTTTTGTCAGTGGGTAGATCTGGAGACTCTCGTTCACGCTGGATGTCGGGATCACGAGGCGAACGGCTGAAGGGATCATCGGCAACAACTTCAATTTCGGGCAGCAGATCGGCCAGTGCACGGATAGTTGTGGATTTACCCGTACCGCGATCGCCCATAATCATGACCCCTCCAATGCGAGGGTCAATGACGTTCAGAATTAGAGCCAGTTTCATGTCTTCCTGGCCGATGACGGCTGTAAAGGGAAACACTACGCGGCGGGAATTAGTCGAACGGTTAGCGGTCGCAGTCACAAGCAGAAACTCTCTCAGTACAGGCTTTGTCGATTGATTACTTGTTATTGTGCCATAGGGGTTTGCGCCCACAGCCTTGAATTTCGCCTGAGAGCACAGGAACGTGTGTATCCCGGCAGAGTAGTCGACAATCAGAGTGACGGCAAAGTCCTGAAGTGTCTAGGGTTGAGCAGATAAAAACTAACGAACAAACTTTTGACTAAATGCTCAAACCCCATGGATAAAAACCCTATGGATAAAAATGAGTAGCGATGTCTATACAGATAAACTTCGGTTGAGTTCTAAATGCTTGAAATTATTGAGCTTTCCTGACAAATTTAGAGAGTTATTGCTGCCTTGAGGCATTAATACTGCGTATTAAGTCGTGATCTTTGCAAAAATAAACATTTCCGTAAGTGCCGTGAAATCACTGTGGTCGCAGTGTTTTAGGGATTAGGTCGATCAGCAAATAGGGTTTGATCGGGGTGATTTTTCTACAAAAGCAAGACATGTGAGATGGACTACTAAGAATTCAAAACAAATCAGCTATGATCGCATCAAAATACTTAGAGGCTCAAGCCCAGAAAATTCTAAGATTTATCCTTGGCTCTTCTAGGTACTGTTTTGATTAGGTTTGTTTGGAGAATATTGTGACTATCTACGTTGGTAATTTGTCGTTTCAGGCGACAGAGGACGACCTGCGTGACGTGTTTGCCGAGTATGGTGAGGTAAAGCGTATTAGCCTACCAACCGACCGAGAAACGGGCCGTAAACGTGGTTTTGCTTTCGTCGAGATGCTAGAAGAGGCTCAGGAAGATGCTGCTATCTCGGAGCTAGATGGCGCTGAGTGGCTAGGACGTGAGCTGCGCGTGAATAAAGCTCGTCCTCGTAACGAAGGTGGCGGCGGTCGACGCGACAACAGCGATCGCTCTAATTTTACAAGCAATCCCCTCTAGCCTAGCTTTCGCCGTTTAGGCTGGTGTACCTCGTCGCATGCGCGGGTGCTTAACGCGATAGCTAGATGGCTCGCCGTCTTTTCGAAAGAACTAGTGACGGCTACGATGGCTCTCGGCAGCACAGGTTCTATGAAAGGCTCATAGTCGTTTTCAGGCATTAGTCCTGAAGTATTTTTTGAGCCACCTGAGGTGGTCGACAACAGACGTGGTTCTGAGCTAGCAAGAGTAGGCTATCCAAAGTTTGCTAATGGATCGTTTTCTGATTCAGCTGATTCTTTCGTCCTTAGGTGTCTAGTGCGGAAGCTAGTTCAACCGGCTCCTGCACTGAGGCACTATCGTTTCTAGGATTATTGACGGCGTTGCTAATGGGCGTTGTTTCTATTGCTGAAGCGTCGAACGGGCCTAATAAATCCTGCATCACGCCGGGATTGTAGAACGTCGTATCTAGCCAAGTGTCATAAGCTTCAGGAGCGAGAATGACGGGCATTCTGTGATGAATCGACGTCATTGCGTCATTAGCCGCTGTGGTCAGAATAGTGCAGGAAAAGACCTCTTCTTCTGATTGAGGATTTTGCCACCGCTCCCAGAGTCCGGCAAAGGCAAACGGAGATCGCGACTTGAGACGAATCAAGTAGGGCTGCTTAGTCCGACCCTCTATTTTTTGCCATTCATAGAAGCCGTCAGTCACAATCAGGCACCGCCGTTTCTGAAAGGCATTGCGAAATGATGGCTTTTCGGCGGCAGTTTCAGAACGGGCGTTGATGAGTTTCTGCCCAATCTTTGAATCTTTGCTCCATCGAGGGATCAAGCCCCATTTCTTTTCATGGTGGTCGCGATCGCCCGTCTTTCGAGATTGAGTTACAACGGAAATGCCCTGACTGGGCGCAATATTGTAGCGCGGGACCAGTTCAGGTACTGCGGAGAGTTGAAAAGCCTCAGCGATCGCCTCCCCTGATTGAGTTTGAGCAAACCGACCACACATAATGATGAAAAGCTTCAATAGACGTTTGAGAAATCGAGACGGCTCAGCAGAGCCATATTGATTCGTGAGCTAGCAACCTACCGATCATCGCTGCTCCATTTCAGTTCGTAGGTCTGTCATCGTTTCGATCAGCCCAGTTTCAAAAACCTCGTAGAAGTAAGGCTGAAGGGGACCCATATTGGCTTTGGCTGTAATCTTCTGCATCAGCAAAGTACCAGTGTGTCCCTGTATGCCTTCGTATGGGACAAGTTGCCAGTTGCCGTGCATGTGGTCTAACGTTCCTTCAACCATGCGATAGTCAATTCGGTCGTGAAAGGTTTCAACATTTTCCGTCACGATTTTGACTTTGATGGGTAGCCAGCCAATTTTGCGACGATCCTTTCGTTCAACCAAGATACGGTTCTCTCGCCGTTCTAGAATGCGGCAGGCAACAACCGAAGGTAAAAAATCAGGAAATGCTTCGTAAGCAGTGAGAACATTCCAGACGGTTTCTAAAGAAGCTGTCACGATAGATAGCACAGCATAAATGCCTTCTTCTCCAATGAGCACCACTTCACCCTGTTGCAGACGTTGCTGTTCAGCTTCACTCAGACTACTCGTCAGCTGATTAAGAGTGGTCGTAGGAGACATAGAATCTAGGAAAGAAAACATCTGTTGTTACTGTAGCGAATTATTGTATGGCTAGTTTTACTGAGGTTCAATCTGCATACGTCGATTTTCCCAACCGTGTTCAAAGTTTAATGCTGAGCACGATCAGCTCTGAAGGTCAGCCTCAAGCTAGCTACACCCCCTTTGTGATGGAGCGCGATCGCACGGTTTTTATCTTTGTTAGTGGGCTTTCAAGTCATACTCAAAATCTTCAAACAACCCCCAAGGCCGGAATTTTGTTTATTGAAGATGAGAGCCAAGCTAAGCAGGTTTTCGCTCGTCAGCGATTGATGTATGACTGCTCAGCAGAACTGATAGAACGTCATGATCCTCAGTGGACAACTTGGGCAGATAAGTTCAAACTGCGCTTTGGCAATCTCATCGACATGCTGCGTCAGCTGCCCGACTTTCAGATCTTTAAACTGACTCCCCAAGCAGGGCGATTTGTGGTGGGATTTGGAGCAGCTTATGAAGTTGATCCCACTAACCTAGATCGACTGATGCCGACTGAGAATTAATCAGCGTTGCCGCAAAAACTATTGCTGGCAAGTCTCAATGCATCTACCCCAAGAGTTGAAGTTTTTCTATGAATTCCGATGGATATGCATTAGGGGTGTAGGTTTGAGAGACTGTCTTTTGCCATAAGATATAGCCGTCGCCAATTCCATGAGAACAAGACGACGAGCCATTTGGCGATGTGCTAAGCACCTGGATGCCATTGAGTGCACAAGCCTAGATGGCTAAAGCTACATCTTGGGCATGCCAAGCTCTAGGGCATTAACGTGTGTTTGCGCTTTTGTGCCATCCTGACTGTCTGTCGCTAAGCGTTTAGGGGCAGACTATGACCAAATCCTAGCCTCATCGAAATCTATGACTGCTGAAAAACCTTTTGCAAATTCTGCGGTTTCTCCACTAGCTGCAACGGCATTAAAGCTAGTGGGCGTTGTGACCATTTTGTCTGTTTTACTGGATTTCTTGATCCTATTAATACCGCCTGACTTCTTAAATACGGATTGGCAGTTGAGGACGTTTACGCAGATCGTTGATCGGGGTATTGTACCGCTAGTCGGTATTGCTCTATTGTTGACGGGCTTTTGGGTCGACCGCAGCTCAGGAAAAGGGGGAAGACCGACTAGCCTACTCGCGGATTTAAGATTCTGGACGTGTTTAATCGCCAGTATTTTAGGTCTTCTTTTTTTAATACTGCCTTTCCTTCACGTCAACAATGTCCGAACTGCGGCCCAAGGGGAACTTGCCCAGGTTGAACGAGAGGCTACGGAGGCTTCCAGTCAGTTGGAGCAGCGTCTAAGTGGTGAACTGTCGCAGCAGCAGAGTCAATTACAACGTCTGTTTGAAGATGATGCACTTTTGCAACAAGCGATTCAGGCGGGACAGCTACCCGCCGAAATTGAGCAGTTCAGAGATAACCCTGCTGGCTTGGATGAGTTTTTGACACAGCGGGCTGGAGAGGCTCGGGAGCAGATTGAGACTGAAATTGGGACTCGGCGTGAAGATGCTCGTCAGCAGATCAGGCAAAGGGCCTTCAAGTCAGCCATTCGTGTTGCGATTGGTAGCTTGTTGATGGCGATCGCTTATATTGCTATCGGTTGGCAAGGCCTACGCAGACTCATGAGTATGGGAAACACTTAGCCAGTACACGATCAGCATTCGGATGCGATTGGGTGCACTAGCCTTAATGACTCAAGCTGTATTCTACACAAATCCTAACTAGGCTAAGAATCCCTCAACCGAGGGTTATTGGGTGGCGGTGGCGGTGTTGACGAACCTCCTGAAAACCCAAAGCTATCAGGCGAATCTTCTGGAATTCCTTTAAGAGCTTCTATAACTTCTGGAGGTAATCCTTCCAACGCTGGGTCGGTCATTTCTTCTGGTGGATCAGGTTCCACAGCGGCTTCGGGAATCGATACCGAAGGGGGTTCTGGCGATTCCTCAGGATTTTCAATGTCTGCCGACGGTCGAGCAGTAGGTCTCATGGAGGTCGTCGGATCATTCCCAAGGAAAGCGGCCATTGGATCATTTATAGCCGTGGGAGTCTCTTCCGTACTGGGAATCTCCGACTCTCCAGCCAAAATGGCTTCAACATCAGGGGGGACTGGAATTGGCTCTGTCATCGGAGCATTCGGATCTGGAGTGTCTGGTTCTGATGGCAGATATTCTAGGGTCTCTCGCACCTCCGCAGGGATATCGGTATCTTCTGTCTGTCCATAGTCTGAGAATGAGGCTGGAGCTTGAACGGCATCATTCTCCGGCCCAGATCTTGCAGGTATTTCCTGTTCTGAATAGGTTGGCAAATCTTCAACGGCAGCTAACAAATCAGACGGTAACTCAGTATCTGAGTCGACCGGGGGTTGCGGTTGTGGAGTGATGATGCCAATTGTTTCCACCTCATCCGGTGAATCAGGCACAATTCGAGGTTGATTAGGAGAGGTCTCTGAATCGCTAGAGTAGTCGGCTTCCATGCCGCGATCGCCCGCTGAGGACACAAACGCTTGTTCTTCGCTATTCGTGAAGTCGTCGTCTGCGAAATCAGCGCTCGTAAAATCATCGCCTGTAAAGTCCACTGGTGACGTCATAAAGTCAGACTCATCGAAATCAGATAAACCCGAATCAGCGGAAAAATCAGTGTTTGACGGTGAGACATCGGGCGTTGGCTGAGGGACAACGGGGGTTGGTGTAATGTCATTGTCTGGCTGTTGAGTAATGGGCACAGGCGCACTCACTGGCGTTTCTAAATTCATTGGAATGTCGTCGTCAATGCCCCCCAAAGCATCGGCTTTAGCTAAGCAACGCCGGGCTTCTGTATCTCTGCCTATCTTTTGAAGGGCAATTCCTTTTCCTTGCCAAGCAGCGGCAATGTTGGGATTTAACTCGATCGCCTTATCAAAAGAAAATACAGCTTCATCAAATTGCCCCAATTCGGTCAAGACATTTCCTTTACCAATCCAGGCAGCAACATCATTGGCATCCATTTCTAAGGCCCGGTTGATACTCTTCAACCCCTCTTCTAAACGGCCTAGATGAGTGAGCGCCGTGCCGCGTCGCGCCAATCCCCTAGCAATCACGACTCCGGCCCCTACTAGAGAGGCCCCTGCTGCTGCTGCTTTCAATCGCTCCATATCAGCTAGTTCAATTGCCTTATTGAATCGGTCTAGTGACTCTTGGTGGCGTCCGGCACTGCCCAGGCTGATCCCCTCTGCCAAAGTTTGCTTAGCTTTCGTCAACGAGGAGTCAAGTGGAACAGCGACATCATCTGAAATGAAGCCTGTGACAGCCTCATCGTCAGCGTCTGGACTAGTCAAGCCGAACTCTTGACTTTCGGTACTAGGAACCGGATCAAACCGTCCTTCAGGCGGCACATCAACCGCTTCTTCCTCGTCCAAATCTTCTTCGTCTTGCTGAAAATTCCGCAGCAACTGCAAGAGCAATAATCCTAAAACGAGAACTGGGATAATCCACAAAAACCGAAGCGGTTGTTGGCTAACGCGCTGCCAAAGGTCTAGCAAGACAGATTCGATGCCATCAGCTTCTGTGTCACTTTCAGCTTCCGACGTGGGCGTCGCGATGAGTTGTCCCCCACTATCTCGAATTTGTGGCGTCTCCCCAGCGCTCACGATGAGCTGACCATCGGGGGTAAACGCTAAGTCGTCAATAGGCGCACCGACATCTGTAATGGCTTGACCTACGGGCACTCCCTCACCAGAGAGCAGCTGTAGGGTTCCTGTTTCATCGCCAACTGCAATGTTAGTGCCGTCTGCATTCGCCGCGATCGCATTCACTGGACCTGCAACTTGGACTGGCTCTCCTATCTGGGTTCCCGCAGAATCCCAACGGCGGACTGTAGCATCTGCACCGCCCGAGAAGAAGGTACCATCAGGCTTAACTGCCAGTGCTTGTACTGCTCCCTGATGTCCTGTCAAAGGTTCTCCCGTAGCAGATCCGTCTGCCACATTCCAGCGGCGAATTGTGCCGTCTTTGGAGGCTGTGATGAGGGTTGCGTCATCGGCAGTGAGTGCCATATCTCGCACGGCATCTTCATGCCCAGTGATCGGTTCCCCCTCTGTATTGCCCATTTCGTCCCAGCGCTGCAGGGTCCCATCCGCACTGGCGCTGATAAAACTGCCGTCAGGCTGGGCAATCAGACTGGTGATAGGACCATTGCCACCATTGATAGGATCGCCAATGGCATTGTCTGTGCTATCCCATAGCCGAATCGTGCCGTCTGCACCGCCGCTAATGAGGCGTCTTCCATCAGAGCTGACAGCTAGCGCTGTGACAGGTCCAGTGTGAGCAGAAACAGGGTCGCCAGCCGCAGTGCCATCGGCACTCCAAAAGTTGAGATTGCCTGTGCGATCGCCCGTTACGAATCCCTGGCCATCAGGGCGAACCACAGAGACAGTATCGGGCAGATCAGCAGCGGCAACATCGGCAGCTTCGGCTGCCTTCGCCTGAGCTACGGCCTCTTGTCCCTGGGCATTAGTCGCAAAAGCCAGAAAGGCTTCTACCCCTACCGGCAGCGTTTCAGTTGACTGATAGATGTAGTTGCGGGGTTGAGAATAGGGATAGCGAGGATCGTCAGGCAGCGTGTTGTGCATTGACAGCACCCGGACGTTGTCTTGATTGATGACTTGGCTGGCGATCGCGTAGCTGATGCCGTTGTCTCCCAAAGCCTCGACTATCTCAGAAGTGCTATCACTGGGTGCCTGTTCGATATTCTCGCCGGTTGTCAGGTCCCCTCCAAAAATTTCGTAATCGCCCAAAGCTGCACGGGTGTCACTCGTTTCTGGACGATCAATGAAGCGAATGGGCACGTCTGGCCCTCCCAACTCACTCCAGTTCGTAATTTCGCCTCGAAAAATTCGGACAAAATCGTCGGCTTCCAGCTGTCCTTCATAGGGATTACTCGCCCCCACAATGACCGCAATTTTTTCCCGACTGACATCAACTTCCGTAAGACCCTGAGCCAGTTGCTCATCTGTCAGAGAGCGCCCCGTAGCGACCAGCTCAGCAGAGCCGGTTTGTAGGTCTGCCAATGCGGCCTCGGAAGATTGCTCGGTAAACGTTACATCGGCATTAGGATAAGCCTGCTGAAACTGCTGGATTAAACTGCGTGTGATCACCTCCATACTGGATGATCCGGTGATGCTTACGGTTGTCCCATCAGGGAGTTCATTGGGTAACTCAAAGGTTGGCGATAGCTCAGGGGGCGTTGTCTCAGGAAGGGGCAAAACCTCTTCCTGGGGAGCCGTTTCAGCTGGTGATTCTGGAGCGGGTTCCTCAACGGCGTCTTGAGTTGGTGCCTCAACAGCATCTGGATTGTCAGGGTCCACTTGTGCCAACAATCGATCCTCTTGGGGATTTGCTGCCATCAGAGGAGGTGCTAGACAGGCAACCGTCAGCAATAGAACGAATAATGAGCGATTCCGTGCCTTGACCATGTTCAATTTCTCCTCACCAGCAGCCCTAAAGGCCTTGTGGTTGTCATACGATACTTCCCTAAGAACCCGTCACCCATTTGTAAGGAAAATAGGTTAAGGTCTCCCTCTCTAAGCTGTCTAAGCCAATTGTAGGTATGCTGTTTGCGGCGGCGCTGTCTAAAGTTTGAGGCCATCAAGAACGGCATATCGTCATGCTGAAAGAGATTAAAAGGATTTTCCGATAAGGATACTAGGGATATCGAATTTCGAGTCATAACATTGCAATCTTTCACGGCGTAGAGTCGGGACAGCGCTGAGGTTTGCTCTACGTAGTCAGAAAATGAAAGGCTGGGGGGAGAGTTGATTTGATGACTATAAGCGGTTTCAAGGGGGCATCGTTCGTGGGGCCTGTTTTGATGAGTGTTCTGCTGATAGGAACAGCAAAGAGCGCGATCGCGTCCTTCTCTGATGCTGATTCCACGTCTGATGCTGTGGAGGAAACTCAGAATGAACTTCCCGAGTTGGAGACTCCTTTTCTTCGTCCTGAAACGTCCTGCCCTGAAGACCTAGAGCTGATGACGCAGGGACTTTTACGAGATCTGCCAGGGTATGCTAACCGGGTTGCACGTCGCAATTTGGGTATTCAAGAGAATGATGCTGGATTTGGCACTGTTTTGATCGCGGGCCGTGCCGAATTCGAACCGCTTGAGATTTCTCCTCTCACGTTTAGTGAAGCCGGAGTCCTAACTGAAGCTGCGGTCCAGCAAGTGTTTTTTACAACCTTGGAACGGCACTACAACGAGACTGATTTTGTCAATCTAGAGAACTATTACTGGTTATTCGTCACTCCAGACGAAGACGGATGGCGCATGGCACTGTTGTTTTCCCGGCTAGCAGTAGACGAACCCTCGATTCGACCTCCCACACCTCCCCGTGAAAGCAGTGACGGCATTGTGGGTCAAGCAGTACGCCTCTGGCTCAGAGACTGCCGGGCAGGGGCAACATATCCGGTAGATGCCGAAGCTGTGGAGGAGGCTGAAGCTGTCGAAGAAAGCGTGGATGCGGAGGAGGGTGCGGATAGTGAACGGTAGAGGGTATCTCGTTGCTGAGCTGGGCGTCCCAGAGACGCGATCGCCCCTCGTAATTCATTTACGGTCATACAGGTCCCCCCTTGGGCACCTGCCATGGTTGTAATATGCTCTTCCATCAGCGTGCCACCAATGTCATTACAACCCCACTGCAGCGCTTCAACGGCTCCGGCTAGGCCTAACTTGACCCAGCTCGGCTGATGATTGGGAATCCAGTTACCCAAGTAAATACGCGCAACGGCTGTTAAATGCAGCGTGTCTTGCAAACTAGGCTGATCTCGACCGACACGTCGTTGCAGAGGTTTAGGAGCCTCTTGACCGACAAACGGCAGCAGAATGAATTCGGTGATGCGAGCGGGTCGCTGTTGGGCGATCGCTTGCTGCTGCAACTGCCGTAAATGCTCCATGTGCTGAATCTGCTGTTCAGGTGTTTCGATGTGCCCACAAAGCAGGGTGCTGGTTGTGGGTAAACCCTGCTGGTGAGCAAGACCCACAATCTCCAGCCAGGTAGCGGTATTGATCTTTTCAGGACACAGTACCCTGCGGACACGATCATCAAGGACTTCAGCTGCGGTTCCTGGTAGCGACCCTACGCCAGCCGCTTGGAGTGCAGCAATTACTGCCGTGTAGCTCAGCCCATCTTCCCGCGCGATAAACTGCACCTCTTGAGGCGAAAAGGCATGGAGATGCAGGTCAGGAAAGGCTGCTTTGATATTCTCGACTAGGCGTAGATAGTAGCGTAGACTGCTGCCGTCAATCTTAGCGGTTGGGTTCAACCCCCCCTGCATGCAAATTTCACTTGCTCCCTCAGCAACCGCTTCAGCAGCTTTCTCCAGCATGGCTCCCCAATCAAGCCAGAAGGCACCCTCATCGCCGTCATCGCGGCGAAAGGCACAAAAACTACAGTGTTGCTCGCAAATGTTAGTGAAATTCAGGTTGCGGTTGACGACATAGGTGACGGTGTCGCCAACTTGTCGCTGCCTTAATGTATTAGCAACAGAGCTAATCGCGGCGATCGCTCCTTCGTCCGCTTGCTTCAGTAAGTGCACCCCTTCATCAGGAGTTAGGTCAGCGCCGTCTAGAGCGCGCTCTAAAATGGTGTTCAGCGATCGAGTCATGGTTAGGACAATTCTTTTCCTTATATTGTGAACGAGAAATTGTTTGATCCATAAGCTGAGGTATGGGGCAACAGGCGAAAGCACAAAATTGAACGCGACGTAAAAAGCTGGTCCTGAAGCTTTATCTGATTGAACTGAGACTTATAGCTATGAAAATCTGAGCACGACCATTTCTAATCTCTATCGGTTGACCTAGCCTGATCCCCTTACAATGTCATCAGGTTATCCTGATTACCCACCTGCACAAACGCAATGCTGAAATCAACTACTCGCCACGTTTTTATTTACGCCGCCGAAGTCGTTGACGATGAACTGGTTCCCAGCGAATCTGTTCTGACACTGGATGTCGATCCGGACAATGAATTCAATTGGAGCGATGAGGCTCTGCAAAAAGTCAATGACGAGTTTGATCGTCTGGTGCAAGCTTCCAACGGTGCTGAGTTGACAGATTACAATTTGCGTCGTGTCGGCTCGGACCTGGAACATTTCATCAAGCAGTTGCTTCAATCTGGAGAGATTAGCTATAACCTCAGAAGTCGTGTGCTGAATTACAGCATGGGACTCCCTCAGGTCGTATCAGATGCTGAGAGTAATGCTTGATTTCACCCAGGTAATGGCAGCCTTTAAGCGTCTTTCTCGGTTTTCTGAATTGTTATTATTGATCCATTGATGGTGCGATCGCCCTGCATGCCTAGTTTGCAACTGCCGCCGATTCATCGATATCTATGGGTTCAAGGAGCAGCCTCTCCTCTACCTCCAGGCACCTTGCTGGCTGGGCGATATCAGGTTGTTCAATTCCCTCTGATTCAAGACACATGTCCTCAAGAGCCACCGACACAGCTAGAGGCAGTGCCTTCATTAGCAGAACCGTATCTGGCTCTGTCTGCGTTTTCAGTCGCGATTCCACGACCGTTTACTCAAGTTCCGCATCCTAGCGATCAAACTCCCTTGCTATTGCTTGAGGAAGTGCCTTTACACGAGGTTGCTGGAAAAGGGCAGACTCCGACATTGTTGCCAACGCTTTTAGCGGTTTGGGAAAAAGCAACTGCGCTTCATCAACTCACCTGGCTCTGGAGAATTGCTAAGCTTTGGCAACCCTGCATTGATAACCAAGTTGCTCAGAGTTTGCTGGATTGGCAAAATCTTCGAGTTGACGGAGAAGATCTGCGGCTGTTGACGCTTATGGCCAAGCCGGACTCACCAACTTTGGTGAACCTAGGACAGCACTGGCAAGCTTTGGTAGAAACCGCTGCCGTTCCAGTGAAGGATTATCTGAGTCAAGTGATTCAGCGTCTTCAGTCAGGCGAAGGCAACGCTAAAGGACTGGCCTATTCTCTGATCCGAGCTATCGAACAGCTCTCTGCAAAACAGGCTGTTTCTGTAGAGTTCGCAACAGCGTCCGATCAAGGTCCGACCCGTCAACGCAATGAAGATGCTTGTTTTCCCAGCAGCGGATTTTCAGAACAGCGCTCTGTTACTCCAACAATGGTTGACACTGTGCCTGCTCCATTGGTTGTCGTGTGTGATGGGGTGGGTGGACATCAAGGTGGGGATGTTGCTTCGCGAAGCGCGATCGCCGAAGTGACACAGCAATTAAAACATCTCACCCGTACGCCCAACCTGTCCCATGTCGACATTGTGGCATCTTTGAAACAGGCCATTTTTGCAGCCAATCAAGTGATTTCGGCTCGTAATGATGCTGACCAGCGACAAGACCGAGACCGGATGGGGACAACCATTGTCATTGCCCTCGTTTATGGAACGCGGCTGTACGTCGCTCACCTGGGCGACAGCCGTGCCTATCGAGTGCGGCCCTATAGCTGTCGCCAAATTACGCTGGATGATGATGTAGCCGTTCGCGAAATGCGCTTAGGGCTAGAACTGTACCAGGATGCTCTACAGAATCCGGGATCTGGCGCTTTGGTGCAGGCATTAGGTATGGCTAAAGCCGAACATCTGCATCCCACGGTCAAGCTCTATCCGATTGCAACTGATAGCTTAATTGTTTTGTGCTCAGATGGATTGAGCGATCACGATCTGTTGGAACGGACTTGGGTGTCAGAACTAAAACCGATCTTGAGTGGCGATCGCGATGTCGCAACGGGCGTCAAGCGTCTGATTGATCTTGCTAATAGCCAAAATGGTCATGACAACGTCACAGTAGGCGTCTTGAAGCTAGCACCTCACAAGTCTGCACAGGAAACGCCTATTTCAGCAACAGTTGCTGATTTGCTGACAGCAGTTCCACCGGAAAATAGGGGCAGTCAGTCTGCGACCCAAACCGTGGCGGTACCTATTACTCAGAATCTAACGCCCCAATCCGCATCCAAGCAGTGGCGACCGCTGCCTCTGCTGCTCAGCAGCGTTTTGATAGTTGGGCTATTGGGTATTGCGGGTGCGCTGGGATGGCAGTGGTTACAACGGCCTATCGTCACCGATTCCGACGATTCCGACGAAGGCGAAACCCTTTCCCCAGTGGCACCGCCTCCTAATTCCTCTGCATCAGAAAATACTGATAGTTTGGCCATTGGTGACTATCTGCAAATCAAGCCGCTGACGGATCCTTCAGCAGCGGCAACCTTACTCGTTGTCGATAATCCTCCCGTGCCAGATCCCCCAGTCGCAGTAGATTTACCTGAGCGATTGCTACCGATTGGTAGTATTGTGCAAGTTATCAGCCGACAAAGAACGCCTGACAATCAGACATGGGTGCGTTTAGAAGTTTGCTCTACCTTAGTCACTGATGCCGAAGCTATGCGCCCATCCGATCCACCGACATCGTCTTTAGGATCGAATGAGTCAGCTGAGCTAGAGGGCGATCGTCAGATTCCTTTCGTGCAGTCTGGCGACCAAGGATGGCTATTAGAAACAGAGCTTCCTGTCTTCGCTGAGCGACTATTGGGTACATCCAATGCACAACAGGGATTATGTACTGATTGATTTGATCTCAGGTGTTCCAGATTCCCCTACTTTCGTGCTTAAATCGCTAAAGTTTAAGGGTGTTTTGATCCTTCGCAATTGTTTGTGACAGCAGCGTTCTTTGATGCCAGAGCCTATTCGCTTGCGTATTGCCATTGAGCGGTTATCCTCATCCGCGACCCCTCATTATGCAATTTGGGTCGTAAAGGCTCCTCATCCGGGGGGATACGTTCATCATGATCGCCCGTGGACAGACGAACTTAATCAACTTTGGCAAAGTTGGCTTCAGCTCTTCTCCTTACGGGGTCTACCTCAAGTACCCCACGTTCCTTCTGCCTACATTCCTCAGTTTGTGACAGCAGACCTTGGTAAAGACACCTCTTCAGGCCGAGGCTACACCGGACGTTTGATGCAAACCTTAGGTGTGAAGCTGTGGCAATGGCTATTTGATGGCGCTATCAAGAGTAGCCTCGACCAAAGTTTAGGAATTGCAATGGGGCAAGGTAATCCTCTCTGTCTTTGTCTCGATATTCGTGACCCTGCTCTCATCAGCTTGCCCTGGGAAATCATGCAGTCTCAGCCAGGTCGTCAGGCAATGTCCTTAAGTGAGCACATTCGCTTTAGCAGAACGACAAGTGACGTTGATCCCCTCGCTGACATTAGCCTAAACGAGAGCTTGAAGATTTTGCTGGTGCTAGGAGAACCAGATGTTCCTAGCAACGATCCAAATGCGGATCGCGCCAGTGAAACTCTGCAACTTGAAAATGAAGCCAATACCCTAAGACGGATTCTGCTGGGCGAAGTCACTTCTGGTCTCAGCAAACGACCGACAGCAGTGTCTTGTCAGGTTGACGTTTTAGTTCGACCGCGGGCCGCTGATCTAATCAAAGCATTAGAAAATGGCCAATACAATGTCTTTTTCTATGCTGGTCATGGAGTGCCTGCACCTGATGGCGGACTCATTTTTCTGCAGGCTCAGTCTACGCTTAATGGCACAGAGTTGGCTCAGCTGTTGACTCATAACCGAGTCAAATTAGCTGTTTTCAACACTTGTTGGGGGGCACAACCCGACCAGCAAGGACAGCGGACGATTTCTCGTAGTAGCTTAGCTGAAGTTTTATTGCATCACGGTGTCCCAGCGGTGATTGCCATGCGAGATTCAATCGCTGATGAGGAAGCTTTGAGTTTCATCCAAAGCTTTTCCCAGTCTCTAGTAGAGCGCCATCCCGTTGATCGAGCTGTCGCCATTGCTCGTCAACAGTTGCTAACCCTTTATAAATTCAACCAGCCCGCTTGGACTCTACCGGTCCTCTACCTACATCCCAATTTTGATGGTCAGCTCCTCTCAGAGCAAACTATCGACATTACCCGACTGCCTGGAGAGTCCTGCACGTCTGGTCCGGTTGCAGCCATCCGCGTTGTCGATGATCCTCATTTAGTCTGGTATCTGTATAGCGGCGTTCTACGAGTAGGGCGTCGTCCAGAAAACGATGTCGTTATTCCAGAACCCTGGGTATCGGGCAGTCATGCCGAAATTTTTTGCCGACAACCCAACAAAAACGTGGCAATTGGTCAGGTAGACGGCTGCTATTACCTCCGAGATGACTCCCGCTTTGGCACGTTTTGTCAAAAAGCAGAAGGGTGGCAACACGTTCATCGACAGGAAATTATCTTGAAACCGGGAACGCAAATTCGATTTGGTAGTCCTCAAGGACGTCTTATGGAATTTGTGCTCGAAGGTTGAAGTCACTTTTGTTGTAATGAACAAGTCTGGAAACTAGAGTGTAAATAAGTCCACAAGATTTTTGTGTTTCCTCTAATTTCGATTTCATTGAGTTTTCTGCGGAACTGCGGCGATAGGTTTTGTATACAAAACTAGCCAACCTGGTCACATAGGCAAACCTGTCGCGCCAACTTATCCACCGTCGGTGCATCCATAACGAGAATAAAAACCCATGAAAGAGTCAAACCGTCCCGCATCTAAAATCTCAGATGAGCAGTGTATCAAGCTAGAGCTGTTGCATTCTGTTCTAGACGACGGCGAGGTATATCCCTGGAACGCCTACGATCCTACGACCGCTGCATATGTTGATGATCTCGAAAATACCTTTGCGTCAGAGGATTCGTTTGACGATGGTTTTGATTCCCAATGGCAGCAAGTCTCGCAGATTGCAGGACAGATTTGGGCCGAGTCTTCAGAATCGCTGGTTGCAGTGCTAGCTCAAAAGTTTGGCTCTCGTGTTTCTCTAAACCAGTTAGGTCAGATCGCAAAAGCTGCTGAAGCCGTTTCTCGTAGCAGTCTTGCTTTGGTCGATCAGTTGGTTGAATCAGTTCAATCTGTACTAGACAGTTGGGAAGTTGAAGATCTTCAGGTAATGGCTCGTCCCTTAGCGATGGCGATGCGAGGGGGGCAAGAAGAAATTTTAGACGTTACGCTGCGTTCAGTTCGGCAGGTTGAATGGGGAGAACTTTCTGAATTAGAAAAAGCGCGGCTGAGTTTAGCGATCGCCCGCTATGCTCTAGACGAATTATCTGAAAACGCTTAAGCCAATCGCTCCAGGTTTTCTACTCGTCACTCGCTACGCCTGACTTTCAGTAGAAGACTTGGAGCTTGGAAAAATTAGACTGCGTTATAAAATATGCCGTCCGGCTATGGGATACGACTATTGCCTTTCCACGGTTCAGGCTTCTGTAAGGCCCTGACACGACTTGCCTGGTGCTGTTCTAGTGGTGGAAGGGTTAAGCGGCCCTGATTCAATAACAGCTGCTGTAAGCGCAATGTAAAATAAGCTTCACGATGGTCGAGATGGTCAGCTAGGATGAGAGCCTCTTTATAAGCTGCGATCGCAGTGTCTGGCTCTCCTTGAGCTTCGTAAAATTGCCCCAAGTCGTCGAATGTCTGCATCAGGCCATAACCGTTGTATGACAAACGTTCTACAGCAAGCCGCTGCTCATAGAGGTAAAGCACATCTTCTGAGCGACCAAGAGCTTCATAAATATCAGCCAGGTCTTGCAGCGCATCACTGGCGACATCGGTCTGACGTTGGGCCAGTGCTGTTGAATAAGTAGTCATGTAAAAGGTCTGGGCCTGACTGAGGTCGTCTAGGTTACGGTAGTTGCGAGCGATCGCTAACGTTAATGGTGGAATTAACCGAGGTTGTAGCGTCTCTTCATATAGCCTGACTAAGCGCTGCTGGTAGTTAATTGCAGTCCGCAGATCGCCTGCATCTTGGAAATTGCGAATCGCACCCCGTAAGTATTCCACCTCCTTAATCGGATCTCGATTGCTTCCTAGGGAAGTGAGCAAAGTCTGATAGGTTTTACCGGCCTCAGGGAAGCGAAACCAATTTTGCTGGAGACTTGCCAGATTTTCCAACAAGCGCTGCCGCTCTGCTCGATCATTGGTTTGAGCTGCTCGTACAATCAATGTTTCGTAAACCGCGATCGCAGAGTCAATGTCTCGCAGAATTTCAAACGCTGCTGCTATCTCTTCTAATAGCTCAATATCGAGTGGATCCGCAGCTAAGAGATCGGCTTGGATCTGTCTCAACCGCAGTGTGATTAGCTGAACTTCGTCAGCCCGAGAGTTTTCCCAGGCGCGCAGGCCAACTCGCTGTAGGGCGGCAATTTCTGCTTCGTATCCCAAAATTCGCCGCAGACGCACTTCCCGTATCCAGATGGCAAAAGCCAAATCGGTTTGTCCTTCTAGATAACGCTGTTCTGCCTCTGCAGCTAACCCATCAAGCTCGTCTCTGAGCGCAGATTTCTCTAGCGGACTCAAACGACGTTCCACGGGCAAATCTGGTAATAGCGGATCACGAGGTTCAGTCAACTCCGGGTCAGATAAAAACGGATCGCGAATTGCCGGAGACAGTTGTGCCCAGACGGTTAGAGGAGCCAATGCCCCACCAACAAGAGCGATCGCGATCGCTGCAAACCAGCGACCCCAAAGAATAGAGAGCGTTTGTGGCATAGGAGATTGCGGAACTATGGGTTTCGTTAACACTCCCCTTTACCAAGAGCAGAAAGGGGAAGCAATTGATGTAACCTTAAGATCTTGCAGCTTTTCTGCGTAATTTCAAACCTTCAAAACTTTAACAAGCCAAGTTTCCATGACTTCACTGGTTTCTACTCCAACGACTGCACCAACCCGGACGATTCGCATTGGCTCTCGTAAGAGTCAATTGGCACTGGTGCAGACCCATTGGGTACGAGATGAGCTACAAAAGCGGTTTCCAGAGCTGACCTTCGAAGTCACGACGATGGATACTCAAGGCGACAAAGTCCTAGACGTTTCCCTCTCCAAAATTGGTGATAAGGGTCTCTTTACTCAAGAGTTGGAAGATGGCATGTTGCAAGGCAATATTGACTTTGCCGTGCATTCCCTGAAAGATTTGCCCACTCGTTTACCTGAAGGTCTAATGCTGGGCTGCATTACCGAGCGGGAAGACCCAGCAGATGCGCTGGTTGTTCACGAAAAGCACCAGGATAAGCAGCTAGACACGCTGCCAAAGGGAGCGGTGATTGGCACCTCCTCTCTCCGGCGTCTCGCTCAACTCCGTCATCATTTTCCCCATTTCACCTTTAAAGATATTCGCGGAAATCTCAACACTCGGCTTCGTAAGCTGGACGAGGGGCAGTACGATGCCATTATTCTGGCAGTAGCAGGTCTGAAGCGATTGGATATGGGCGATCGCATTCACCAAGTTATTCCTGCTGACCTTTCGTTGCATGCAGTAGGCCAAGGAGCTTTGGGCATCGAATGCCGGATGGGGGATGACGAGATTCTCGCTCTCATCAAAACCCTAGAAGACAGCTCTACGGCCTATCGCTGTTTAGCCGAACGGGCCTTTCTTCGAGAATTGGAAGGCGGCTGTCAGGTTCCCATCGGAGTTAATACGAAAATCAATGATGGTGTCCTAACCTTGATGGGGCTTGTCGCCAGTTTAGATGGTCAAACTCTGATAAAAGATACAGTTCAAGGGCATCCCGATGATGCCGAAAATATGGGAACCCAGCTTGCACAAAACGTTCGCAGTCAGGGTGCTCAGACAATTCTAGATGCAATCAACGCTGAGAATCGGCAGTAAAGATTCTTGGTCTATTTACTCTCGTTGTATGGATGCACCCAAACAGGCCGAAGCAGAGACGGTTGAGCTGACCCCTGAGGTCATTCAGCGTGTTCAAGAGGGATTGGCGGCAGCCCGTGATGTTCACGTGCAGACCCAAACCCAAACTGCTCTCAACAACATCAGTGCGATCGCCCGTGGGGACTCTGACCTTCGCGTCAGCGGTCGCTTTCGTCATTGGTTACTGCGACGGTTTATTCGATTCTTGTTTCGTATTGAAGTCGAAAATCCAGAGAATATTCCTCAGGAACCCGTCGTACTGGTGGCCAATCATCTAAGTCATCTCGATCCATTTCTAGTTCTGGCAGCGGTACCCCCACATCCGTATTACTACATCTTGGGTGATGCTCGAACCTTGTATAACAAGCGCTGGAAACGCTGGATTGTTGGCAGTGCAGGCGGCGTTATTCCATTAGAGCGCTGGTGGAAGGAAGAAATTGCGGTAATAGAGCGATCTCAAACGGTTCGTCCTGACCTGAAAGATCTGGCCCAGGCCATTCAAGCAGACGTTCCCAATGGTAGCTCGATACAGCAGATGCGCCAGATTGATCAAGCTGTTCAAGCCATTCTGAAACGAGGAGACGGTCTCATGCTGTTTCCTGAAGGACGCTTGGGCCACCAAGAAGGACAACTCCATTTACCTCTGAAGCGAGGCACCGTTATCTACGCAATACGATCTGGCGTGCCGATTGTACCTGTCGCGATTATTGGCAGTAAAACGCTGCATTTCCGCAAAAAATTGACTCTTCGGTTTGGAGAACCTCTTCCCTTTTCTCAAAATACTCGTCCTAAACGCAAAGAACTGGAGGAAGCGACAGCCCAAGTTGAGCAGGCTTTGAGCCACTTACTTGTCGCCGATTACAAGGAACCCAAAGGGGCAAAGCCGTTGACGAAACAACTCAATCAGCTGTTCTGGTGATTCTTCTGCTACTCAATTTAAGAAGTCTCCTAAGATGAAGGAAAGCGATCGCTACTTTCCATGCCCAAATGGTTTAACACGGCTGGCCCTTGTAAAGCAGATATTCACTACATGCTGCCGCCCCTAGCACGGTTACCCCAGTTAGAACGGTTGGTTGAACAGCAAGGCTACTTCGTCATCCATGCACCTCGGCAGACGGGCAAGACAACCATGATGCTAGCTTTGGCTCAACAGCTTACAGAACAGGGCAAGTATACAGCCATTATGGTGTCGGCAGAAGTCGGAGCCGCTTTTCCAGATGCCCCTATTACTGCTGAGACCAGCATTTTAGAGGCTTGGTATACTATGGCTAAACTTAAACTGCCGTCTGAGCTACATCCTCCAAACTGGCTTGAGTTAACCTCTAGACTCAGGATTGGTTCCGCTCTCAGCGAATGGTCGCAGCAGTCACCTCGCCCCTTAGTCATTTTTATTGATGAAATTGATTCTTTGAGGAATGAAACACTAATCTCTGTCCTACGTCAGTTACGCAACGGCTATCCTGCCCGTCCAGAGGGATTTCCCCATGCGCTAGCGCTGGTTGGCGTACGCGATGTGCGAGACTACAAGGTTGCTTCAGGGGGAAGCGATCGCCTCAACACCTCCAGTCCCTTTAACATCAAGGTTGAGTCCCTAACGCTACGGAACTTTACTCAGGACGAGGTGGCCGAACTCTACGGTCAGCACACAACTGAAACCGGACAGGTGTTCACTGAAGCAGCTATTGAACATTCCTTCTACCTTACTCAGGGACAGCCTTGGCTCGTCAATGCATTAGCTCGGCAAATGGTAGAAGTGCTTGTGCCTGATTCTCGAACAACCATCAGCATCGAACATGTTGAACAAGCCAAGGAAATTCTGATTCAGCGACGCGATACGCACTTAGACAGTTTGGCAAGTCTCCTACAGGAAGATAGGGTACGAGTAGTCATCGAACCTATGCTTGCAGGACAAGAGCTAAAAGGTGTTTCCCATGATGATTTAGAGTTCTTAATTGATTTAGGATTGTGCCGTATGAGTCCACATGGCGGTCTAGTGGTCTCAAATCCTATTTATCAAGAAGTCCTGCCTAGGGTTTTAGCTCAAATTCCACAGGCATCACTACCGCAAATCTCTCCCAGCTGGTTGACTGCTGAAGGCCAGATTGACTCCAACAAGCTTTTAGAAGCCTTTCTAGCTTTCTGGCGTCAGCACGGGCAACCGCTGCTGAAAAGCGCTCCTTATCACGAGATTGCACCTCATCTAGTCCTAATGGCCTTTCTTCATCGAGTTGTGAACGGGGGTGGCACCCTAGAGCGAGAGTATGCCATTGGTAGCGATCGCATGGATCTCTGCCTTCGCTATGGCGATGTCACTCTTGGCATGGAACTCAAGGTTTGGCGGGAAGGACGCCCAGATCCCCTCCAAGCAGGCTTAGAGCAATTGGATCGCTATCTCACAGGCCTAGGACTAGAAACAGGCTGGCTCATCATCTTTGATCAACGCCCAGGCCTGCCTCCCATCGCTGATCGCGTCACAACTGAGCAAGCGACAACATCCAATAATCGAAACGTTACTGTTATTCGTGGATGAAACAATTTCACTGCCATCAAAGCACCTGTTTTAATCTCCTATAAATTCCATTTATCAGCAGAAATTAAACTGTCTAAAATTCAATCACCGTACCTTATGTTTTTAAGTCGGACACCTAAGTTATAGGATTTAATGCCCTAATATTTGACAGACACAATGGGCAATCTGCTTGTATCTGGCTAAAAGCCGACGACTCCTTCTTTGACGTAAAGGTTTTTAAATTGCTGCTGTTTGTAACGCTTAATCAAGCGCTTTATCTGAAAGATTACCGAAATGGAAAATTCAAAAGAAAGCAGCGAAGAGATAATTTCTCAACTTCTCTGAGGAAGATCACTGAAGGCTAAGTCGTCTTCGAAAAAGATTTTTAGTGGTGATATGAAAGGAGATTAGCGGGGGTAGCCTAATGCCATGGAGCTAGACCAGCACATTTGCACATTGGCTTCCCAAGGAGAGACATTCACAATGAAAACCAGCCTGAAATATAATTTGCTACAGCACTTGCGTCGTAGGCAAGCTGAAGGTGGCTTCACCCTGATCGAACTGCTTGTAGTTATCATCATCATCGGCATCTTGGCCGCGATCGCTCTGCCTTCATTCCTCAACCAAGCAAACCGCGCCCGCGAGTCTGAAGCAGCTAACTATGTTGGTGCAGCCAACCGAGGTCAGCAAGCTTATTATCTAGAGTTTGTAGACTTCGCCGCTAACACTACAGATTTGGACGTTGGTATTGAGACCACGACTCCCAATTATGCTTACGGCAGTGCTACTGCTGGTGGTAATGAAAATACTACTGGAGATGGTAATTTTACCGATGTAACGGTAGCCAACGGCAGCGGTGCCGCGTTATACGCTCTGCCTAAGAGAGAACTCAAAGGGTTTGCGGGTATTGCTTTTGTTGAAGAGGACGATACAGGTGCCAACCTCTGCCGTGAGAAGAAAGACCAATCCAATGATACTGACGTTACTGCTGTAACTTCAGAAGAATGCGTCGATACCGCATACGATCAGCTGTAAGCTCCAGTAGAGGACAGACTAGTTCCTTTTCTTTAGGCTTATAAGCATTCAGCAGTCTGGGTTTTCTAAAAACTGCTCCGTCCAAAAGACAGAGCAGTTTTTAGTTTGGTTCTGCAATCAAAAACATAGAGCAATCCTACTTGAATTTTGAATAAAGGTTTTCTTGGAAAACTCGTACTCAAAAAGCCTTCCTTCAAAAATCATCTGGGACAGCTATACAGGACAGAAAGCCAGGAGCCGTCGGCGATGCATTAGGCACCAGAATGCTACTGGGTACATTAGCCTAGATGACCACAGCTATAATTTGCATACAATACATTGTAAGAGCAGACGATTTGCTAGATCCTGCCAGACTTCCACTCATGGCCCCAACGTGAATGCTTATGAAGTTGTCTAAGAAAACTTTAGAAATCACGCTTAAAGGAGTTTTGATAGCAGCTATTTTACTGGTATTAGCTGTTTTACAAAAAGCACGTTTGCAAGCTTTAACTGAGCCAAGCTCAGAGACCATTCCTACTCAAGCCAAAAATCAGGAACAGCAGGAATCTTTGGAGTTACAAATACTCAAAGTTTTGCCCGATTTTGGCTTTCGTAACATTATTGCGGATTGGACTTTTCTTAAATTTCTTCAATATTTTGGTAACCTTGAGCATCGTCAGATAACGGGATATAGCCTTAGCGGTGACTACTTTGACATCATCATTGAGCGCGATCCCTATGCCTACGACCCCTACATTTTCTTATCCAGTAGTGTTTCGCTGTTCGCCGCTCAACCGGAGCGGGCTGTAGCTCTACAAGAGAAAGGCTTGCAATCTTTATCGCCAGACTTACCACCCCGGTCATATTTCATCTGGCGCAGTAAAGGCATTGATGAGCTTTTGTTCTTGGGAGATCACGAAGCCGCTAGTCGATCGCACCAAATTGCGGCTGAATGGGCGGCTGAATCGCCCTATCCGAGCGCAGAAGACGATCAGTATTCGCTAGCGCGTGCTGCGGAGTTTTATGCTACCAACCCTAACAGTCTTCAAGCTCAATTGAATGCCTGGTCACAAGTGTTAGCTTCAGCACAAGATGATCAGACTCGTGCCGTCGTTGCTAGACAAATCGAGGACTTGGGAGCAGAGATTGTTCCTAATGAACAGGGGCGATATACGATTCGGTACAATCCTGAGCAGGAGGAGGCAGAGAATGAAGAATAGGCTTAAGCGATGCCAATTTGAAAAGAAGGCATTTCCCAACTTGGAGACGCAGTTTGTGAATATCGCTAGATTTTGCCCAGGAGCTACAGATGCTGAATTTAGTTTTTTCCAACCCTTACGGACCTGAGTTCAAAACAAAAAACTGACCGAAAATTGATATAGGCCAATAAACTCAAATGATTGATTTGCCGTCTTTAAAGATCGTTTAAAGGCAGAATGAGAAAAATTTCCAAATTCAGACCTTAAAACTACTTGCAAGAGAATGTTTCCATGTCTCAAACGAGCGATCAATGGGAGTACGTCCGTCCGCAGTTTGATGCTCTTCCTTATCCTAATGTTCCTTTAGAACAGCCGTTTGGAAATCATCCCAACTATTTGTCAGTCCATAGCTGCGTGATTCCTTACTATTTGCGATATCACCAGGTTATAAATACTCAGGACAAATGGATTCTAGATGCGGGCTGTGGATCTGGAGTTAAAGCTGCGGCTTTGGCAATGGCAAATCCGGGTGCTCGCGTTGTTGGCATTGACATTTCACCAAAATCGGTCGAGCTTGCCAAACAGCGAATTGAGTATCACGGGATTCAAAACCCAGTGGAGTTTCACTGTTTAGCAGTTGAAGAGTTGCCGAGTCTGGGATATTCGTTCGATTACATCAACTGTGACGAAACGCTGTATCTACTAGCCGATCCAGTCGATGGGTTAGAGGCTATGAGAGCTGTCTTGAAACCCGACGGCATTATACGGGCCAACATGCACAGTGCATTTCAGCGGGCAGATTGCTACCGAGTGCAGGCGTTTTTGACGCAGTTGGGGTACCTGCGTGGGGCACTAACTCAAGAAGAAATTGCGCTAACACGACAGACGATGCGCAATTTACAGGATTGGACTGTGACGAAGCGGGAAATTTGGCAGCCTAACCCAGAACTGGAAACTGATGAGGAGAAGCTATTTGCCAATTTCTTGTTGCGGGGTGATAAAGGAACAACAATGCAGGCCTTTTCCACGATGCTACAGCAGGCGGGACTAGAGTTTGTCAGCATGGTGGACTGGCGGACTTGGAATTTGGAGATGTTGTTCAAAGACTTGACAGATTTACCTCTGGCGATCGCCCTAACCATGGCAGAAATGAGCTTAGAGAAACAGCTTCATCTCTTTGATCTGCTTCATCCAGTTCACCGTTTGCTAGATCTCTATTGTGGACATCCAGGTCAAGCTCAAGCACGTTTGCCACTGATTGAATGGAGCGATCAGCAGTGGAAAACAGCCCGTGTGCATTTGCATCCTCAATTGAAAACTTCAGCCTTTAAGAAGCTTCTGAGAAGTCATGCAAACAGACCTGGCATGATTCCTCTAGATCAGTATTTCCAAATAGACGGTAGACCCTTCAAACTGGACAGTGCTTATGCAGGCTGTCTCTATGCACTGCTAGAAACCCCTAAAACCGTCAATGAACTAGCCCAGCGATGGCTGCAGGTGAATCCCCTAGACCCCATCACCTTACAGCCGGCACCGCCCTCTCAAGGGTTTGCAACCGTGCGCAATTTCTTGGCCAACTTAGAGCAGGTAGGATACGTTCTCATTGAGCTTAACAGCGATATATAGGGCAATAGCTTTCCGCTCAATCAAAGCAAAGGGCTATCCAACTGTTCATGCAACAAGGCATCAGCGTCTTCGCTGGTCAAAGGTTCTGAAAACCAGTATCCCTGACCGAAAGCACAGCCCTGATCAAGCAAAAACTGAGCTTGATGCTCAGTTTCAATGCCTTCAGCCACTACATCCAGCCCCAAATTACTACCTAGTGCAAGAATTGTTTTAATAATCTCTTGGTTGTCTGGACTATCGTCCAAATTAGAGACAAAAGATTTATCAATTTTGAGGACATCCTTGGGAAAACGCAGGAGATAACTGAGTGAAGAATATCCTGTACCAAAATCATCCATTGCAACTTGAATGCGGCGTGCCTTTAGCTGAGTCAGTATCTCAAGAGAGGTAGCCTCATTATTGAGGAGGGCACTCTCCGTAATTTCGATCCGAAGACAGGAACAGTCAATGCCAGTTTCTTTCAAAATGGTATCAATCTGAGTGGCCAAATCACTCTGTACAAACTGCTTAGCAGATAGATTTACGCTGATGCTGCAACGATTCAACAATTGGGGCCAGCGCTGAAGCCATTGCTTCCATTGCTGGCAAGATTGACGAATAACCCATTGACCCATGGGAATGATCAGGCCAGTCTGCTCAGCGACAGGAATAAATTCACTAGGTGAAAGGATGCCTTGAACCGGGTCACACCAACGTATCAGTGCTTCAAACCCGCGTAAAGCTCGACTAGGAAGATGAATAATAGGCTGATAAACCAGATGAAATTCATCCCGAGCGACTGCCCGGCGCAAATCGTTTTCGAGCTGAAGACGCTGCTTGACTTCAGCATGCATTGACCAATTAAAAACTCGATAACTACCACGACCTTTGCGTTTGGCTTGGTACATCGCGGTATCAGCATCTCTCAAAAACTGAGCCGCATTGTTGTAGTTTGGAGCATCAATCACAATGCCAACACAGGAACTTATTGAAATCTCTTGAGATTCCAGAGTAATCGACTCTCTTAAAACGTTTTGGATGTCCTCTACCACCTTGATGATGTGGTCAATATTTGAGATGTCTTCAAGCAAAACGGCAAATTCATCACCGCTGATACGTGCGAGCGTATCTCCTACTCGGAGGCATTGATATAGTCTTGCGGCTACGACTTGCAATAAGAAGTCACCGGCATCATGTCCCAGACTATCGTTGACAATGCGGAAGTCATCTAAATCCAGGAACAGTACAGCAAAACTGCCTAGCACGCCTCCAACATTGTCGGACTTATCTCGGTGAGCAATTTGGAGAGCATGGTTCAAACGGTCCAGAAATAAGGCTCGATTCGGTAAACCAGTGAGAGCATCGTGAAAGGCATCATGGTGCAGCTGATCTTCAACACGGCGACGCTGTTCCAACTCTCTTTGTGCTTGGGCATAAAGATTGGCTTGATAGATTGCGATCGCGCACTGCTCAGCGACAGCCTGGATTAGACCGGCTTCTAGCTTTTCCCAGGAACGTTGCTCATGGATATGGCATAGCATCAATGCCCCAAAGTACATCTGTTGATAATTCAGCGGAGTCACCAACGCCGACTGGAGATGCTTACCTTTGGAAATCTCAGCGATCGCCAGGTTAGCTTGATTAAGTTCTATCTGCTGTCCGGCTCTGAGTTGTTCCTCAAAATGAATGCACAGATCCCAGTTTTCTTGATAAAAAACAGTGCTTTCACCTGTAGAGGAACTGACATATTGCGTGAGCATTTGCTGAGTTGCAGAAGGCTGAACGACCATGCAGTAGTCCACTTTGAGTGCTGTCTGCAATTGTTTTACGGTTGCTTGCAAAACCTCTTCTAAAATAAGGGACTCCCGAATGGCCTGTATAATGCGATTCAAAACAGATTCGCGCCAAGCCTGCTGCTCCATTTGCTCGATAGCAGTTTGTTGCTGCCGTTTCAGTTTGGCCTCAGCCAAGGCCCGTTTCAACACGGTTGGTAAACGATAGAGTCTATCCTTGAGCACATAATCAGTCATTCCAGCTTTGATGCACTCAACAGCTGACTCTTCCCCTAGACTACCTGTCACCAAAATGAAGGGGATTGTTGATTGATGTTTTTGGACAAGATGAAAGATATCGAAGGCGTTCAGACCAGGTAAGCGATAGTCTGCTAAAACAGCATTAAAAGTCTGCTGAGAGAGAAGACTATCGCAGTTCTCAAAAGAGTCTGCTACCTCAATGGCACAGTCTATATCAGCTGCATCTAGGCACAGGGAAATCAGTTCGACGTCTTCTTGGACATCTTCTACAACCAGCAGCTTTAATCGTGATGCAGCTGTTTCAGCATCATCTAAATTCGCAACATTGGTTATACCCCTCTGCACAGAGAGAGAACGATTCACCATAAACCCGAAGGTATCCTATTCTACATTCATGATTCCCGTCAGGGTATTAAAACACTAACGGGATAATTGATTGTCATCCAGTAAATTGCGACTTGCCTGATGGTTTCGTGAAACCGTTGAAAATCTAAAGATTTCACAACGTAGCTGTTAACGCCTAGATTGTAGCAAGCCGTCAAATCACTTTCTTCTGATGAAGAAGACATGATAACAACAGGCAAGTACTGCGTAGTTGAATTCTGCCGAATTGCTTGTAAAACTTCTATGCCACTAAATCTAGTACCTGACGGCAGAAATAAAGGAACTATTCATGAGGTGAGTGGTTTGCCCGTGTAATTCCACTTAAAAGGCTTGGCCATGGTGCGATTGAAGTAATCGACAAAGGCCAGAATCTTCTTCTTGAGATGAGCTTGACT
>NZ_JAQMUB010000028.1 GCF_028330965.1 Oscillatoria sp. CS-180 | reverse complement strand
CCTGAATCGTTTACCGTACTGAGCTATAGCTGTAAGCGTGCAGCTTGATTCCCAAAAGTTTGGTCATACGCCACTGGAAGGAGATTAGGGCCTCCAACCAGCGGCTAACCCCCAAGGCTGAACACCCAGTCTCGGAGGCTAAGGTGATGATACCGAAGGCCGTCCCGAACTGCGAACTGTCTGGGGCGGCCAAATTTTTGGGTTTCGTGCGACACGAAGTCGCGTTGATAGCTGTTGTGCCGATTAATACCCGGACACAACCTGATGTACTGCCATCAGTCTCCTACCTAGCCATGCGGTCAGAGTAATCAGACGGTGTGAAGCGCTAGGGACAATGTTGCCTCATCGAAAGATGTCAGTGAATTTGCGAGAGGACACTGGGACTAGTAGCACCAAACCGGTCGGGAGCTAGGAGTGAGGGTATTGGGGAACAGATGTGAATGACTGATAAACGTCGTTAAAAATTAACAGCCCAAGGTGCTGTCAGGCTGGTCTAACCAGACAGGAGCCAAGACTGGGAACTGAATCCCTTCCTAGCGCAGTTGACGTGCTCTCGGCGAAGAGGTCACCCCTGCCCCCTCAAGGTATGAACGCGGAACGTGGTAAGCCCAATGTCCTCCCATTCGGGCAGGAGACCTGCAAAGGGCTCTGATAGGGCAGTGGGTAAAGGAGCGTGGAAAAAGCGAAGGCTGGGTGGTAATCGCTCAGATACGGTCCGTTGACCGGCGCGAAAGCGAGCAGACTTCCACGATGGTTTTGGCTGACGAGAGCGCTTGAGAAACCGATTGAGAAAGGAAAGCAGATGACGGCTCAGACTTGCCTGACAAGACTGAATGCTGGTGCGCCTTTCGGCGATTCAGTGGACTGGATGACCATCGATTGGTCTAAGGTTCAGCGAACCGTGCGTCGGCTGCAAGCTCGTATCGTTAAGGCCGTGCAGGCCCAGCGATGGGGCAAGGTGAACGCCTTGCAACGTCTGCTGAGTCACTCGTTTAGCGGCAAAGCCTTAGCCGTTAGACGTGTCACCGAGAATCAAGGCAAACGAACACCAGGCGTGGATGGAGAGCGCTGGTCTAGCCCACCCCAAAAGGCAGCGGCTATCGGTCGTCTGCAACAACGGGGGTATCGAGCCCAACCCTTGCGGCGGGTCTACATTGCCAAGGCCAACGGTCAACAACGACCGTTGGGGATTCCAACGATGCTAGATAGGGCCATGCAAGCCTTGTACTTGTTAAGTTTGGAGCCCATTGTCGAAACGACGGCTGATGGAAACTCCTATGGCTTTCGTCCAGGACGCTCCACCGCCGATGCAATAGAGCAATGTCGGACGGTGCTGATGCTGAAAACCTCAGCCCAGTGGGTGCTCGATGCCGATATCAAAGGCTGCTTTGACCACATCAGTCATGACTGGCTGATGGCTCACATCCCAATGGACAAGGGGATTCTCAGACAGTGGCTGCAAGCCGGATTCATGGCACAAGGACAATGGTATGCGACCGCTGCGGGTACGCCCCAAGGGGGTATCATCTCGCCCGTTCTAGCGAATCTGGCTCTCGATGGCTTGCAAGAGTTATTGCGCCGTCACTTCCGAAAATCGAAGCATCCGCCCTATGACAATCCCCAAGTGAATCTGATTCGTTACTGTGATGACTTTGTGGTGACGGGGCGCTCTCAGACTCTGCTTGAGCAGCACGTCAAACCGCTCATTGAGCAGTTTCTCGCCGAGCGGGGGCTGAGGTTATCGCCTCAGAAAACCCACATCGTCTCTATCCAAGACGGGTTCGATTTCTTGGGGCAGCACCTGCGCAAGGTCAACGGTAAACTGCGCATCCGACCGGCAAAAGGCAATATCAAGGCGTTTTTGACCAAAATCAGAACCCTGATTAAAGCCCATAAAACGGCCCCTGCTGCTGCGTTGATTCGCTGGCTCAATCCTTTGATTCGGGGTTGGGCACTCTACCACCGTCACGCACCGAGCCGCGCCACCTTTGTCAAGGTGGCTCATCACATCTTCCAAGCCCTCTGGCGTTGGGCCAAGCGACGTCATCCCAATAAGTCGAAACGGTGGGTGAAGCAGAAATACTTCTTTACCGTTGGCGGCAATCACTGGGTGTTTGGGGCTCCTGTTTTGGTGGAGGGGCAGCGCCAACTCTACACCTTGGTGCAGCTGAATCAGTTTCGCTGGCAGCGGCATACCAAGATTAGAGGAGCGGCTAATCCCTATGACCCAGACTGGGAGATGTACTTTGAGCGGCGATGGACACAACAACTGCTGCGCCATCCCAAGCGGGCCCGTCGGGTGAAGACGCTATGGTGTCAACAACAGGGGCGATGCTGGCACTGTTCAGCCGGGTTATCGCTCGATGAGGAGTGGCATATCCACCACCGCTTGCCCAAAGCGTTGGGTGGGTCTGACAATCTCAGCAATCTGGCACTGCTGCATCCCGATTGTCATCGCCAACTCCATAGTCGTAGTTCCGGTTAAACGCACGACCGCATCCTCTGATGGGTGTTGCCGAAGCTTGAGCCCAATGACGGGAAACGGTCACGTTGGGTTCTTAGGGGAGGGGGTGACGGTAACGTCACCTTCTTACCCGACCTACCCGTCGTTCCATCGGAGGAAACCCGATTATGTTGTCTTGGCCTTTTTTGCTGGCGTCTGCCGCTTCCCCGGAGACGCCCCCACCCCTGCTGCTGGCTCATCCAGAACTCCCCCCGGAGCGCGATCGCTTGCGTCATCTGCTCATTGGCTCACCGAGAGGGGTACAGTCCGTCATTCACCGGCTACACGTCTTGGGCTATGCCGAGCAGGCGGCCTGGAGTCCGTTGCTGACGATTCCTAAGTCCGGCCTCTTGATCACACCGGAGCAAGGGGAAGTGCTGAGTCTGTTGCGGCGCGATCAGCAAAAGCCCCTGCCCTAACCTCTCCTAAGTCAGCTCCCTTCCCGTCACACCTCAAAACGTGTGACGGGAAGCCGCGACCCGTCGCCTGCTCCCATCCAACATCGTAAACGGGTGTTGCAGTCCGAGACGGTTGATTCGTTTTCCGTTAGGATTAAGCCAACAAATTTGTACCTGGATAATTGAATAGTTTTTACTCAAAAAGTTTCAATCCGTGGTGATGGGCGATCGTGCCGTCAGGCACCCTAGTACACTACGGCAGACATGGGCTTACCCTGCAAAGCACTGGGAAAGCTTATCTGCCTTAGTTTTGTAGAGCTTTGCTCTTCTCGCAGAGTCTTTTGAATTTTGAATTTTGTAGGGCTCTGCCCTTCCCGAAGGGTATTTTGAATTCTGCGTAGCAGTCTGGCCTATCATCACGGCTACGTTTCATGGGCGCGGATGGGCAGCTGTTTTTTGAAAACATGCTGCCCAGAGCACTCAAACTCTCTCCCTGTCTAGCTTTGACGCGACGGCCAACAAAAGGGGGTCCGCGCAAACGCTCAACGCCTTGCCAGAAGCGGCTTTTGCAGATTCTGGTGCAGATGGGTTGGGTCTCACAAGTGGGATTTGAGCACCCAGATCAGTGGTCCGCGCAAACGGGTCCTGAAACTCAGGGCTGACAAGCATTCTGGACCCCCGCGGTCGAAACCACCCAATACCCCGAAAGGGGATTGAAACTTGGTGTGATCGGAGTTGGCCTAAACAGCAAAATCGTCGAAACCACCCAATACCCCGCAAGGGGATTGAAACGCTGAAGGAAGGGTCGGGGCAGGCGGTGCGACCGGGTCGAAACCACCCAATACCCCGCAAGGGGATTGAAACTCTTCAATATTTGAATGGCCGGATTAGTTTTTTCAGTCGAAGTCGAAACCACCCAATACCCCGCAAGGGGATTGAAACGGAGATCAGTGCGTGCTCATCACCTATCAGCAGTCGTCGAAACCACCCAATACCCCGCAAGGGGATTGAAACTCTTTGCGACCAGTCTCCCTCGCTGGTGGCATTAGTGTCGAAACCACCCAATACCCCGCAAGGGGATTGAAACTTCGTGAACTGAGATTGCTCCTAGTCGCTCGGCCGTCGAAACCACCCAATACCCCGCAAGGGGATTGAAACTTTCAAGTAGCCTTTCGACTTTCCCTTCTAGGCTGGGTCGAAACCACCCAATACCCCGCAAGGGGATTGAAACCCGATGACGCCACTACCACTGAACGGCAAATCAAACTGTCGAAACCACCCAATACCCCGAAAGGGGATTGAAACGCCTAGATTAAACTGAGCAACCTTGAGACCCCATGGTCGAAACCACCCAATACCCCGAAAGGGGATTGAAACAGGTTTGTTGAGAAACTTGCCGTAGAAGCTCAGATCGTCGAAACCACCCAATACCCCGAAAGGGGATTGAAACTATGCAGAAGGGTACAGGCAACGGGCCTGCTACCGTCGAAACCACCCAATACCCCGAAAGGGGATTGAAACTCTTTAAGCTGAGCGAAGACCGTATATCGATAGTTGTCGGTGTCGAAACCACCCAATACCCCGAAAGGGGATTGAAACATTTGTTGCAGGATGCGATCGCCCACGCGAAACTTGTCAAAACCACCCAATACCCCGAAAGGGGATTGAAACATTTTCCGCAGCTGGAGCCGATCTCTAATGCCCCGTCGAAACCACCCAATACCCCGAAAGGGGATTGAAACTTGCGCGACAATGCGTTGTGCCGCAATCGCTATGCGTCGAAACCACCCAATACCCCGAAAGGGAATTGAAACGGAGCGTGAAGGATGAAGGCAAAAGGATGAAGTGGCAGCTGGTGTTAGGTTTTGACGTTAGCTGTGTCTAAACGCCACAGTTGGCTAACTTTCAAACACCCAGACCCATTTCAATGAGCCCCACCAACTGCCCCATCCCTCATCGTTTCTTCTCGCTACAGCGCTGACATGACGTCATCGTGAATCGCGCCGTTGCTGACAACGACACCGCGATTGTCCACCATTTTCGCAGCTGTGTAGAAGTCCAGTGGCTTGCCGTGCATGTCAGTCACTCGCCCGCCTGCTTCCTCCACCACGATCGCCCCTGCAGCGTGATCCCAAATCTTCTCGCGATAGTCAGGATACTTCGGTGAGGGTAGCCGCAAATACAGGGCTGCTTCTCCGGCTGCCACCGCGCCATACTTAGCTTGGCTATCCATCCGCACCGAGGACTGAGTGATCCCGACCGCTTTGGCAACGGCTTCCTGCTCAGACTGATTACCGTGGCTGGCTTCCACACTCTCGACAAAGCGGAGCCGGTCAGCGTCTCCCGGCTGCACGACATGCACCTGCTTGGCCTCGCCTCCAGAAATGGGCTGCATGTAGGTGCCTTCGCCGCGAACCGCAGTGAACAGCAGACCGGGTTCGCCATCGCCGAAGGACAACGCCGGACAGCCCAAAAGACCCACTTTGAGGTCACCGTCCTCAATCAGGGCTAGGGCGATCGCGTACTGGTCGCCGCGCAAAAAGCCTTTGGTGCCATCGATAGGATCCAGCGTCCAGAAGCGTTTGGCAGGGGAGCCATTGCCATGATCGATCCACTGCACGATCTGATCGGGTTCCGCTGTGCCTAAAACGGACTGAACAAATCCGGCGACTTGCTTCAAGCGATCAGTCATCTCGGGGGTGCGCAGGTCTGCGGCATCTTCTTCACCGACAACGGGATCGTTGGGAAATGCGGCAGACAAGGCCCGACAGATAATAGCTTGAGAACCATAGTCCGCAACGGTGACTGGACTTTTATCTGACTTTTCCATGGCCTCTGGAACCATGTCCCGGCGCACAGCTTCACACAGCTTGGCCGCCTGCATCACGGCGTCCTTAGCAATGGCGAGTTCTTTGTCGTACCCCATAAAAATTTCCTCTATAAGATGTTTTGTTCATTCTGTCTGCATGGAACCCAGATGGTACTTGCCTGATAGCTGGCCGGGGTTCTCAGAACGGGCCGCCTCGTTTTCGGGCATGTGTGCAGGCTCAGACACAGATCAGGTCTAGTCTACCCAGGTGTTTGGCCGGGTCATCAAAAAGCGTGCATCAAAAATCAAAAAAATCTGTACTTTTACTGAGGCAGTTTCTGAATCCATTGGCGAGTACCGAAAGACTGGCAGGCGATCGCGGCGATTTCAGCGCCAAAATTCAGGGCATTTAAGAAATCGAGACGGTCTGCATAGCCGTAGCAAAAGGCTCCGTGAAAAACATCTCCAGCGCCCAGGGTATCAACGGGCTGAATGGATGGGACTGGTAGTTCACTGGACGCAGAGGGCGTACTGTACAGGATAGATTGGTCGCCTCGTGTGACGGCACTGTAGGGAACGTCAAGCGACTGGAGATAGGCGATCGCATCCCATTCGGTTTTTCTATCCGGTGGCGCAAAATTGGCTGAGGCAATGACCTGGGTTGCCAGGGCAAAAACGGTCTCAAACCCGGACTTCCAGCTTCCCGCATCGACGATCACGGGGATGTTGTGTTGACGAGCTTGCTGAGCCAACTGCTGACTGAGCCACATCTGATGACCATCTACCAGCAGACAGTCCATTGCGGCAACAAGATGAGCCGCAGGTTGCTGCTTGATATGGGGACGGTCAATCACATTGCGCGAGATAACAGCGCGATCGCCCGTCTCAACATTCACCACAATGGACGAAAAGGGCGGTGGTGCGGTCGCTTCTGGAGTCATGTCAACCAGTTCTACACCATATTGAGCCAAATCTTCTTGAATGACAGTCGTCAATGGGTGCTGACCCAAAGCGCCGATGAGGATGGCCCGCCCGCCCAAAGCTTGAAACGCGATCGCGGCGTTCGTTGCAGGTCCTCCAGCGGCTAGCAGCATGGCCTCAGCGACCTGTTTTTCGTTGGCCGCTAAACCTTTCCGAGTTTGATAAATGCAGTCCAATGTAATGAGCCCGGCAAAGACGCCTGTTTTCACGGTTTTTCCTCCACCCGTTAGCGTCTCGGTCTATCCTGAAGCACAGGACTGAAGTATAGAACTCAGAATATAGATACCCGTGACGGATAGCAATGGTAACGGCACCCTCTACATTGTTGGCACACCCATTGGCAACCTGGGCGACATGACCTTTCGTGCGATTGACACCCTGCAACACGCCGATGTGATTGCTGCTGAAGATACTCGACACACAGGTAAACTGCTGCATCACTTTCAGATTCAGACGCCACAAATGAGTTATCACGCTCATAATTGGCGCAAGCGCTTGCCAGAGTTGACGACCCTGCTCCAGCGGGGCAAACAGGTCGCGTTGGTTAGCGATGCGGGAATGCCGGGCATTTCCGATCCTGGATTTGAGCTAGTAGAGGCTTGCGTAGAGGCGGATATTCCGGTGGTTGCCATCCCAGGTGCCACGGCAGTCGTGACGGCCCTCTGTGTATCGGGTTTGCCGCCGCAGCCCTTCGTCTTTGAAGGATTTTTGCCTACAAAGGGACGCGATCGCCGGGAACTGATCAATCAAATCGCGATTGAACACCGCACGATAGTTCTCTACGAGGCACCACATCGCTTATTGACAACGCTTCAGGATCTGCGCAGTCAAATGGCGGGCGATCGCCGTATTGCTGCCACCCGAGAATTGACCAAACAGTTCGAAGAGGCATGGCGAGGCACCCTGGACGAGGCGATCGCCCACTACACCGACCACGCCCCTAAAGGCGAATTCACCCTAGTTATTGCAGGACAGCCGTCTGAGCCAGCACAAACCTTAACAAAAGCAGAGATCGAACAGCGACTTTTGGAACTTTTGCGGTCAGGATTGTCGCGATCGCAGGCCAGCCGCCAGCTCGCTCAAGAAACGGGCCACTCCAAACGAGAAATTTATCAGATTGCGGTGGAACTCCCGGATGTATAGCCGTCGTCAGTTCCGTTAGGACAAGACGGCGAGCCATTGGGCTATCCCGCTAAGCACTCGAAAGCTATTGAGTACACCGGCCTAGATAGCCAAAGCTACATCACCACGACCAGTGATGCGTAGGGAAGCAAATACACCGTGTTTCCTCAATTCCCGAAAAAGGAAGGGTATCATAGCCCACATTTTGGGAAAAATCGGCTAAGCTCCAGTTGAGCACACGCCCGATGTCCACTGTCCTTCATTGAAAGAAAAGGGTCATGCTATCAACTTTATTTAGCTCTGACACTTGGTCTGATCTGGATCTGGGTCTAGATTTGGATTTAGATCTCGACTCGGAGTTCCTGGATACTACGTCTGTACTTGATGTTGTTTCAGCATTTAGCTCGGATGCTGAAGAATTTGTAGTCGATGGTCTTGCACTGCTTGAGACGATTGATGGAACTGCTGCAATCTCAGATGGTTTACTTGGCATCTCGCTCACATCAGAGACGGGCGATGTTACTGCAATCGATTTCGACGTGTTGGGCTTCCTGACCAACCTAGATGTTCTAATTGATCAGGCCTCGGGTTCTCTATCCTTGGTTGAGGGCATCGTCAACGCCAACCTCAACTTTGACGGCAACGCCTATGTAGTCGAAGGGTTCGACCTAGCAACCTTTGCGGCTGAAGGTTTTGACTTTTTGCTGTCGTCCATCGACACAACGATTCCCATTCAGCAAGGTGCTTTTGTCATCGGGTTCGAAACGGGCTTGGGTCCGATCAGCGGCGTCATTGATATTGCAGGTGGAGACTTCAACGTTCTCTTGGATACCCCTGCTGGAGACATTGATTTCGATTTTGAGTTCGGAGCCGATGCCCAATACGCAGTCACCGCGCCAACCCCTTTAGGCGAAGTTGATATCAACATCAATTTGCAGAGCGGTAATATTGAAATCCCTTTATTCGCTGACCAGATTGTTCCAATTCCCCTCTCTTCCATTTCTGGAGAACTCGGACTCAGTGACGGCACAGCTACAATAGCCATCGATACTCTGATAGGCCCAATAGGGGCTAGCTTTGCCGTCGATGAGATTGTTAGCGATTTTGTAACCGATGCGCTCACTGGAGTGGCCGTAGACGCCAGTCTGATAGGGGGACAGGTTGACCTCGTTGCGTCTTCGGGCACTGAGACGTTTGAAACAGCGGTCGATATCACTGATTTCACATCTCAGGCATTCGGGCTAGTCTCCCAAGTTGAGGGCAGTGTTGCCATTACGGATGGTGTTGTCACGGGATCAGGAACCGTTGGCGAAGAACCGTTCAACATTGAGCAAACGATTGCTAGTCTTGGTCAGCTTCTCTCTGTCCCCATCGCGGATATTCCTGATTTTGTAGACGCGATCGTCTAACACCGATAGGATGGGCACCCTTGATGCCAGCTCTCGCAGTTGAGCTTACGCTAACTGCTTTGGCCCCCCGTCTCCACATTTCTATCGGTTCACCGAACCCCCTTTCTGCGAGGTCCAGGACGGCAGATTCGTCCTGGTCGACGGGGGTCTGGGGGCAAAACGAAATTGTCCCCAGTCGCCCGCTTTAACGAAGCCGATAGAGTCGTCTGATGACCCACTGCAACCAGCAGCCAGAAGCCCTGAGTATCTAAGACTTTGACCGACTTTTGCCTAAGGAATAGCAAATTTAGGGGATTCTGAGGTCGAAGTCCCCCAGTGCTAGAGAATTCATAGCTCTAGCCATTGAGGTTTGTGCGCCCAACAGCACCTAAGTGCTTAGCCCATAGTCAGACAGCTCGCCGTCTTGTCCTAATGGAACGAGTAACGGCTGTCAGTGGCAAATGCAGGATATTGTGCTAGTGCAAACGTCAAGTATGCGGCTCTAGGCTGCAACGGGAAGATCTAAAGAGGTGTCTGCTTCGACCTCACCATCGACGCTATCTTGAGCCAGGGTATGCATTTTGCCTCGTCGCTCAATCAAGTTGCCAACCATTGCCATCAAAGCGTCAACCTTACGCGATCGCCACTCGTTGATCAGGTTTTCCGTCGCAAAATAGCCGTAGCGACGCTGCATGGCCTCTTTGAGATAACCCGCGTGGCGGGCCTCATCTTCAGCAACACTAATGATCCCAGCCTGAACTTTGTCCATATTCGGCACGCCATCCAGCGCTCCAGCCATTCGACGAAAGTCAAAGCAGGCATCGGCTTCCAAAATGTAAGTACTGCCCAGGAACACCCGCCAATCAATTACTTCGGGTTTCAAGTCAGCTTGACTGTAATCGGAATAGTACGCATCAAAGAAAGGACTGCTTTGTTCCTTTTTGTCAGCAGCCTGTTCCGAGCTATTCGTTTCAGCCAGAGCCTTCAAGTCAATGGCTTCTTTCCCGCTCTGTTTCAAAGCGTTGGCAAAAATTTGACCGTGACGGCGTTCGTCATTCGCGTGCTTAGTGAGCCGTTCTGCTAGCCACAAATCGCCTTCAGATTGGGCGCGATCGCGCAGTTTCGTCAAAAACGGTACGGAACCTGATTCAGCAAAGTAGAAGCCCGCAAATACATTAGGGCGAGTTTTTTCATCGCGGATCTGATTAGCCAGAACGTAAGCCATCGCTCCGGAGCCGACTAAATGGAGAAGAGGAGTTAAAGGATTCATAGCGGTATGGAGTTGAAGGGCAACAGGAGAGGAAACCTTGACCTTGCTCAATACCGATGAGCAGCAAGGCAATATTCACTCTTCGTAGTGTAGTAAAACTCGCCAAAACTGGCAGCGCTAGGGGCTGTCATCATTGAGATCTGCAATGCCTCAGCAATGAAGATTTGAGCCCCTAGCTTATGAATCTGGGGCGGGCGCGGTAATGCTGATTCCACAAGACTTCCAGCACTAAATGACGACGCGCCCTAGGCATCCAAATAGCCTCGGGTCGCAAAGGGGACGTTGACAACCTTGGCAGTGGTCTCTCCCACAGTCACCGTCAGGCCATTGCCGCCAGCCTTAGTGCGGATATACCCTAGACCAACAGCACCCGAAGAAGTCTCTACGCAACTGGTCAGAACCCCAACCTTGGCGTCATCCAAAGTGATGGGCGTTCCGGCAGCAGCCATGGCCTCAAGGTGCAGACCCCAAAGCTGCTGCTTCACACCCTGATAGGTGTTGAGGCGAGCGATCGTTTCTTGCCCAATGTAGCAACCTTTATCAAAGGAAACGGCCTGCCACAGCGTTGCTTCTAAGGGATTGTAGTCTTTCGTTAGCTCTGCTCCGGGCATCGGTCGCCCTTGCTTAATGCGGAGCTCCTGCCACAGAGTTTCACCCATCGGCACAGCTCCAGCCTGAGTCAGAGTGTGCCAAAGGTCTGCCCCCGATGAGACCGGCGCAATCAACGTGAATCCCGGCGTTGGAAGACCGCTATCAACGCCTAGAAAGATCTCCAATCCCTGAATATTGATGACCTGGTGACTGGCATGAGGTGCGTTGTCGATTTCTTGCACACCGAGTTGGGACAAGAGAGCAGCACTGTCTGTCCCCAGCAGCGTAAAGGCAACTGTGTTTTCCGTCTCATCCGTCAGCTTCACCTTATCGGCAAAAAAGATGTAGCGATCCATCCAATCCATCAGCTCGGAAGCTTGCCCTGGCGACACAAACAGCAGCACAGAATCGGCTTCCACATAAGCGGTTACAAGATCCAGTGTCCGTCCTGTAGACGTGACAAAAACCGTGTCACACCCCTGCCCCGATTGGAGGAGTTGCATCTGGTTCGTTGTCTGATTGTGCAGAAACTGCAATCGATCTGCGTCAGAAACTCGGATACGGCCCCAATGAGAGCGATCGCACAGCGCCACACCAGATTGAACCGCAATCCGGGCAGCCTCATCATTGCCAAAGCTCAGAGGTATTTGAGAATCAGCGGCAAAGTTAGCGCCCTGTTCCTGCTGCTTGTCCAATAAAGAATTTCCCACAATTGCCAACCCCACTCCAACTGATATCCGGTATGGGTGATGAAAACTAGCGCGTGGGGACGATAAACCCCATCCCCACACGACCGATTCCCACTGTCTTAATCTCCATTATCCTACCAATCACTCCCTATATGTAGCCGTATATATAGCCGTCGCTAGTTCCGTCAGGACAAGGCGGCAAACCATCTGAATCATCTTGACTCTTCACCCTTCCGATATACTGCCCCTGTCTCTGTAGATGAGCGAAGCGGAATGATGCGACCAAAAGCTTTCATTTTCGATATGGATGGCCTGATGTTGGATAGCGAGCCTCTATATCAGCAGGCTTGGCAAACGGCAGCGAAGGAACTGGGCTATTCGTTGAGCACCGATTTATACCTGAGTTTGGTGGGTCGCAGTAGCGCTGAAGCAGACAAGATATTTTTGAAAATCTTTGGCACCCAGTTTCCAGTCACGGAGTTTAACCAGCGATGGGACATCCACTGGCACAGCTTAATTGAGATGAAGGGAATTACGCTGAAGCCGGGACTGTTGCCCCTGTTGGATTGGGTAGAGCAAAAAGCAATTCCTAAAGCCGTAGGAACGTCCAGTCATTCCACAGAAGCTGAGCTTTGCCTATCCATCGCCGGCATTCGCGATCGCTTCCCCATCTTAGTCACAGTGGATCAAGTCAATGCCGGCAAACCTGAACCGGATATTTTTCAAGAAGCGGTCCAGCGACTCGGCATCTCAGCGTCTGATTGCTTGGTGTTGGAAGACTCGAACGCGGGCGTGCAGGCGGCACAATCGGCGGGAATCCCCGTGGTCATGGTGCCAGACTTACAGGCACCAACCGCAAAATCCCATGCGATCGCCCTCAACATTTTCTCGTCTCTGCACGAGGTTCTAGCTTGGCTGCGCCGTCTCTAGCCAATCAAAAATCTCGGCAACTTGGTCAGTCGTCACAAAGCCGTATTTCCAGAGCGCGATAGGCAATAGGTTCGGCAAAGCCCCAGCATAACGCTGGCCCAGGGCGATCGCATCTTGGGAAACTGACATTTCTTTTAGCAGGTATTCAACCAACAGGGCTTGTTTGCTCATCGGTCTATTGATATCTGTCTATGAATTGTGTTGCCGTAGTGTAACGGTAAAAATGTTTCCTGCCCTATATCTGAAGTCAGACTCTTCAGATATAGGGCATCGCTAATAGCGGAATGATCGGGTTGCCCTTACTGAGAAGTGACCGCTTTAAGTCCCTCATTTTGAGGAACTTAAAGGGGGCATGTTCAGTTGGCTTCTGGCTAATTCATCCCTAAACTCAACAATGCCAGATTTTGGATTTTCTATTAGCCATTTTGGATTGACGCCAACAAGACTATCTACTGAAAATGTCATTCACAAGCCGATCATCTTAAACTTTGTCAGTTGGCGGATGCCATCCAGCCGATACCCAAGCCTGTCTGACTGTGACTGCATAGTAGTTGTTTAATTTCAGTGCTAGAACAGTTGCACGACCAGTAGCTGTCAGTCCTGATATGCGAATCCCCTCGTTCGTCCAGGCAAAATGAGCTGACCAGTTTTGTTGTCGGGGATTGAACAATTTCACATTGCGATTGGTCACTGGATCTTTGGCATGGGTTTGAACACCTTTGTATGAATTGCAAAGGCGGCAGGCCAGCCATAAATTTTCTTCATCATCAGATCCCCCTGCTGCTTTAGGAATGATATGTTCAATTTCTAGAACACCTAAAACATATTTCTGCAGACTGCGACAATAGCCACACTCATCTTTTGCCGCCGCTCTGACTCTTGCTCGCACCCCTTCAGATACTTGACTCACTGGCTAAGTGGTTTCAGTAAGCCACGTTTAACCGCCTCATTGAGAGCGGTCGCCTTTCGCAATAGCCCCTCTTGGTAAAGTTGCATCAAGGTCTGCAAGTCTAGACGTTCGTCTTCATTGAGAAGACCTGCCTGCTGACGATTGAGCAATTTACTTAATCGAGCGTCCTGCTCCGGTTCCATTTGCAATTCTGTCAAGGCTAAAACTCGATCATCCGACAGATCAGCAACAGGCGCAATATCAGCAACGTCTGCCTCGACTGGCGGAATATAAAGCTGGATAGTGTCTGCTAAAACACTAGCAATATCCCGATTTACCAGTCGTGCAAAGCGCTCCGCACGCTGATAAATTTCATCTGACAACGTAATCACAATTTCAGTACTCATACGATGGTGAAGCTTAGATTTGCGATTGTGGTGGAGGTTCGAAGCAGACTTCGCTATAGGCAAGAGATCCTTCCTACTTGATGCTAGCTCTCGGAATTATAGCCGTCGTCAATTCAGTTAGGACAAGACGGCGGAGCCATCTGGCTATGGGCTAAGGAACTGGATGTTATTGGATGCACAAGCCTAGATGGCTAAAGCTACAAACAGCTGGGTTGCTTTGCCTTGAGCCTAAACAAAATTTTTGAGTAGTGACATCTAAATGATAGGTCAGATACCCTTGAGCTTTTTATTAACCTAAACGCTGCTGAACTTGATTTAGAACCAGAGAAATTCGAAAGCTACTCTCGAACACTGATCGTTGACCTCAAGGACGGTTTAGTAGAAAGAGTGAAACTGGCGTGCAATTACCCTGCCGGAAGGTAGCAAGACGGGACAGGCCAGGTGTGACAGTTTGCCAGCCCAAAGTCTGTCATTACAGAGACAATGTTGACCACGCGGCGGACTTCAAGGCAGTGATCGTTTCGGGAATGGAGGAATCTCGATTTCCGGATTGGGTACTGGCAGAGTTGAGGTCCCGGAACAGCGCCTTGGTCATTGCTAAGGGTTCGGAAATGGTGGACCAGCGATCGCTGAGCTGGCGAAATTCGGGTGTCCGAATTGCTTTCCAGGTTTCTGAGAGAGGCTGAGTGCAAGCAATGGCGAAAATTTCTGTGGACTGTAAGGGCTGGAGTGAAAAAGTAGTTTCTTCCGTCTGAGGAAATCGACGACTTTTTCCAGGATATAGAAGACTAGCCTCAGCAATTTCGCTGCTAGTTTGCTCAACCCCTTCTGGCAGATTTACCAGCGGGCAGTAAATCGACAGCCGATTTTTTTCAACAATACTCACCAACAGGTAATACAGCGGTACTTGTCCAGAGTTCAGCAGCCGAACTTGACATTTATCACCACTAAAATTTGTCAGATTGTCGAACGCAACTTGGCCAGGGCTACCGGAGGACGTGCTGGCAATCTGGCGCGATCGCAGAGTTTCTTCAACTAGGATCATTTTTCGGCTGGGTTTCAGCGTTTCTAAGCTCAGTCTGACGGGCAGCTGAGACGAAATTGAATTAGTCGTTAGCCGCAGCATTTTGACCGCCAACAAACTTCTTAGCGGTGCGGTTAGCCGGCTAATGGCTGTTCTGACGGCTTCTTCATCCTCAGCAGCCGTTCCTGTAATCGGAGAGCGATCCGGTGTGAACAAGCCATATCCGAGTTGAACGGCGGGGGGATCACTATTGACATCGGGCTGAGTGCCCGTACCTTCCGTTTGGCCACCAGCACCCTGAAGCGATCGAGATGACAGCATTCCCTTACCAAACAAACAATCGGCCTGCCGCTCACCGGGTGCTGTCGTTGAAATGTAAGACATGCTGGATAGTGCGCTAGTGGCATCAACCCGCTCAATACGCTCTAGATCTGGATCAAGGGCTACAGTTAATGTGATTTCTTTCGGAAATCGTCGTTCGATTTCGACAAGTGGAGTCCCTACAGCAAGGGGATCCTCTTGGACGACCTCTGCCTTGGCCCGCAGTCCATTCATCGTTTTGACAGTCAATGTGCCCTTGGGAATCGCCGCTAGTCCTGGCAAAGTGGGCAGTGGCTGTAGTCGCAAGCCTAATTCGCAGTATGGCAGGAGTTCAGAAGAGAGGCCACCCAGCCAGAGAGTAGCGGTTTTGTTGACGGTATCAATCGTCTTGACAACGCCATCTGCAGCCGGTTTAGGCAGACGTCCGGTGAGCAAGGGCAAGCCCGTTTGTTGACTAGATCGCTGCCCTAAAAGTTGCGGGGCCTTATCGGTGCCCGTCCAAGCAGACATTTTGCGATCGATGCGATAGATGAACCACTGCTGCCGCTGCGCGGGTAGAGTGGTCCAAATTTGCTGAGTCAGAGCATAGGTAAATAGGCCAGCACTGAAGCTATCCCAGTTGCCTTCCAATGCTGGAAAATCGACCGCGTTAGCTCGCAGTAAAAATCCAGGCCAGTTCTTGGAAAGCTGTTTCAGAGACTTTCGAGGCTCTTGCAACTGGGGATCAAAGGGGGTTTGCCAAATGCCTGAAGGGGATGTGGGGCGCGATCGCACACGAAAATTGCCTTTAAATCCCTCAGCCTGAGTCGCCGCACTGGCATCGATGACGGTCAATATTTTGACCCCTTTAAGACCCTTCAGTAACTGAACGATACTTTCTTCAAACAAATCCTGAATAACAGGGACTTCGTTAGCGGGGAGGGCACTGTCAGCGGCAACTAGGGTGGGCAAATACTCCCCGTCGGGATGCCCCCGTAGATGAACGCGACTGCCCAGACCACTGAAGTGAAAAATCACCGTGTCACCCGGCTCAGCTTGAGCTATCAGGTGTCCCTGTATAGTTTCCAAAATCGTGTTAACGGTCGCTTCGGCATTGACCAATGTCACGATGTTTCGGGATGGCACACCAAAACGATTGACCAGAAGCTCTCGCTGGAGTTCGACATCAGTAACAGCTCCTTGTAAAAAAGTGCCCTTACTAGTAGGTACTTCTTGCCAAGTTTCAGGCGAATAGTTGTTGATCCCCACCAGTAACGCGAGACAACGAGCAGAAGCTGCAAATGCCTGTTGGTAAGCATTCGACGACCCGATTAGGGTCGTTTCCGTCATACCAAGCGCAGCTAGGGCTGCGCTTAACCGCTGCAAAAACTCTCGTCGTCCCAGCGTCACAGCAGGGTTATCCCATTTCTAGACTTCTTGAGCAACTTTCATAGCCCGCGCCAACTCAGCAGCTACCTCAGGTCGAGAAAACTCGGGTGGGGGTAGTTCGCCACGGCGAAGCATCTCACGGACTTTAGTACCGGAAAGATGCACTCTCTCCTCAGGCTTGCTAGGACTTGTCTTCGTCGTCGCCATTGTGCTGGTTCGAGTGCAGTAGAACGCATGCTCAAACTTCAGGGGCGTGATCCCCAACTCACCTGGCTCAAATTCGTCAAAAATATGCTGTGCATCGTAGGTGCCATAGTAGTCACCGACTCCAGCATGGTCACGGCCCACGATGAAGTGAGTACAGCCATAATTTTTACGGACGAGGGCATGGAAGATCGCTTCTCTAGGGCCAGCGTACCGCATTGCAGAAGGATTAATCGCTAAAATCACACGATTTTGCGGAAAATAATGCTCCATCATGATTTCGTAGCAGCGCATTCGGACATCTGCCGGAATGTCATCCTTCTTGGTAGCTCCGACCAAGGGATGCAGGAAGAGACCATCCACAACCTCCAGAGCACACTTTTGAATATACTCATGAGCACGGTGAATCGGGTTACGAGTCTGAAATCCGACAATCGTATTCCATCCACGCTCGTGGAACATCACCCGAGATACGGCGGGATCAATTTGGTATTTAGGGAATAAGGGATGGTCATCTCGCTGCAATAGCCAGACGGGACCTGCTAGGTTGACTTCACCCTGCTCATATACAACTTTTACGCCTGGATGTTTTTCTTCATCAGTGCGATAGACATTAATAGCTTCTTTGGACTTGTCGTATTTATATTTTTCTGTAAGTTGTAGAACACCGACGAACCGCCCGTTGGCATCATCCAAGCGGACCAACATGCCTTCCTTCAAAGGCTCTGCAGTTGCCTCATCAACCGACAAGGTGACTGGAATTGCCCAAGGAAGACCATTCGCCATCCGCATATCAGTTACGACCGTAGCGTAGTCAGCCTGGCTCATAAAGCCTTCGAGCGGGCTGAAGCCACCGATCGCAATCATCACCAGGTCAGAGACGGCTCGCTCGTCAATGGTAATGCTGGGCATCGTCTCGCCCTTTTCCAAAAAATTTTCCCGCTCTTCAGGCGTGGCAACCCGGTGAACCAGATTGCCCCCATGAGCGAGATTGATGTCATGTTCTGTAGTCAAGGTTAGGATCCTCTGTAAACGTACAACTTGACGCGCTCAGTATGCCCCAACTGACACCGGAACCAGCATTTCTACTGAAAGAATCCGAACTCGCTCCAGTATCAGCTATTCAGAGACTGCTGTTTGTGCTAAGGCAGCCTTGACCCGCTGCTCAACAGGCAAAGGCTCAATGATGCCGCCTCCCAAAACCTTATCCCCGTCATACCAAACAGCGGCTTGACCCGGCGTCACGCCGAACTGAGGTTCGTCAAAGACGACCTTGACACGTTGAGCAACCGCGTCAGCTGAGTCATCAAACGCCAGCGGCACAATGGTTGCGGGCACAGCCGAGGACCGATACCGGATCTGAACCGTCACCTGCATCGGCTGTTCAGGAGACATCACTGACACCCAGTTTACGCGGTGGACGGTACATTCCGGATAGTGAACACTGGCACGATCGCCCACAATGACCTGATTGCGTCCTACATCAATGGCAACCACATAGAGCGGGTGGGCTGCGGCAATGCCTAACCCCTTACGCTGACCAATCGTGTAGTGATGGATGCCGTTATGCCGTCCTAAAATGCGCCCCTGCGTGTCCACAATATTGCCCGGTTTGGGAGCCAGGTATTTGTCTAAAAAGCTACCCATAGAGCCATGGTGTTCAATCAAGCAAAGATCCTGGCTTTCAGGTTTCTCAGCGGTGTGCAGACCCAACTCGCTAGCCATACGACGAGTCTCTGCTTTGGTTTGTTCCCCCAGCGGAAAGTGCAGGTTGCTCAGCATGTCCTGGTTAAGGTCATACAGAAAATAGGACTGATCCTTATTGCGATCAACCGCTCGCAGCAGTTCATGGCGCTGAGTCTGAGGATTGAACTGAATACGGGCATAGTGTCCAGTGGCGATCGCTGCCGCGCCGAGTTCTTCGCGGGCGTACTGCAACATTGGACCGAACTTCACCGTGCGGTTGCACTGGGAGCAAGGCAGGGGCGTGATCCCAGCCTGATAGCCTTCAACCAGATAGTCCACAATATTGGCCTGAAACGTATCCCGACTATCCACAACATGGTGAGGAATGCCAAGTTCATCGCAGAGACGAATAGCATCGACCATGCCTTCAGAACAGCACTGCCCTTTCCCTTTCATTAGCCAGAGGGTTAGACCGATAACGTCATGGCCTTGATGATGTAATGTTGCAGCGGCCACCGAACTATCGACTCCTCCGGAAAGACCCACAACAATCTTGCTCATCTTCGAAAAAGTCTGGAATTTTTTTATGAATGTAACTATCCTAGGCTAGCATTCACCTCGACTGTTCGTAGATAAGGCCGAGGTCAGCTCATAGATTCACTGTGCATTGCCCTCTCGTCTTCAGCTATAAGCTGGGAAAAAGTCTATGAAATTCACAATCCCGTCGTCTTATTTTGCTTTTTCTGCGTCCAGTTATCTTGGGCGGTCTCGACTACGTAGAGGGCATTTCCTCGCCGGTGCTTGTCTTGTGGTTGGAGCGATCACTTCAGCGGCGATCAGCCCAGCGATCGCCCAGTCCGATCAGACGCTACCGCCGATTGCTCAGGCATTGCCTACCCCCCTCCCGCCTCTACCGAGCACCACCGGAGGAACCCCTTCAGTGATCACTGGGGAGCAATATCTCGTCTTAGTCAACGGCAGCAGCGATCTCTTGTTAGCTCAGATACGACAAATTGAGCCAGAGGCTTTCGTCAACTACGTTGATGGGCAATCCGTCATTCAAGCCGGGCGATTCAGCTCTTTTCAGAACGCGCAAATCCGAGCCGATGAGCTGGCGACATTTGGCATTGGAGCCAAAATCCAAGCCACGGATTACGCAGGTGCTCCCATCGCAGTCACCCCCTCCTCTGACTTTGACTTATCGTCGGTCCCATCAACTGTCGCTGTGAGCGAAGTTCCGGCAACAGCAGTGGCAGCGGCTCCCTCTTCAATTGAGTTTGGGCAGGTCGCTCCTTTTCAAACGGCGATTCCTTCAGGGAACTCAGTACTGCCGCCGCCGAGTCCGACAACCGCTTTTCCAGAGAGCATGAGCCCGCCACCGTTGACCACCCCAGTCATTGAAAATGAGGCGATCCCATCCGGTTACTACGTGGTTATTCCGGGCAGTACGGCTGATTTATCTAATATCGTCAATCAGGTTGTTGCGTTGGGCGCCCCCCGCAACTTGGTTCGCACCCGGACTGCTCCACGGGGTCCCCATGTCGCTGTGGGTCCCTACGATGATCACGGTATTGCTCAAGAATGGAGCAATTATCTCCGGGACTCCGGAGTGGGTGGAGCTAGAGTACATTTTGAGTAGGCAAGCGTCAGACGAGTATGACTCACTTAATGGAGTAGAGAGTGAGTTTCAAGAGGGGTTGTGACGAATAGGTTTTACACTGACGGGTCGCCACCAGATCTCTGTGATTTAGCGGTAGTCACTGCTGAGCAGATGCAGCGGATCGAAACGGTACTGTTTGATGCAGGAATGCCTGTGGCTGCCCTCATGGAGAAGGTGGCGGGCCGAATAGCGCGTTGGATCATTGAACGCTATCCCCGCGATCGCACGTCCAAAGTTGGCTTCATTGTCGGGCCAGGTCACAATGGCGGCGATGCCCTAGTAGTGGCCCGTGAGCTGCATCATCAAGGATATCAAGTTCATTTATGGTGTCCTTTCTCTCAGGTCAAAACGCTGACAAGACAGCACAGCACTTATCTGGAATATCTTGGTATTTCCTGCGACCCATTGGAAGACAATCTCGACAGCTATGACTTAATTGTGGACGGCGGGTTTGGGTTTGGTCTCACAAGACCTTTAAGCGGAGAGATCGCTACCGGGATCACGTCCATCAATAACAGCTCGGTTCCCGTTGTCAGTATCGACTTGCCGTCAGGGTTAGAGACAGATTCAGGCAATGTTTTGGGCATCGCAATCCAAGCTGATCAGACGCTCTGTTTGGGATTGTGGAAGTTGGGGCTGCTGCAAGATAGGGCATTACCCTATGTCGGCGAACCTCATTTGATTCCTTTTGATATTCCGACAGCCGCTATTCAGCCCGTTCTAGCACATTCACCTTCAGTGCAGCGGATTACATCTGAAACCGCGATCGCCCATCTACCGCTGCCCAGATCGCCCATTGCTCACAAATATACGATAGGTCATCTCCTGCTCATTGCAGGATCACGGCAGTATGCAGGTGCAGCTCTGTTAGCCGGCAAGGGCGCGATCGCTAGCGGCATTGGCATGTTGACGCTCATAGTCCCGGCAGGGCTGAAAGATACTGTTGTGAGTCAGATCCCCGAAGCCCTAGTCATTGCTGCTCCAGAGACTGAAACAGGGGCGATCGCACGGCTTCCCGATGCCTTAGAGTGGGACGACTATGATGGTGTGGCCTGCGGTCCTGGAATGACCCCACAAGCTGAGGTGATTGAAGCCATCATGGAATGCGATCGCCCCTTAGTTCTAGATGCAGACGCTCTGAACTGGCTGTCCCAAAATGATCCCCAGCAGCGTCTGACCCAGCGCTCGGCACCGACGCTATTAACTCCCCACCCCGGTGAATTTCGCCGCCTTTTTCCTGATATCTGGCAGGAGGCCACCATCCCAGGAAAGGCGGCACAGCAAGCCGCTCAAGCTGCCCATTGCACCGTGATTCTCAAAGGGGCCATCAGCGCGATCGCTCACCTTGATGGTCAGCTTTGGTTCAATCCAAACAGCACGGCGGCCTTGGCACGGGGAGGCAGTGGAGATGTGCTTACCGGACTCGTGGCTGGATTGGCAGCGCAGCACTACCGCCGAGATCCTGAAGGCGGGGATCAGCTATTGATAGCCGCGATCGCTGCTGTTTGGTGGCATGCTCATGCCGGTCGCTGGCTGGCAGCACGGCAGACGGTTCTCGGTTGTCCACCAGGACAACTAGTGGAGGCTTTGTCCCCAGCCTTAGCTGAAGCTCTGACACAGCCAAAGCCAGGACATTGAGATAGATGAATCAATCCCTGATGCCATAGATAGGGATCACCTGGCACCATCAATAGGGCTGAGCAGCATGGGTTGTCCAATGATAGAGTGACATGCATTTGAATCAAGCACACCTCATTCTCTGTTCCCCATTCCCTACTCCCTTAAGGTACTGAGATGTACTTAAGGAAGCTGCACAGGACTATAAAAGCGCATGCGGTACGGGGATCAACGCATGCGCTTTTTATCTGTTTCAAGTCTGTTAGAAAACACTCTTATTCCGGATGCTCCGGTATGCTAAGAGTAAGACGTATTCAAATCCTTGATGTATAGCTTTAGCCCTCTAAGTTAGTGCGCCCAGTCACATCCGAGTGCTTAGCGCATAGGCAGGTGGCTCGCCATACTGTCCTAACGAAACTGGCGATAGCTATATCTGTAAGCCATACAGAATTTTCGGATTTCTACAGGTCTGCCTTGCATGAAGTAAATGACGAATTGAGTTAGAGCTGTTCTCAAACAGCCGACTGAGTTCATCAGGATAAAGAACGGCAACAAAGGTCTCAACGGTTCTGTCAGTGTCATCCGTAATGAAGCAATGACGGGAGCCTGTTGAGAGTTAGGCATCAGAAATAGAATTTTCAATCTATTTCACATCACTCATGTTTGTCGTTAGTTTACGTGAGTAACCTTCTCTGAAGATCGCCACAACCGTTCTTCCAAGCTTCATGGTCTATAGCTATGGCCTTTGATGGATCAGTAGCTGAGTATCGGCACTGTTCCATTCAGAACGCACAGGGTGGAATCAGATCTCGAAATCTAGTTTCTGGTAGGCGATCGCATACTACTCCTGAAGGTATGCGTTTTTGAGCAAGCTATTTGGCTGCTAGTAGCGCCGAGCATCTTGCCAACAATGACACAGTGAAATTATTCCAATAGTGCTGTCCTACGGCAGAGGGTGAGCCAGATGCAGAAAAAAAATTCCTGGCAATTAATTAGAATCGGTGCGCTTTCCTTGGGCGTTGCTGGAATTTATGGCTGTCCTCAGGCACTAGACGCCGGTGTCTCTCATTCGGCTAAATCTGAGGCAATTACTATTGTGCAGTCACAATCAGGCGGTGTCGCTGATACCGGAACTGATACTGGGATCACAAATTTCTCCAGTCAACCAGTCGCTTACGAAATTTGTGGAGAAAGTCCAGGTTGGCAGCGCACCAGTTTTTCGGAACAGACCACTGCATTATTGAACAACCCTCGGTATGGAGCCGCTCTAGAGGAAGAACCCTTGAGAGGACTGTCGGATAAGTTTTGGAACGGATCGGTGATTACGTTCACCACTTATGGTCTCAGTGCTCGCACCGAACCGATTTTTCTGAGCGGTGTCTGGACGAGCATTGATGCAATGGATGCCTGCTATGAAGGCGATCGCCCAGAAGCCATCAATCAGGGAGTGTTGGCTGAAGTTTGGCTGATCGGTAATGAGATCGATGAGATTGCTTGGACCGGAAGCGAATATGAAGTGACCGTCCGTTCAGCGTCGGAAGGATTACAGTTCGTTCAGTTTGAACGGCTCGAAACGAACGAAACGTTACCGATTAGGGTTGTTTCAGAAGCGGGAACCGAACTGCCTGTTGTCTCTGGCGATTGGTGATGTTGGTTTTGGATCTTAGGTGTTGCTGAATTGGGCAATTACCTCAATTTGTCATTGCTTGAAAGTCTCTATGCTAAGAGACCTCAAGCAATGCCTTTTTCTACGGTAAAACATCCTTAGGAACGGGAACTTATTTAAGTATCAACTTTGAGCTTTGGATTCGCCGATGACTCAATCATTCAAAACTCAAAAGTGAGAACTTAAAATTCATTCCTTCCTTACAGCGCCCTATTGAGGAACCGCTAACCAACCGGCACTAAGAACGACCGTTAGGCCCATAAACAATGCTGTTAATGTCCACGTGACGCGATTTAGAGTGGTCTCTGCGCTTTTTGTGCTGGTGAAGAGTTGAGCTTGTCCCCCCAAAGCACCCAAACCGTCTCCTTTAGGGCTGTGAAGCAGCACCAAGACCGTTAGTCCAACAGCGGAAACAGCCCAAATAATTTTGATGAGGGTGACTACAGTCATCTTTTTCAGTGTCCAGAATTTTAGAGAGAAGGAAGCACAAACTTCCACCAGATACGCTCTGATATCCTAGCGCGTGGACAGAGCAGAGCAAAAGGCTAGAGCGCCAAATTTTCACACGCTAAGTTTAACGGGCGTTCTATTAGGCTTGACATCCATGGGCGCGGGAAGCAGCATTGAGCGTCCAGTCATTTCTGGAGGCTGCGTTAAATTCAAAATATCTAAAATGGTCGGCGCGATGTCAGAGAGGCGACCATCTGAACGGAGATTGGCCTCTGTTGCTTGCCCTGGAATTTTGAGTCGTTCACCCTCAATCAGAATAAACGGAACGGGGTTGGTCGTATGGGCTGTCCACGGCTTGTGGTTTTCGTCCCACATATATTCAGCATTGCCATGATCAGCAGTGATGATAGCCGTTCCTCCCGCTTGTCCGATGCCATCGATAAGTCGTCCAACTTCTGCATCGACGGCTTGTAGAGCCAAAACCGTCGCGTCCATATTGCCCGTATGGCCCACCATATCTGGGTTGGCATAGTTGATCACGATCAGCGAATAAACGCCTTTTTGAATTGCAGCGATCGCAGCATCGGTGACCTGAGTGGCCGACATTGGCGGAGCTTTGTCATAGGTTGGCACCTGAGGACTGGGGATCAGTTCTCGATCTTCGCCATCGAAGGGTTCTTCTAACCCCCCGTTAAAGAAGTAAGTGACATGGGCATACTTCTCGGTCTCTGCTGTGCGAAACTGCTTGAGACCATTTTGAGCAATCACTTCACCCAAAATGTTACTCAAATTTTGTGGAGGAAAGGCTACCTGCACAGGCAGATGAGAGTCGTATTGAGTCATCGTGGCAAACTTGAGGGGTTTGATCTGAGATCGCTCAAAACCTCTGAAATTCGGATCAACAAAGGCTTGTGTCAATTGCCTGGCCCGATCAGGACGGAAATTGAAAAAGATGATCCCATCACCAGATTCGATTGCGCCTGGAGCAATCCGAACCGGCTCGATAAATTCATCTGTAATTTCAGCTGAGTAAGCAGCCTGCATGATCTCGACGGGAGTGCGACCGTCCCCCTCACCATCATTCACCATAACGTCGTAGGCTTTCTGCACGCGATCCCAGCGCCGATCCCGGTCCATCGCATAATAGCGACCGCTCAACGTTACGATGCGGCCAATTTGATGCGCTTCAATAAAATCTTGAATGGCTTGGACAGAACGATAGCCATCTGTCGGTTTAGTATCCCGTCCATCCGTAATCACATGCAGGCAAACCTCTTCAACGTCCTGAGCTTTAGCCATTTCCAGTAAACCCAGGAGATGCTTCAGGTGAGAATGAACACCACCCTCTGAGCACAGACCCACAAGATGGAGCTTCGTCTTTCGATAGCGAACAGTTTGACAAACGTCCAGCATCGCTTCGTTTTCTCGAATGCTGCCGTCCTCAATGGCATCCGAGATGCGAACCAGTTCCTGAGGAACGACTCGACCAGCTCCAATATTGAGATGCCCCACCTCAGAGTTACCCATCTGTCCATCGGGTAGACCTACGTCTTTTCCAGATGTGCGGACTAAGGTTTTGGGATAGGCATGCCAGAGACTATCCATTACAGGCGTCTTGGCAACGGTTACTGCATTGCCATCATTGTCTGCTCGATAACCCCAACCATCCAAGATAATGAGCACCATTGGCGGGATAGGCGCTTGAGTCATTGGCTTTTAGAATTCCTGAAACTAGACAATTGCCGGGGCGATCGCACCATCAATTTTTTTGGTTTCAATTGCACCCTAGCGTAAGAAATGTTGATCAAAAAGAAAATGCTGAGAAACGTTTTTAAGAATCTACGAGCTTTTTCAAGAGCTTATCAGTAATCGCCTCATTTGCAAGTGGATGCAACCTTCCAACGCTGCAATTTTGACTTTCCACGCAGACTAGCACCGTATCAGTCGCTCTGGCTCTCGAAAAATAGTGGCTTCAAGTATTTTTTACAGTGATTCGCTACAGCCATCGCCAGTTCCGTAGGACAAGGCGACGAACCATCAAGCATGCGTTAAGCACCTGGATGCTATTGAGGTCACAAGCCTAGAGGGCCGAAGCCCCATTGATCTTTCTCAATTTCATTCCATTACAGCAAATGTTTTGGAGGTCCACCACTTTCTCCTAAAACTCAAATGAATTGTTGACCTAGGATTGAAATTGTCTAGCGTCTGTAGCTTTAGGTTCGTGCAGCTTTTCGCGATTCTGCCTTCGCTTTCTTCTTCTCTTTCTGTTTTTGGCGCTTTGCAGCCTGTTTCGCAGACCGTTCAGCCTCAGCAGCTTTCCGTTTGGCTGCTTCTTTCTCAGCCTCAAGCTTCTCTAAATAATAGTGATAGTCACCTCGATAAAGCCGCAATTCACCGTCACGGATCTCGACAATCTTATTCGCGACCTGAGAGATAAAGTAGCGATCGTGAGAGACCAAAAGGACGGTTCCATCATACTGACTGAGAGTTGCTTCCAACGTTTCTTTGGCTGGAATGTCCAGATGGTTAGTGGGCTCGTCCAGAATCAGTAGATTAGCGGGCTGGAGCAGCATGGCCGCCATTGCCAGTCGAGCCTTTTCCCCACCACTCAGCGCTTCGACTCTTTTGAACACCATGTCGCCGCTGAACAAGAATTGCCCTAGTAGCGTGCGGACCTGCTCGACTTTCCAGTCGGGCACAATATCTTGTAGGGTATCAAAAACGGTTTTATTCAGGTCGAGCGCCTCAGCTTGGTTCTGCTCAAAATATTTGGGCAAGACATTGTGACGCCCCAAACGAACAGTGCCCTCAGTGGCCTGCTCTCTGCCTAAAATGAGCCGTAAAAGGGTTGATTTACCGCAGCCATTGGGACCGAGAAAAGCAACGCGATCGCCTCGCTCAATTGACAAGTTAGCTCCTAGAAATAGAATCTTGTCCTCATAGCAGTGCGTTAAGTCTTCAATGACAACAACATCCTGTCCGCTTCTGGGGGCAGGTGGAAACTGAAACTTCAGCGTCCGTACATCCGTCTCGGGGGCTTCAATTAGCTCGACTTTGTTCAGTTGTTTTTCCCGACTTTTGGCTTGAGTACTCCGGGTAGCGCTAGCTCGAAAGCGATCAATGTAAGCCTGCTGCTGAGCGATTTCCTTTTGCTGTCGGTCGTAGGCACTCTGTTGAGCCACTCGGGTTTCCGCCTTCTGCTCCAGATATCGGCTGTAGTTGCCCAGATACGTAGTCGAGACACCCCGTTCAGTTTCAATGATTTGGGTACAGAGCCGATCCAGAAACTCACGGTCATGGGAGACAATGACCATCGGCGTGTTGACTCCCTTCAGGTAACTCTCTAGCCACTCAATAGTCTCCAAATCCAGATGGTTGGTAGGCTCGTCCAGCAGCAGCACATCCGGATCCTGTAACAGCACCTTGCCTAACCCCATGCGCATTTGCCAGCCACCACTAAACTCGCTGACCAAGCGATCCCCGTCCGTCGCATCGAAGCCCATTTCGGGCAAAATCTTTTCGATACGGGCATCTAAGCCATAGCCATCTAGCGCTTCAAATTTTCGCTGTTGGCGATCTAATTCGTGGATAAGAGCATCTAATTCATCCGGTCCAGCCGCTTCCATCTGGTGCGGAATTTCGACTAACCGATGGTGAATGGCATTGGCTTCTTTAAAGACTGTCCAAAATTCATCTCGCACAGTGCGCTCATTCTCAACCTCAAATTCCTGATTGAGATAGCCAATGCGTAAACTCGACGGGCGAATGACGTTGCCGCTTGTCGGTTCGACTTCGCCTCGAATGATTTTAAGCTGAGTCGATTTACCTGCTCCGTTCACCCCCACCAAACCGATGCGATCACCAATCTTGACCTCCCAGGTCACGTCTTTAAGCACCTCACCGGTCGGATAAATCTTGCTGATATTTTCCAGGCGTAGCATAGTGGCAATTCTCGTAGGTATCTGGATAGGCGCAGAGAAAATTCTGAAGCGCTTCTACATCAGTGAGCACGCAGAATTGACAGACAATCGTAGCCAAACCGTCACAAAGCACCCTAACAAATGTAACGGAATAATCGCACCTCTTCCTCTTACCAGAAAACTCGTCTTCCGTTACGAAATAACCGCACCGTCTTCTTGCACTAAACGATCAACCTTCTGAGATAGGATCGCTCTATAGCCAGGTTTGTCAGTTATGAAAACGCTTTTGATTTGGGGAATTCGAGGATATCGCCGTCTCGTTTCACCACTGTTTCCTCCAACTTGTCGCTTCACTCCTACCTGTTCGCAATATGCACTTGAAGCCGTGCAACGGTTTGGCGTGATCAAAGGCAGTGCGTTGGCGATACGACGCATTACCCGATGTCATCCTTTTCACCCAGGCGGATACGATCCCGTTCCTCAGTCTATTGATAAAAAGAGGTCAGAAACAACGGCTCAAGAGGCAACTGTTGTCCCTGAAAACCCTGGCGTGACTTCTGATGTCAACACGACATCCTCAGAAAAAATTGGGGAACAATAGGTCTACGGTCATCAAAACGATTAGTTCGTATTCCAGCCTATGAAGCCATTCTTGAACTCGGATTCCTAGTTACCCACACCATTACGAATTTCTCAAAGCTCTTTAACGTGCGATTGCGATGGTCGAATTATTGCTAGCAATAACTGTTTTAGTCGCCATAGGGTGGTGGTGGAAGCAGAGGCGAAAACCGCTTTATCAAGCAAGAACATCGTCTCGTCGTGGTCGTAGATTTGCGTCATCACAAGCTGTTCCAGGACATTTAATGGGTCGCTTAGATCGACTCACTAAAGACCGACGAGTTTCTGAACGGTTAATTGAACGGGTTGAATTTAATCATCCAGAACGCTCAAAGCGATGGTGTATTGAGAAAGCTATCTACGATATTCAGCGCGATCGCCGTGGTTAATTGCGTGGTTTTGTTAAGGAATTCCTGAAGAAAAACCAACCCTAATTATTAGGGGCAAACTTACCTTTGATAATCTTGTTAGTCTGTATAGATAAATCTTTAGGGGTGCCATGCTTAATTTAGTCATTCATCAATGTAGTTCATAACTGTCAAATTTTTTGCCCCATGTCCCGACGTATTTTTGTTGGCGATATTCACGGTCATTATGCTGGCCTGATGACGCTGCTTGAAAAAATTGCACTCAATACTGACGATCAGCTCTACTTCGTAGGGGATTTGATTGATCGGGGTCCTCAAAGTGCAGAAGTCGTGGACTATGTCATTACTCATCAGCATCCCTGTGTACTAGGCAACCACGAGCAGTTACTCTTAGATGCCTTTGCGGATGACGTGCTATCTGGCCAAGCGCTACATGCCTGGCTCTACAGCGGTGGGCAGTCAACCTTGTCTAGCTATAACGACGATGCGGACTTGTTGATGACTCACATTGAGTGGCTCAGGTCACTGCCGCTCTATAGAGACCTCGGCGATATTTGGCTAGTTCATGCGGGGATCAATCCATCACTGAGTCTGGCTGACCAAAGCATTGAAGAATACTGTTGGATTCGAGATACCTTTCACAACGCTCCTCAGCCTTATTTTCAGGACAAATTGATCGTGACGGGGCACACGATCACATTCACCTTTCCAGACATCAAACCGGGTCAGATTGTGTCAGGTCCGGGATGGCTTGACATTGACACGGGAGCCTATCATCCCAAAAGTGGCTGGCTGACAGGGGTAGATATTGATAATGAGCTAGTTCACCAAGTTAACGTGTTTGAATCGACCCATCGGGTGCGATCGCTAGAAGAAGCCTGTAGTCCTTTTTCAGGAGGAAGAAGGCGCATGATGGCATGAGCACAGCGAGCTTGAATTGCTCGTTCCGTGATGTCATTCCGCGATCGCTCTCCAAACCCTAACGGGTATAGGCAGCTGGCGCAATTTCAGGCGTGGGCTGAGAATTCGCCAGTAAAACGTCTCGAATAAACCGGGCTGCGGCTCGCTGCGTTAGGTTGCCAACAATACGCTGACCCATATCGCGGGTCTCAGGCTTAATTAGCACTTGCGGTAAACGACGTGCTAAGACGGAAGCGTCAAACCCTTCGTTTTGACGAAGAATATCAACAATTCGCAGAATGCGATCTAAGTTGCTGTCTTTTGGAACTGCTGATGTTGACAGTGAACTGGTGTAAGTTGTGCTGTCGTCCCAGCCTAGACGCTGTCTGACAGTCGTCTGAACCGTCTGCACAACGTTTTGCCCTAGACGATCAAGTTCTTTAGCCACCTCGTCAGCAATGCGATCGCGGATAAATTCTCCCCGCTCAGAGAACAAGAAATCAACCGTCTGATTGATCACCTTCTCCATGTCGTAGTCGTCACTGTCGCTAGCGTTTCTGAGCAAGTTTTCTAATCGGTTCCAACGAAAATCACCGTCCTTGAACAGAAGATCTTGCAGAGATGAACGGAGCTGAGGTGAGGGATCCGTCAGCAGTCGCTTGGCGACATAGGGATAAGCTTTGCTCAAGACCTTGAAGTCGGGATCAACGTTGATGGCAATTCCTTCGAGGGTGACCAGCGATCGGATAATTAGTGCGTAGTATGCTGGCACCCGGAAAGGATACTCGTACATTAGCGCTGAGAACTCATCCGTAATGCTTTTAAAGTTCAATTCCGCAACGCTAGCCCCTAAGGCATTGCTAAAGACCTCGGTAAGGGCAGGGATGATGGGCGTCAGGTCAGTATCTGGTGTCAAAAACTCAAGTTTGACATAGTCACTGGCTAACCCCTCGAAGTCACGGTTGACCATATGCACGACAGCTTCGATCAGTCCGTAGCGTTGATAGGGTTTAACCTGACTCATCATGCCAAAGTCTAGATAGGCTAACTTGCCATCAGGCGTTGCCAAGAGGTTACCCGGATGGGGATCGGCGTGGAAGAAACCATGCTCCAGGAGCTGACGGAGGGAACACTGCACACCTACATCAATGAGGTGAGTTGCATCAATCCCCTGCTGGGCCAGTTCATTGAGTTGAGTCAGCTTGGTGCCATCAATCCACTCCATCGTTAATACGCGGCGAGCCGTGTAGTTGGGGTAGATGCTGGGAACATAGATATCTTTCAGATGCCCATACAGTTCAGCAAAGCGTACTGCATTTGCCGCCTCATGGGTGTAGTCCATCTCTTCAAAAATGCGGGCGCCAAACTCGTCCATGATGGCAACCAAGTCGCTGCGAATGCGAGAGATGTTGGCAGTTGCCCACTGAGCCAGTCGCCGCAGAATGTAAATATCTAGCGTGATTCGCTGAGCTAGTCCAGGACGCTGAACCTTGACGGCAACCGTTTCACCTGTCTTCAAACGCCCTTTGTAAACTTGCCCCAAAGAAGCCGCTGCAACCGGATTTGGGGACAAATCAGCATAGATGTCAGTAGGGGAAGCACCCAGTTCCTCCTCGATATAGCGAAAGGCAACGTCATTAGGAAAGGCCGGGAGCTGATCCTGAAGACGAGTTAACTCATCTAAGTAAACAGGCGGCACTAGATCGGGACGGGTGGAGAGGGCTTGCCCAATCTTGATGTAAGCAGGGCCTAAATCTGTCAGCAGTTTGCGTAGCCGAATGGCCTGTCGTCGTTGAGTTCGCTCTGAAACAACACCACGGCGATTCCAAAGCACTCTAGTGAAGAAAGTGATAAAGGGCCAGATAATCATCGCCAAACGGGCTACGACCCTAAAAGGCCTGCGTCCGTAATGGGCGTTGATCGCATCGGGATCGTAAGCAAACTCTTCAAAGGGGTCAAAGGTGCGAGATGCTTCTGGCTTTCTCAACTCCTTCTGAACAGCTGCAACTGCGATCGCATTAGCGTTCGGATCAACCGTTTCAGCGATCGCATTAGCGTTCGGATCAACCGTTTCAACTTCAGGTTTAGTCAATGGGTCAGGTGATTGGGTTAGTTGAGTCACCACAGCCTCGCGTCAGAATTTACCTTTCTTAACCATTGTAATGAGTCTAGGCCAGAAAGATGGGGCGGAAAACCCGTCATTTCTTTAAGATGGTTCATCCGTACTTTTGTGCGGTAGCTTAAAGGGAGTGCAGTAAACGTTTCAATAAAGAGAAATAGGAGTGAAATTCTATCAGCCGTGAGGTACCCAATCGTTTCGTGTCATAGTGTTTTTGGAAACAGCTAGACGAGCGTTTTTCCCGTGATTCATAGCTTTGGTCATCTAGGCTGTTGCACCCAACAGCATTCGAGTGTTTAGCCCACAGCCTGATGGCTCGCCGTCTGGTCCTGACGGAACTGGTGACGGCTATACTTCACGATGCTTCTGTTGCTATCCCAGTCTGTAAAGATAGAGAAAGGCTGAGAAAAATTCCTTTCTTTGGCAGATTCGTGGTCATTGGCTCTTTAATAAGAGTTTTACCAAGTTAGATTTTTATGCACTCGTGAATCACTGTCTATGCTGGTTGCTCTGAAGATTGAAAACTTTGCTCTGATCGACAATCTCACGCTAGATTTCGAGGCTGGCCTGAATGTGCTCACGGGGGAAACAGGCGCTGGAAAATCGATCCTCCTAGATGCGCTAGATGTAGTCTTGGGCGGGCGAGTCAGCCAACGCATGATTCGAGCTGGAGAAAAGCGCGGCCTGATCGAGGCAACCTTCAAGATTACGGAGCGAACGCGGACTTGGCTTAAGGAGCATGACGTTCCTATGGAGGGCGATCGCCTCATCTGTGTGCGTGAACTGACCGCTGGTAAAAATACGGTTCGCAGTCGCTCTCGCCTAAATGAAGCCTCGGTTAATAAGCCTCAGGTGGAAGCCTTGCGGCTGCATCTGATTGAAATCACCGCTCAGGGACAGACACTACAAGTAGGTGATCCCCAAATGCAGCTTTACTGGCTAGACGGTATTGGAGGACAGCCCCTAGCCAAACAGCGACAGCTTGTGGCCGAAAAGCATCAGTCGATGACGGATGCCAAAACGGCTCTGGAGCGACGAAAACGAGCAGAACAGCAGCGCCAGGAACAGCTTGATCTATTCGATTATCAGTGGAAAGAACTCAGCGCTGTAGGTCTGGAAGATCCTGAGGAACTTGCCCAGCTAGAACAAGAGCAGCAGCGCCTTAGTCATGCAGTTGAACTTCAGCAGCAAAGCTATCAAACCTATCAGCTGCTCTATGAAAGCGATCAAGACAATGCAGCCTGTGCTGACTTGCTGGGAAAAGCCGTCCAAACCCTGGAAGATATGCAGCAGTACGACAATACGGTTGAGCCCATTTTAGACATGGTGAACGATGCGCTCGCTCAGGTCGAAGAGGCTGGACGACAGATGAATGCCTATGGGGAAGATGTTGAAACGGATCCCCAACGATTACAGGATGTGCAAGCGCGGATTAGCCAGCTTAAGCAGCTCACTCGCAAGTATGGCAAGTCCCTGGCTGATCTAATCGACTACGTTCAAGAAATTCAAGCCTCTCTAGAACTCCTCAATGGCGAAGGCCAGTCTATTGAAGTGCTGGAAGCAGAATATGAGAAAGCCGTCGCGAAGCTGGACAAAGACTGTCAGACGCTGACCGATCTGCGTAAACAGGCTGCCAAGCAGCTAGAAGATAGTTTGATCAAAGAACTTAAACCCTTGGCAATGGACCGAGTGCAGTTTCAGGTCAGTTTGACCCCGATCGCCCCCACACCCGCAGGCGCTGACAAAATTCAGTTCCTCTTTAGCCCTAATCCTGGAGAGCCGTTGCAGCCCCTGGCAGAAACTGCTTCTGGGGGAGAAATGAGCCGCTTTCTCTTGGCGCTCAAGGCTTGCCTGACTCAGCTGGATATCGTGAACACACTCGTGTTTGACGAGGTTGATGTCGGTGTGTCGGGCCGAGTAGCCCAAGCGATCGCAGAAAAGCTCTATCAGCTAGGGCGATCGCAGCAGGTCCTGTGTGTTACTCACCAGCCGATGGTAGCTGCTATGGCAGATGCCCACTTCCGAGTTGGCAAAGAAGTTATTGAACAGACCAAAACGACGTCTGGCAGAAAGCGCAAGCCCAAACCGGCTGACAGTCATGATGGAGCCGATCAGGTCAGAACGGTTGTCCGAGTAGTGCCCTTAGATGAAGACATGCGCCGAGATGAGTTGGCCCAGTTGGCTGGGGGACAGACCCATCAAGAGGCCCTTTCTTTTGCTGATTCTCTTCTGAAACAAGCTAAAGGACTTCGTCAAAGTTAAGTCTAGCTCTCTAGGAAGTGTGTCAGTAGCGCAAGTAACATACGCTCTTTGACCCATTTTTCCCTAAAAGCTTTAAGGTAATGTTCTGAATGGCTCCGTTTTCCTTGAATTGCGTTACCTATGCACTTTCCACTGCTGCTCACTGAAACTGCGATCGAAGATCCCTTGATTGAAGAAGGGTTACGCAGGTTCTTATTGGTATTATCGGTCTCCCTCGGTGTTGCAACGCTCTCCAGAGCACTCAGCTGGCTTCGCAACATTCCCTACACGCTACTGCTGCTATTGGTGGGTCTGGGACTGGCAACCATTGATGTTCGACTCATCAATCTTTCTCCAGAGCTGATCCTCTTTATTTTCTTGCCACCTCTGCTATTCGAAGCGGCATGGAATATCAAGTGGTCCAATTTGAAGAATGACTGGCTCCCGATTGGGCTATTTGCCGTAGTGGGCGTAGTCATCTGTGTCGGAGGTTTGTTTTTAGGACTACAGCAGTTTGCTGGAGCTTCCTTAGCAACCGCGCTATTAGTAGGGGCAGGACTATCGGCAACCGATCCGGTATCAGTGGTGGCACTGTTTCGAGAACTTGGCGTTGACAAACGGCTAACGACGTTAATGGAAGGGGAAAGTCTCTTCAATGATGGCGTGGCGGTTGTTGCTTACAACTTGCTGTTAGGGATTGCTTTAGGGGTTGAACAGTTCGACATTCCTGTGACGGTTTCCCGCTTCCTGGTGTTTGTGGGGATCGGGGTCAGCATTGGTAGCCTGATTGGATTCGGCATTTCTTACTTGACTCAACGCTTCGATCTGCCGTTGGTAGAACAGTCGCTCACCCTAGTTTCCGCTTACGGAACTTATCTGGTGGCGGAGCAGTTAGGGGGCTCCGGTGTAATTGCCGTGGTGACAACGGGACTCATTCTAGGCAACTTTGGCTCTCGCATTGGCATGAGTCCTCGCACACGCCTTTCCGTTTCTGAGTTCTGGGACTTCGTTGCGTTTTTTGTGAACTCAATTGTGTTCCTATTGATTGGGGATCAAGTCATCTTTGACGGTCTGATCGACAATATTGGTACCATTCTCATCGCCATTTTAGTGATGAGTCTGGCTCGGGCTGTCAGCATCTTTGGCCTGAGCAACATCAGCAACTGGTGGGATGACTCAGACATTACCTGGCAGAATCAGATTGTTCTTTGGTGGGGCGGTCTGCGAGGGTCGGTATCGGTGGCGCTGGCGTTGAGCGTGCCGGAATCGCTGCCAGAACGAGAGGACATTATCGCCATTATTTTCGGCGTCATGCTGTTCACACTCCTTGTACAAGGCTTAACAACAAAGCCCCTTTTACAGTCTCTAGATTTATTAGGCGATCAGCCGCTGCGGCAGAATTTTATTCAGCAGATTGCTCGACGAGTTGCGCTATCCCGCGTGCTGGACGAGTTAAACGACGTGAAGGACAACAAAACGGTTGATGAGGAATACTGCAACTATCAGATTGCCTTAGTAGAAGGCCAGCTGGAAGAGATCCAAGAAGACATGAGAGTCCAGCAGCGGGACAATCCCGAGCTGTCAGAAATATTAATTAGTCGCTTGAATGAAAGTTTAGTTGCGATCGAAGCCGACACCTACGCTCAATTCATCAGAGCTGGCTATTTGAAAGAGGAGATCACCCCGCTGCTGGAATCGCTGCTGGAAGGAGAGGGGGGTGAAAAGGAAAGTCAGACTTCGGTATAGCCAAAAGCAATCACTGCGTTTTGTCCTCCAAACCCAAAGCCAAAGCACAGCGCATTGGTGAAGTGAGATGGGTAGGCCTGTCTGACGAAGTTCAGCTCAAAGGCAGGCGTTTTGAGGCCGACACAGGGCGGAAGAATCTGATTTTTCAGGGCTAGCAGACAGACAGCCGCCCCGATCACGCCTGAGGCTCCCAAGGTGTGCCCTGTCGCCCCTTTTGTTCCTGTTACCGATATATCAGGGGAAAACGTTGACTGAATGAGGGTCGATTCGTAGGCATCATTCAGTCGGGTTCCAGTTCCATGGGCGTGAATGAAGCTAATATCGTCTGGCGTCAAATCACTCTGGGCTAGGCAGGTGCGAATGGCAGCCAAGCCTCCCTCATAGCTGGCGTTATCGGGAGCACTGATATGGTTGGCATCGGCAGTCAGACCCACTCCCAGAACCTCGCCGTATACGTTTGCCGATCGCACTTCAGCAGAGGCTTGAGATTCCAGCAAGAGGACTGCTGCCCCCTCTCCGAGCACTAAGCCCTCTCGCTGTTCATCAAAGGGATAACAGCCCGTTTGTGCCAGTGCCCGCATTTGCTCAAAGCCAGCGATTGTTAGGGGCGTAATAGCAGCTTCTCCGGCTCCAACTAAGACTTGATCGCATTGTCCAGAGCGGACAAGGCTGGCTCCTTGAGCGATCGCCCAGAGTCCCGTCGCACAGGCAGCTGTGGGAGCCAACACTGGACCCTGGCTACCCACCTGGCGAGCAATTGCGATCGCTGCCATGTGGGGTAGACTCGATAGCCAGCCCTCAATAGCTCCGTCAACTAGGCCTTTTTCCCACTGGGCTTGGTGTCCGCGACTGCTGCCCAACACCACACCGCACTCAGGCAAGTTCATCGACAGGCCAGCATCTTGAACGGCTTGGCGAGTTGCCTGCAATAGCAAATCGTCCAAATGGCTAGGCTGTTTGCCAATCATAGCCATCGGACGAGGCGACAACGATTGAAAAGGTTGGCGCAGAGCGATCGCGCTCTCCCCTCCTAGCAATCGCTGCCAAATGTTCTCAGTGTTCGTCCCCAAAGCTGACACCAGCCCGATGCCAGTCACCACTACTGTCATTCGAAGTTTCTATTCAGGTTGGTTCAGATTTTCAATACCTGAGACCACCGTTGCCGATTCAATCATGTCTCCTGCTTCAATACTGTCCACAACATCCATGCCTTCAGTGACATAGCCGAACACGGCATAGCTACCGTCTAGGGAGGGGAGATCAGACAGGGCAATGTAGAACTGCGAAGAGGCCGAGTTGGGTTGAGGCGATCGCGCCATCGCAACGGCTCCCCGAGTGTGGCGCAGTGCAGGAGGCTGCAATATTCCCGATTCCTGAAAAACTTCACCGTAGATGGGCTCATCTGCGTTGGCAGGCTGAATTTCTAGAGGAATTGAACGTTCCTGCTGGGTGTCTGGATCGACAAAGCCACCTGTTCCCAGACGTTCTAGCGGTACATCGGGATCCGTGCTGTTGGGATCACCACCCTGAACCACAAACGGATAAGGAAATTTAGGCGGTTTCTCAACCCGATGAAACAGAACGCCGTCATAAACTCCTCGCTGCACAAGATCCACAAAGTTACCCGCTGTCACAGGAGCTTGCGAGCCATCCAGCTCCATCACCACGACGTCCCCATTGATCTGCATCTCGACGGTTGCTGTACCATCCAGTGTCGGCAAGCCTGTAATGGGGCCAGTAGACACCGCATCAGACTCGGTAGGACTCTCTGCTTCCTCAGAGGCTGCTTCTGGCATCTCCTCTATCACTGCTGTCTCATCAGGAGCGGCTTCCGGTGAAACATCCCCTGCCGTATCGCCGCCTGTACAAGCAGAAGCGCTCAGCAGCAAGAATACTAAGCAGAGCATCCAGCTCCAGTGTCGAAACTGAATCATCATAAGGTTCTCTCTCATCACAAAGGCTACTCATTCTGGCACATTCTTAAAGATCAGGTGTCAGAGTGATAGCCGAAAGAAAAAACAGAAGGCCGCTGATTTGCCTAGCTTGAGCTAAACCTGACGCCTACAACCCCTCAAGGGGCACCTGTAAGAAACGAGCTAGCTCTGCACCTTGATTCTCCAACTCCGACAGCGGCAGCGGTTGCCCTACGCGGGTGAGGGGAATATCAGTACGGCCCTTAATCCGGAGATACAGTGCCCGCTTGGGGTTGATGCCTTCACGAATGTCAACCCGAACGGCCTGAACCTTGTCGAGTGGATGCTCAATTTCAATTTTGCGATTTTTGCCGAAAAAGCCGGAGCGGGAGATACGGACTTTGCCCGTCTCTTTATTAAATTCGTTGTAACCACCCCCAACATCTAGGGTAATAATCACCCACAAGTAGCTTGCCAGTAGGATGCCAGCGACTCCATAGAATCCCATGGCTACCCCCTGAGGGATGAAAATCAAAGAAGTCGGATCGGCAAAAGGGAGTAGGTTGATGTGCAGATAACTTGAGAGACTCGCCAGAAAGAAACCTGTTGCTCCGAGGGTCACAACCGTTGCCCACCAGTAGTTACTGAGACGTCGTGCACCCAAGACAGGGTACCGAAGAACATCGTTCATATTGGCTTTTATGGATGCAGTCATTGCCTGAGAGTTTAAGTATCAGATTGTAAAATTTTGGATCTCTCCCTATCATAATTAGAAACCTGCATTTCCTAGCTTGCGCTTTAGGGCGCTGTTTAGGAGGTACCGATAGGGATTAACTCTAGTTAAGCAGAGTTATGCGCTCCCTGTTGGTGCGATCGCAGCTTTGCAATAAACATGCAAAGTCTTGCATGCTAGACATGCTGGATTTCTAGCTATAGATAAGAGGGTTTGATATGACCATAGCAATGGGACGAGCGCAAGCCCAGCGAGGATGGTTCGACGTCCTCGATGACTGGCTAAAGCGCGACCGATTCGTCTTCATCGGCTGGTCTGGTCTGCTGCTGTTCCCCTGCGCCTACATGGCAATCGGGGG
>NZ_JAQMUB010000027.1 GCF_028330965.1 Oscillatoria sp. CS-180 | reverse complement strand
TTGCCAGCATTTCTCAAAGAGTATGAGTTCCACGATTATTCAGGGTGAGACGATCGCGGCAATCGCTACAGCTATCGTTCCTCAACAGGGGAGCGTTGGGATTGTGCGTATGTCGGGAGCTAAAGCACAGGCGATCGCTCATGCTCTCTTTAATTCTCCTGGAAAGCAACTTTGGGAAAGCCATCGAATTTTGTATGGTTATGTGCGCGACCCTGAGACTCAGCAAACTGTTGACGAAGCCCTAATGCTGTTGATGTTGTCACCTCGGTCCTACACCCGCGAAGATATAGTGGAGTTTCACTGTCACGGTGGCATCATGGCAGTGCAGCAAGTGTTGCAGCTGTGTTTGGTACAAGGGGCACGTCTGGCAGAACCGGGAGAATTCACGCTGCGGGCCTTTCTTAATGGCCGTCTAGATCTAACGCAGGCCGAAAGTATTTCTGACCTCGTGGGCGCACAGTCGCCTCAGGCAGCGCAGACAGCACTGGCAGGCATGCAAGGTAAGTTGACAACGCCCATTCGAAAACTGCGGTCAGAGTGCTTGGATATTCTGGCCGAGGTCGAAGCCCGCATTGACTTTGAGGACGATCTACCACCACTGGATGAAGCGGAGGTTGCTCGCCAGGTTGATCGAGTGATCAGGTCTACAGCTGAGATACTCGATACGGCTTACCAAGGCGAACTGTTACGTTCGGGTTTAAAGGTTGCCATCGTGGGTCGCCCTAATGTGGGCAAGTCGAGTCTGTTGAATGCCTGGAGTCGTAGTGATCGCGCGATCGTCACAGATTTACCAGGCACCACCCGCGACGTGGTGGAATCGCAGCTTGTCGTGGGCGGCGTTCCGATTCAGGTCTTGGATACTGCTGGGATTCGGGAAGCCGATGATCAGGTGGAGCAAATCGGGATTGAGCGATCGCGCTCTGCGGCTAAATCGGCTGATTTAGTCTTACTGACTATTGACGCTCAAGAGGGATGGACAGAGGAGGACGAAGAGCTTTATGAAGCCATGCAGCATCGCCCACTCATTTTAGTGATTAATAAAACTGACTTAGCTCCCGATAATGAACTGTCTACGGTTCCTGATCTAGGCGTTCCCTATGTCCTCACTGCGGCGGCTTTTAATCGAGGGATTGCCACCCTTGAGCAAACTATTTTGAAAATAGCTCACGCGGATCGACTGAATGCCAACAACCTTGAGGTAGCCATTAACCAACGGCAAGCCAGCGCTCTGACGCGAGCAAATACGGCTCTGAAACAGGTTCGCAGCACAATTGCCCAGCAGCTGCCCCTCGATTTCTGGACCATTGACCTGCGCATGGCGATTCATGCTCTCGGAGAAGTTACGGGAGACGAGATCACGGAGTCGATGCTTGACGAGATTTTCAGCCGATTCTGCATCGGTAAATAATGCAAGTAAACAGTAAACCTAGTCTATGTAGGCTTGTGCTGAACGGAGTAAACCCCAACACTGACAGTGACTGCATCGGGGTTTGAAGTCGGATCGGTCTAAGGTTATGGCCGTCGCCAGTTCCGTTAGGACAAGACGGTAAGCCATCTAGCTATGGGCTAAGGCCCTAGATGTTTTAGATGCACAAGCCTAGATGGCTAAAGCTATAGGTGGCTTAGACCACCGACAATTCGACAATGCCCGCGATCGCCATCGCTAGCAACACGACCAACGCATACCGAGGAACGCCACTGCCGTTGTATGTCACTGCAGAGAGTTCACTGCGTCGCTGCATGAAGGCATACAAATTGGGTGCTCCCATGATGAAGAAGATAATACCTAGAATGCTCATTCTGGAGGTATTTGGCCGATCAACACCGGAATTGAACTGATTAATCGTCATGTAATACATCCAAACTCAACTAACTTAGGGGTGATTTGCACGTAGCGAGGAAATGAGGTGTTCAAAAGCCTTTAACAAGTTGGCCAGTTTCTCAAAGCATCCAACCGGCCTACATGAGGCAAGCACTTGAAGGCTCCAACAGTCTTTTTCTGCAAACTAGCTCCTGAGCAGTTATGCAATAGGTCAACCTAAACTCAACTTGAGTAACACTTTATTAAGCGTTTTGGTCTTTGCCGCTGTGAATTCCACGCAGCTACCTTTTTATTTTGTCACAAAAGTTATCTTAAGTATTTCTACTTTGGTGGGGATCAGTATTGAGTTAGTCATTGTGCAGGGGTGTATTTACTATCTTCTTCTTGGTCTATGTCCTGACTCCGTAAGGTTATTCAGCGTTTTTTTGACGCCAAGGTGCGATAGTGGGATCTAGCGCCTGCTAGGGCAATCATCGTTTGGGTGAGGAAACGGCTTTGTCTTCGTTTGCAGCAATTACCACAACTCCTACAGGCTTAAAAACGCTGCTCCCTATCTGCTCAGCATTATCTGCAACAGTGTGGATTCCTGAAAAAATTGCTGACGTTGATTTCCCTGATGACGTTTCAGTCCGGAGCTATGAAGGCGCACTCAACGTCATTCTGCCTAACCTTTGGTTGTCTCATGATGGCCTGATTTTTGGTCTCGCAACGGGAGCCGTGGTCCGTTTGATTGCGCCTCTGTTGCAAGATAAAGCGACTGATCCCGCTGTGGTTGTGGTTGACGAGGCGGGAAAATTCGTTATTAGTCTATGTGGGGGACATCAAGGCGGCGGCGATCGCCTCACGCAGACCATCAGTCATTGTCTTAATGCCGCACCCATTCTGACAGGGGCCGTTAACAGGTCTGCTCTACCTGGTGTTGATGTGCTAGGGCAGCCTTTCGGATGGCATAAAGGATCTGGAGACTGGACAGGCGTGGCGGCTGCGATCGCCCGCAGTGAACCTGTACAAGTCATTCAAGAAGCAGGTTCCGACCTTTGGCAACACCAGTTACCGAGCGATCATTCTCTGCAATTGGGCTGGCCTGAGATATCGTCATCCCCACCAGAGCAGCCTTCCCCTCAAGCTCGTATCTGGATTAGCCCTATTCGACGGCGGTTTGCCCCCCACAGCAACATGCCTAAGGTCCAGTGGCATCCGCGTGTGCTGTGGGTCGGGATTGGATGTGAACGGGGAACCTCTCAGGCGCTGATGGAAGACGCGATCGCGTCTACTTTCCAATCGCGACACTTGGCAACTGAGGCGATCGCGGGCATTGCCACTTTAGACATTAAAGGTGACGAGATAGGATTGCAGCAGCTTTGCCGGGATCACAACTGGCCCATACGATATTTCTCGGCTGAAGACCTACGGGTTGTTCCCGTGCCGCGTCCATCTGGAGCCGTACAGCAAGCGGTTGGAACACCCAGTGTGGCCGAAGCAGCGGCGACTCTGGCAGCCCTGCAATCTTCGGCTCTCTTGAATCTTTCTGACAAGAACGACTTATCTAGTTCTGAACCGCTTCTCTGTACAGCCAAGCAAATCTTTCGTCAGCCTAATCAACGGGGTGCCGTAACCCTAGCGATCGCCCAGGCCGAGCGAGAATTTACAGACCGCATTGGACACTTATCACTTGTGGGAATTGGCCCTGGTAGTTTGTCTCAAATTACCCCAGCTGCCAAAGCTGCCATTTCTCAAGCGGATGCTGTTATCGGCTATGGCCTTTACATTGATCTGATTCGCCCCCTCTTCCGTCCAGGTCAGATTGTCGAGTCCATGCCCATTACTCAGGAACAACAGCGAGCAGAAAGAGCGATCGCGCTAGCCGACTGGGGACTCAATGTTGCCGTTATTTCCTCTGGTGACTGCGGTATCTATGGCATGGCAGGCTTGGTGCTAGAAACTCTCCAGGCTAGAAACTGGAATGGCAGACAGCCCACTGTCGAGACTCTTCCTGGCATTTCAGCCCTACAGGCTGCCGCTGCCCGTATTGGGGCCCCTCTCATGCATGATTTTTGTGCCATCAGCCTCAGTGACCTGCTGACTCCCTGGACTGTTATTGAAAAGCGCCTCCATGCTGCCGCCACTGCTGACTTCGTAGTGGCCCTCTACAATCCAAGATCGCAAAAACGGATTGAGCAAATTGCGATCGCTCAGCGCATTTTTGCTCAGCATCGGCAGCCCAATACCCCCGTTGCGATTGTCCGCTCTGTCTATCGACCTGAGGAAGCGATCGTCCTCACAACAGTGACCGATATGCTGAGCTATCCCATCGACATGTTGACCACCGTCATCATTGGCAACCGCAGCACTCGCATTTACGGTAACACAGTGATTACCCCCAGAGGCTATGGTGTAGAAGGCTAAAGGGTTTTGGGCTGAACTCGTCCATACAGGGCGATGGTAGCTGCATCAACCTGCTGCCCTGCTTTTCCCTCAAGACGTTGATTGACAGAAGTGTTCCTCTACTAGAGCTGAAAGATCTTTTGGATTGATTTTTTCGTAGCAGTGTTTCCCTGGCATCACCGTGAGATTAGGAGCTTTGGAGCACCGTTTTTGGCAACGGGTATGGCGAATTTCGACTTGGTCTTCTAGCTGATAAGCCTGTAGCACCTGCTCTAACTCAGCGATCATTTCTCGCCCCCCTCGCTTTTGGCATCCCGATTTGTTGCACACCAAGATTTTGGACCGCTGGCGTTTTGGGGCATGACAGGCGTGTTGTTCCTGAGCTATACGGGCTGCAGCTTCGACTGTCGCGGATACAGGTGTTTCGGACATCTCGGAGGGCGTTAGGAAGAAGACCTGATGTGCCCTGAGTTTGACCACTCCTGCCTGCAAATCAACCTGACTTCTGCCGACACAATAGAGGCGATCGCCCACATTCAGCGTTGATCTGGCATAGGGCCGCAACTCCTTAGGCAACTTGATGACAACTTGCTCTTGCTCAACTTCCAAAATAATGAACTTGGGTTTTTTGAAGTTATCCCCCAGAAACCCTTGAAAAGTGCCTTCGAGTTTGAACATGCGCTGTGGCATTGAGGTAATGTCCAGCATAGGAGACTCCATCGAAGTGTAAGTTTGCGCTAATTTAATCGCTTTGCTCGTACGGTTTGGGGTAGATTAAGTGGCTCGGACAGACCGTCAAAAGAGAGTTCCCAGCCATTGGCTAGGGTCATGACGGTAGTGTCGCCATCAACGTTTTTGGTGACAACTTCTTCTTCGAGATCTTTCTTGGCGACGTAAACCATGAGTTTGCCGTCTTCGCCGTCGTGAAGCATGACTTTCATCAGAGAACCTGGGAAAGGGGTGGATAGGTGGAGGCGTGAATGAGGGTAATACCGTTTCTCTTTTCCAAAGCCGCAGATGGGAGACTAAAAGCATGGCTGCTTAATATTTTTGACTCCATAATTGGCAATCAAGAGTCGGTATCAAGAGATGACGGAGGGGGACTTTTGGTTAATCAGGGTTAAGAGTTCATTGACGGTTAGCCCTCGTTTCAGTTGGGTGGATAGGTCGCGGACGGCGTTTAGAACACACTGACCTTCGTCTGCGTTGAGTTTGACGCCGTAGTCCTGTAGCACTTGGTTAAGAAGGCTCCGACCGGAGTGTTTACCGACGACGAAGCGCCGTTCCCAGCCGACTTTTTTAGGGTCGAAGGGTTCGTATGTGCTGGGATTCCGGATAATGCCGTGGGCATGAATGCCGGATTCGTGGGCGAAGGTGTTTTCGCCAACAATTGCTTTCCAAGGAGACACAGGACAGTTCACAGCTTTTGCTACAAAGCGAGACAGTTCCAGGAAGTGCTGGGTTTGAATTCCCGTTTTGAGGCCGTATATCTGCTTGAGCGTCATCACGACTTCTTCGAGCGCCGCGTTGCCTGCTCGTTCACCTAAACCATTAACGGTTGTATTGACAGACGTTGCCCCGGCTCGGATGCCTGCTAGAGCATTGGCGGTGGCTAGCCCCAGGTCGTTATGGGTATGCATTTCTACGGGAATCTCCAGGGAGGAGACGAGCTTTTGCACTTTTTCAAAGGTGGTGAAGGGATCGAGAATGCCGACGGTGTCACAAAAGCGGAAGCGGAATGCTCCCCATTCTTGAGCATATTGGGCGGCGTCAATCAGAAATGTCTCATCAGCGCGGGAGCTGTCTTCGCCGCCAACGCTGACTTCGAGGCCATGATCGCGAGCAAATGAAATGGCGTCCCGGAGGCTTTCCAACATGCGAACCCAGCGTCCTTGGAATTTAACTTGAATTTGCACATCGGAGACGGGAACAGAAATGTGAACTCTCTTGAGACCGCAGTGGATAGACGCCTGGATGTCTGAAATCACAGCTCGGTTCCAGCCCAGCAGATGAGCGTTCAGATTTAGATCTGCGATCGCCCGAATGGCTTTGGCCTCGTCTTGCCCCATGGCCGGAATGCCAACTTCTAGTTCCTGGATACCAATGGCATCGAGGAATTTCGCGATCGCAACTTTTTCGTCTAGGTCAAAGGCGATGCCAGCCGCCTGTTCACCGTCTCTGAGCGTTGTGTCGTTGATGGAGATTGAAGGCAGGGATGTCATGGCAGTCCACAAAGTAAGGGAGTAGGAGCGGTCTATATAACCCTGTGCAGCTGGGTGAGGTTTAAGGGAGCAGGGAACCGGGAATGGGGTGGGCTTGACTCAAATGCATGCCGCTACAGCAGAAGGCAAAAGGCAAAGGGTTGAATCCGTTATAATTCAGCGTCTTTGACTGGCTTGAGCTAAATGACTACGGCGACGGCTATTTCGCATGGGAATCGGAGTAATTTTTGAGCTGTTCGTATCGAATTCTCTTGAGCGCTTCAACATCTGTCTTAATCAAGTAATCGAGAAAGCGTTGTTGTACCCAAGCGAAGATGAAGAAAGTAAAGACGATAGTGAGGGCGGTGAGCATGGTGGGGGGAGTAGGGAGTGAAGGGGAGTGGGGAGTAGGGAAGGGGGGTGATTTGGCGGAGATCGCTCGGAGGTTGGAGGAGGTGCCGTGCCGAGCGATTTTGCAAGTTTGGGCGATCGCGACTATCGCCCAAACGCTAGGGTGAGGCTATCTGTGGTGAGGAAGTGGTCGAGGTGGAAAGCTCGATCTTCAGTTTTGAGCAGAATTTGTTCGTACAGATAGCGGGTGGCGCGATCGCCGACGCTTTCGGCCTGGGCTGAGAGACGACGAAGCAAAGTGATAATAGACTGTTCGGCTGCTAAGTCGTTTTCAATCATTTGGCGGCAAGTGTATGCGCCGTCGGATTCGGGAACGAAGCAGCATAGTTCAGACAAGGTTGCAAAGGTGCCAGCAGGAACGCCGCCTAAACCGTTCAGCCGTTCAGCGATATCGTGAGCATGCTCTTGAGCTGTGTCGTAGCTTTCTTGAAAAAACTCATGGATTGAGTAAAACTCTGAACCTTCTACAACGAAGTGATGTTTTTGGTATTGCAGATAGAGCGCTTGGAAACTCGCGTAGACCAAATTCAATTCTTCGCAGATAGGGACTGTGATGTCCTTTTCGAGGGCAACTGGGTTGTCGCCAACTTCACCAAAGGCACGAACCAGAGTTTGAGTAGTAGTCATTTAGTCGCTCCAGATATTAGGAATAAAGATGAGCAAGTGGTCTTGCTGATCGCGATTGTTTGGATCGTTTCGCTTTTGGCTTGCCTCGGATTTGAGGCTAAAAGTCTGTCATATTTGCAGTCCTTGTGCCAAAAGCGAAAATCGTGGATGGGCAGGTGGGAATGCCTAGTACCGCTACGCGGAATTCAAAATACCCTCCGGGAAGGGCAAAGCCCTACAAAATTCAGAATTCAGAATTCAAAACTAAGGCAGATAAGCTTTCCTAGCGTTTTGAATGGTGAGCCTGTTTCTGCCGTGGCGTACTAGTGATTGACAAAGCAGTCTACGCGAGTTTCCCAACAGCGCTCTAGCCAGTCGATGCTTTCTTTTCGGGTGGTCAAAAATTGTCGGACTGTGCTGCGCACTAGAAGCAGCGCAACGGGATGATCCACATCGACTCTTAAGGTGCCGTCGGTTGGACAGGCACAGGGGATATTCAGTTCTTGCAAACGGTGGTGAATGGACCAGCGATCGCTCCGTTGGACGGTGACGACTTGTCCCCAATTGGAAACAGCAGGTTTAGGTTTTTTCATGAGATACCAGCTCCGAAGAGAGAAGGGATGAGGACGTTAAAACGTTAATGAGATAAACGAGAAAACTGTTGAACTTCCGTCTCCAATGCTTCGATGCGATCTAGGAGACGGCGTAAGGTAATGGCTTCGGCATCGGGCAGTTGATCGTGGTTGAGAGGCATTGTGGTGGTGTTGCAGCGACACACGTTGCGGCTGGGCACACCGACAGCCGTGCAGTTGGCTGGCACATCTGTCAGCACAACTGAGGCTGCACCAATACGGGCGAAGTCGCCAATCTGAATGTTGCCTAGGACTTTGGCTCCGGTGCCAATAACAACTCGGCTGCCAACAGTGGGATGGCGTTTACCCGTTTCTTTGCCTGTGCCGCCCAGGGTTACGCCCTGGTAAATCAAGGTGTGGTCGCCGACGATCGCCGTTTCTCCAATCACGACGCCCATGCCGTGGTCAATGAAAACGCCCTTGCCCAAACGAGCACCTGGGTGTATTTCAATGCCAGTCAAAAAGCGAGCTAGATGAGAAATGAAGCGGGGAAAGAAAGCGATCTGTTGCTGATGTAGCCAGTGGGCTAGGCGGTAAGCTGCGATCGCGTGCAGGCCAGGATAACAGCACAGCACTTCGAGCCAGTTCCGAGCTGCTGGATCATATTCAAAGATGATGGCGAAGTCGTCGGTCAGGGGCAACCGCTGACGGAGACCTGCTAGCAGATCTTTGAGCGAGGGTGGCAGTTGTGGCATGGAAAAGGATTGCAGGGGAAGGAACATAGCGCTAAGGGGGGCTGTGTTTTCCTGCTTATAGCAAGGGAGAATCTGGACGCATACTGCTTGACCTGCATCCAGATTTACTAGGTTTATTAAGGATGTACTCAAGCTCTACAAGGCTGACGGTTCAAGGACATCATTTTTCTTCTAGGGTGGGGGAACGAGTATTTTGAGGAGGAGGGACAGGCGTTTTTCAGACCGGGTACACGTATTCTGTACTCAAGGAAAAGCCTTATCTATAAATAGATAGATAGAGACTTGTGATGCTTCAGCACTTGAGCCTAACTGTACTCAAAAGAGGGTTATCACACTGCTGGCCCCATACTTTCATCCGAGAAACTGTAGCGACGCTCACAAAATCACATCTATATATATCAGCGACTCTTAACAACGTGTCGCATTAAGTCGGCATCAGGAACAGCCTTCTTTCAAGACTGTTTTGAATCGTGCGATCGCTTTCTTGAACTCTGCTTAAAGTCTCTTGGACAGTTTAATTTACGTTTTTTAATCAGGAATTGTAGCTGCTGATACTCATTTGAAAGGGTGAATGAAAAAACGGATACAGACAGGATTGTTGTGGGTTTCGCTTGAACTGGGATTTAGTAGCAGAATTCACAAAATGGGGCCGTTTGAGTACTCAAAAAGATGCACTCAGAGAAGCGGAATGAAGGGCGCGATCGCCTTACTGAATAAGCTTTCCGGCTGAGTACACAATCACCGAGCTAGGGCTGAGAAATACTCGTTCGCCCTCTTGGAAATACCAGTCCCTCGATCTTAAATGTTTTTTTGTTCCCCTATTTTCAAGAGTTACAGCCGTTGAGTACCTAGCTAATTATTCAATAAACTCTATCGCGGCAGGTTTTCTCAAGCGCTTCAATCCGGGTTGCTATAACTCCTTCAACGCCGAGCAACCAATCTTTTGAAACCTGGTTATCCGGCAGAGTTAGTCAGACAGCGTCAACTTCAGCTCAGTTCGAGCTAATCACAACCCCCGACGTTTCGTCTTCTGATTTCTAGCCCTAAGCCAGTAATAGGCCAAAGCAATTTCAGGCGTATTCACCCTTATGAAGTTGCCCTCATAACTCTCAATAGAGCAAAAGAGCGCACCTCCGCCCATACACCGTGGAAATTGCTGTAACCCAGAGGATTAGTTTACCGGATGCTTCATCACACTCTCCTGAGACCAATTCACAGACGTTGTGTTGTAGCCGTCATCTCATTCAGTTCTCCTGCACGTTGATGTGCAGCTCGTGAACAGCCCTTCTGTGCTTACAGATTTTGATGACTACACCACAACGTCCCATTTTCTGACTCAGGATTAGCGATGAGTTTATCCACGGCGTGTTCCCCCGTGCACTTCTAGTCACCGTTCTATTTCAACTTTGGCTAGCGCTCTCAAGTTCCACCTCACTACACCGCCAAACCCATGACGCCACCGCCATCTATTGCCCTTGCTTCCGCGCCTACTGCGACGCCCGAGCTGGACATCACCTTGACGAAAACCAAAACCAAAGTCAAGAAGTCTGGCGGCGGTTGTGGCTGTAGCAGTAAAAACGACTCTGCGACTGGAATTAGCGAGTCGATGAAAGCTCGTATTGAGAAACATCCCTGCTACAGCGAAGAAGCTCATCATCACTACGCCCGTATGCACGTTGCTGTGGCCCCTGCCTGCAACATTCAATGTAACTACTGTAATCGTAAGTATGACTGCGCTAACGAAAGTCGTCCTGGCGTTGTGAGCGAACTTCTAACACCGGAAGAAGCCGCCCATAAAGTTCTGGTCGTAGCAGGCAAGATTCCGCAAATGACGGTGTTGGGAATTGCGGGTCCTGGCGATCCGCTGGCTAATCCTGAGAAAACCTTCCGCACGTTCGAGCTGATTGCAGAGCAAGCGCCTGATATCAAACTCTGCTTGTCTACAAACGGCCTGATGCTGCCGGATCATGTTGATCGCATTAAGAAGCTCAACGTGGATCACGTCACTATCACCATCAATATGGTTGATCCTGCCGTAGGAGAGAAGATCTATCCCTGGGTGCACTATCGCCGTCGTCGCTATCGCGGTATTGAGGGCGTCAAAATTCTCCATGAACGGCAGATGGAAGGTTTGCAGGCACTCCAGGAAGCGGACATTCTCTGTAAGGTCAATTCCGTTTTGATTCCTGGCGTTAATGATGAGCACTTGCCGGAAGTGAATGCTGCTATTCGAGAGCGGGGTGCTTTCCTGCACAATATTATGCCGCTTATTTCAGCCCCTGAGCACGGCACGTACTTTGGCTTGAACGGTCAGCGGGGTCCTACGCCTAAGGAACTCAAGACGGTTCAAGATAACTGCTCCGGCAACATGAAGCTGATGCGCCACTGCCGCCAGTGCCGTGCTGATGCTGTGGGACTGCTGGGTGAAGACCGCAGCCAGGAGTTCACGAAAGAGAAGTTTATGGAGATGTCATCTGACTACAGCTTGGAGACTCGTCAGGCCGTCCACGTTGGCATCGAGCAAACAAGAATTGCTGTGGCTGAGAAGAAGGCAGCGGCTAAAGCGACCAAGGCCGCTAAAGTCAGCAGTCCTAAGGTGCTTGTTGCCGTCGCCACTAAAGGCGGTGGGTTGGTGAACCAGCATTTTGGTCATGCCAAGGAATTCATGATTTATGAGGTGGACGCAGCTGAGGCAAACTTCATCGGTCACCGCAAAGTCGCAGATTACTGCCAAGGCGGCTATGGCGAGGAAGCAGCTCTCGGCGGAATTATTAATACGATCGCGGACTGCAAAGCGATTCTGGCGGCCAAAGTTGGCCCCTGTCCTCAGAAGGAACTGAAGAAAGCGGGTCTGACTGTGATTGAAGCCTACGACGTGATTGAGTCTGTTGCACGACGGTTTTATGACGAGCACGTTTTAGACAGCTAACGCGCACGTTAGACAGCGATCGCGATGAGGGAAAGGAGGTTTGGGTTTTACGTCAGCCGTTCACTCAAAACTCAAGCGACAGAACACAGCTCTTTGAAACTCATAACGTCCTTTCCTTTTCTTTTTACCCGGCTGCTTTTATCCACTGCGGAGATGATGTGATGGTTACCTACCTAGACAACAACGCCACGACCCGAATTGATCCAGAAGTCTTCAAGGCCATGGTGCCGTACTTGACCGAACTTTATGGCAATCCTTCCTCAATGCACAGTTTTGGAGGGCAGGTCGGGGCCGCAGTGCAAACGGCTAGAGAACAACTGGCTGCTCTACTAGGGGCCGCAGATACCGAAATCATCTTCAACAGCTGCGGCAGTGAAGGCAACAATACCGCTATTCATGCTGCCTTGGCTGCTCAGCCTGAAAAGCGTCACATCATTACAACGGCAGTTGAGCACCCCGCCATCTTGAATGTGTGCAAGCACCTGGAGAAGAAAGGCTATAGCGTCACCTATCTCTCTGTGGATGGTCGAGGTCAGCTTGATCTGATGGAGTTGGAAGCAGCGATGACAGGCGGTACAGCCCTCGTCACCACGATGTATGCCAATAACGAAACGGGCGTCATCTTCCCGATTGAAGCGGTGGGGGCGATCGCCAAAGAATATGGAGCGACTTTCCACGTTGATGCGGTGCAAGCCGTCGGCAAAGTCCCCATTGACCTAAACCAAAGCACGATTGACCTGCTCACGCTCTCTGGTCACAAGCTCCATGCGCCTAAGGGTATTGGTGCCCTCTACGTTCGACGAGGTTTTCGCTTCCGTCCCTTCTTGCTCGGCGGTCACCAAGAGCGCGGTCGGCGAGCCGGCACTCAAAACGTTCCCGGTATTGTCGCTCTGGGCAAAGCAGCGGAACTGGCCCAAACCGATCTGTTCAACATGCCTAAGGAGGCTTGGCTGCGGGACTGCCTAGAGCGTGAACTCCTTGCCAATATTCCTAATTGCGTCGTCAATGGCGGTGGCTCTACGAGACTGCCCAACACCACCAATATTGGCTTTAAGTACATCGAAGGTGAAGCCATCCTCTACATGCTGAATCGCGAAGGCATCTGCGCATCCTCCGGATCTGCATGTACTTCTGGCTCCCTCGATCCCTCTCATGTCCTCACTGCAATGGGATTACCCTACACCATCCTGCACGGTTCCATTCGGTTTAGCCTATCTCGCTTCACCACTGAAGCCGAAATCCAGCATGTCCTTTCCGTCATGCCCGGCATTGTTGAACGTCTACGGGCGCTGTCGCCTTTCAATAATGACGAAGCCGACTGGCTACAAGAACGAGATGTGGCTGTCGCTTCTTAAGTTTTGAGTTTTGAGTTTTAAGTTGTGAGTTTTGAATTCAACTCAAGATTCAAAACTAAGCCTGCAAAACTTCCCCGTTCACCCTCACCCCCCGAAACCGCCATGTGGGACTACTCCGAAAAAGTACTCGACCTGTTTTATAACCCGATGAATCAAGGGGCGATCGCAGATCAAGAGCAGCCTGATGTCGCCGTAGTCTTTGGCGAAGTGGGTAGCATTGCCTGCGGAGATGCCTTAAGACTGCACCTAAAGATTCAGGTTTCGTCTGATGCAATTCTGGATGCTCGCTTTCAAACCTTTGGCTGCACTAGTGCGATCGCCTCTTCCTCGGCGCTGACGGAAATCATCAAGGGCAAAACGTTAGATGAAGCGCTCAATATTTCCAATCAGGACATCGCTGACTATCTCGGCGGTTTGCCAGAGGCTAAAATGCACTGCTCAGTGATGGGGCAGGAAGCACTAGAAGCTGCCATTTATAAGTATCGCGGCATTGAGGTCGAGCACCATGAGGATGACGAAGGCTCTCTCATCTGTTCCTGCTACGGCATTACGGAACCCAAAGTGCGTCGCGTCATCATTGAGAACGACCTGACCACGATTGAGCAGGTGACGAACTACGTGAAAGCGGGAGGCGGCTGTGGTTCTTGTCTGGCAGACATTGAAGACATTTTGATGGAAGTGCAGCAGGAGCGTGATGCGGTTCCTAGTCGAGTCGCTGCTGAAATCGCCCTGGCACAAGAGACAGCGGCTCCTCGCAATCTCACCACAGTGCAAAAGATCAAGCTGATTCAGCAAGTGCTGGATACCGAAATTCGTCCCATTCTCATCGCTGATGGCGGCGACGTTGAGCTGTTCGACATTGAGGGCGATCGCGTCCAAGTCACCCTGACAGGAGCCTGTGGCGGTTGTGCCAGCAGTACCACCACGGTCAAGAACTCTATCGAAGCCAAGCTGCGTGATCTTGTACTCCCCACTCTGACGGTTGAAGAAGTTGCGAATTGAGTTCTTCGTTAGGTCGAATTCAACACTCAAAATCTAGAACTTTCCCTTACTTCACTATTTCCCATGAACCTTCCAAAAGCTCTCATACACTTCGGGCGATCGCCACCCGCCTGACCCCGAAGCTCTCAGAATTCAGTCTTTGTGTATTTGCTTGGACATCTGATTTCTGAGACCTGACATCTGATCCCTATTCACTCTCACATTCACTTCGGAGAAATCCAACCATGAGACAGATTGCTTTTTACGGTAAAGGCGGTATCGGTAAATCCACCACCTCCCAGAACACCATTGCGGGTTTGGCAGATACTCAACGCATCATGATCGTAGGCTGTGACCCGAAAGCAGACTCCACTCGTTTGATGCTACACAGCAAGGCGCAAACCACAATTCTGCACTTAGCAGCCGAGCGCGGTGCAGTCGAAGATCTCGAACTCGAAGAAGTGCTACTCACGGGTTACAAAGATGTTAAGTGCGTTGAATCCGGCGGTCCTGAGCCTGGAGTAGGCTGTGCGGGTCGCGGTATCATCACCGCTATTAATTTCTTGGAAGAAGAAGGCGCTTATGAGGATCTGGACTTTGTTTCCTATGACGTATTAGGGGACGTGGTTTGCGGCGGCTTTGCAATGCCGATTCGGGAAGGCAAAGCCCAGGAAATCTACATCGTCTGTTCGGGCGAAATGATGGCGATGTATGCGGCTAACAACATTGCCCGAGGCATCCTCAAGTATGCTCACTCCGGTGGTGTCCGTCTAGGCGGCCTCATCTGCAATAGCCGTAACGTTGACCGAGAAGTTGAACTCATCGAAGCCCTCGCTGAGAAACTCAACACCCAAATGATTCACTTTGTCCCTCGCGACAACATTGTGCAGCACGCAGAATTGCGTCGTATGACAGTGATTGAGTACGCTCCCGAAAGCAAGCAGGCTGAGGAGTATCGCACTTTAGCTCGCAAGATTGAAAACAACAAGAATCTCGTCATTCCGACTCCGATCTCGATGGATGAACTAGAGGAACTTCTAGTTGAGTTCGGCCTCTTGGGTGGTGAGGATGAGTATCAGAAAGTGCTTGAAGCTGACAAAGCTGGTGGCAAGGTTCCAGCAAGTGTCTAATCGCTAATGGTCGGGGCATGACAGTCATGCCCCAACAGCACCTGTCGCCCTTGAAGCTCCGATCAATCCCCCATCATCAATCCCCCATTAGTCGGATTGAATCTATTCCCTAGCCGCTACAGAGAGGACACTATGACTACCGTAGAAGACAGAAAAGCGCTTGTCCAGGAGGTCCTGGAAGCGTATCCTGCCAAAGCTAAAAAGAGCCGCTCCAAGCACCTCAACGTTACAGAAGAAGGCGCTTCTGACTGCGGCGTCAAGTCCAACAAGAAATCCGTTCCTGGCGTAATGACCACCCGTGGCTGTGCCTATGCAGGGGCCAAAGGCGTAGTTTGGGGTCCAGTTAAGGACATGATTCACATTAGCCACGGTCCCGTTGGCTGCGGTTACTATTCCTGGTCCGGTCGTCGTAACTACTACATCGGCACGACTGGAGTGGATACCTTCGGCACGATGCAGTTCACCTCCGACTTTCAGGAACGCGATATCGTATTTGGCGGTGACAAGAAACTGGCTAAGCTGATCGACGAACTGGAAGTCCTCTTCCCCCTGAGTAAAGGCACCACGATTGAATCGGAATGTCCGGTGGGTCTGATTGGGGATGACATTGAAGCAGTCGCCCGGACTAAGGCGAAAGAAACCGGGAAGCCGGTTGTGCCTGTTCGTTGTGAAGGATTCCGGGGTGTCTCCCAGTCTTTGGGGCACCACATTGCGAATGACACGGTGCGTGACTGGGTATTGCCCAAAGCTGATGAATATCGCCAGCTCCCCGAAGGCTATGAACCCGGTCCTTACGATGTCAATATCATTGGTGATTACAACATTGGGGGTGATGCTTGGCCGAGCCGTCTATTGTTAGAAGCGATCGGCCTGCGGGTCATCTGTCAGTTCTCCGGTGATGGGACCTTCAATGAAGTGGTGATGACGCCGCTAGCGAAGATGAACCTGATCCACTGCTACCGCTCCATGAACTACATTTGCCGCTTCATGGAAGAGAAGTATCAGATTCCGTGGCTGGAGTACAACTTCTTTGGTCCCACGCAAATCGCGAAGTCCCTCCGTAAGATTGCTGCCCAGTTTGATGAAACGATTCAAAAGAAAGCTGAGCAGGTCATTGCAGAGCACCAGGCTCGCATGGATGAGATTGTCGGGAAGTATCGCTCCCGTCTAGACGGCAAGAAAGTCATGATGATGGTAGGTGGACTGCGTCCCCGTCACGTTATTCCTGCCTTTGAAGACTTGGGAATGGACGTCATCGGTACTGGCTATGAATTCGGCCACGGTGACGACTACAAGCGAACTGCCGACTACGTCAAAGAAGGGACCGTCATCTACGACGACGTTAGTGGCTTTGAATTTGAGGAATTTGCTAAGCAGCTCCAGCCCGACCTGATCGCTGCTGGTATCAAAGAGAAATACGTCTTCCAGAAAATGGCCCTGCCCTTCCGTCAAATGCACTCCTGGGATTACTCCGGTCCATACCACGGCTACGAAGGTTTTGAAGTCTTTGCCCGTGACATGGACATGGCGATCAACAATCCCACTTGGGGCTTAGTTAACCCACCTTGGGAGACCGCGTAGAACCGAATGGGGACATCGAACCCTGTGTAGATCGTTGTTCGTTATTGGTTGTTCGTTGCCTGTTCTCAGAATCCAACAACCAGTGACTAATACCCAATAACGAACGAACCCCCATCTTTCCTTCCTCCAACTCCACCCCTTCCGACTTGCTAATCCCCTCACGGAGATCATCATGACTGAGAACACCAACCCCCAAGTGCCGGACAATGCCCCTGAATCCGGTAAGATTCAGGACCACTTTGACCTTTTCCAAACGGAGACTTATCAAGAGCTATTTGAGTACAAGCGTCAATTTGAAGGAGCGCACGATCGCGATTTAGTTGCCGAAACCGCTGAATGGACCAAGACCTGGGACTATCGCGAAAAGAACTTTGAGCGTAAAGCCCTCACCATCAACCCGGCTAAAGCTTGTCAGCCCCTGGGCTCTCTGTTTGTGGCGTCTGGTTTTGAAGGCACCTTGCCCTATAGCCACGGCTCTCAGGGCTGTGTTGCTTATTTCCGCACCCACCTAACCCGTAACTACAAAGAGCCTTTCCAAGCGGTTTCCTCTTCCATGACGGAAGATGCAGCAGTCTTCGGCGGTCTCAACAACCTCAAGAATGGTTTGAACAACGCCTATGACCTGTACAACCCCAAGATGATTGCTCTTTGCACCACCTGTATGGCTGAGGTCATCGGGGATGACATCGGTTCCTTCATTCAGACCGCTAAGAACGAAGAGCTGATTCCCCAAGACTTGCCAGTACCCGCAGCCCATACGCCTAGCTTTGTCGGTTCCCACATCACGGGCTATGACAACATGCTAGTGAGTATTCTCAAGACGCTGACAGCTGGGAAAAAAGCAGAGACAACCAACGGCAAGTTCAACTTCAATCTAGGTTTCGACCCCTATATTGGCAACCTGCGTGAACTAAAGCGAATCTTGGGTCTATTTGGTATTGACTACACCATTTTGTCAGACAACTCGGATACGTTCGATTCTCCTAACACAGGCGAATTCAAGATGTACAACGGGTTGACCAAGCTGGAAGACGCGGCTGATTCCATTAATGCTGAAGGCACGTTCTTTTTCCAGAAGTACACGACACCCAAGACGCAAGACTACATTACGAAGGAATGGGAACAGAAGACCTATAATTTCCGCCCCTTCGGGATCAAGGGCACTGACGAGTTCCTCATGGCGCTCTCTGCCATTACCGGTAAGGCCATTCCTCAAGAACTCCAGCAAGAGCGGGGGCGTGCCGTTGATGCCTTGACGGACTCTCAAGCCTGGATTCACGGTAAGCGCGTTGCTCTGTACGGCGATCCCGATCACGTCTTTGGCATCACTCAGTTCTTGCTAGAGATGGGCGCTGAACCAGTTCACATCGTGGTGACCAACAGCAACCCTGACTTTGAAGCGGAACTGCGTGAGGTGCTGACAAACAGTCCTTACGGACAAGAGGCCACGGTTTGGGGCAAAAAGGATCTATGGCATCTGCGATCGCTCATGTTCACTGAACCCGTTGATTTGCTGATCGGCAACTCCTATGGCAAGTATCTCTGGCGCGATACCAAGACTCCGCTAGTGCGTATCGGCTATCCGATCTTCGATCGCCATCACATGCATCGCTATGCCACGCTGGGCTACCAAGGCGCGATCAATCAGTTCAACTGGATTATTAACACTGTCCTAGATGAACTAGATCGTCAAACCATCATCCCTGCAAAGACAGATATCTCCTTCGATCTCATCCGCTAGACAAGGAGGAAATAAGGGGGGGAGTGCTCTTTGACACCCTCCCTTACTCCTGGATTCCTTTGCTCCTCTACCCATCACCTGCCATGAAACTTAGCGACGAAATCGAACTTGATGGTCCTCCAATCTTTGAAATGGGTAGCCGTGTTCGGGTCAAAAAAGTCATTCGCAACGACGGCACCTTTCCGGGCAAAGACATTGGTTTCCACTTGGCTAAGAAAGGGGATGTAGGCTACATCGTTGGCATTGGGACCTACCTACAGCGCGCCTACATTTACTCCGTTCACTTCCTAGAGACCAACTTTGTGGTGGGCTGCCTCAGCCGTGAACTTGATTTAGCTGAAGATCGTCCACCTCTAATCGAACAAGAAAACTAGTAAAGCCGTATCCTTTCATCCAGCTTGAATGTCGAATTGTTAGTTTTAACCTCCTGAGAACTCTGATGGCTATTTTCGTCGATTCCTCCCATCCATCCCCTCTGTCCCATCACCCTGGCCTCGATTTGCTGAAGCCCTTGCGTCACTGGATCGATGGTTATGAGGTGAGCGATCGCGCTACGGCCCGCCTGATTTGCAGACTCATCCCTAGTACTTGTCCTTTTGAGCGAGATATCTCTTTTCTGGGTCGTACCGTTCACATTCCGCCCCTCTGCAAGCTCAACCCGCTCTACAACGAACTCGTGAGTCTTCGGTTTCGAGCACTCTCTTACCTAGCGGATATCTGTGGTGAAGACATCGCTCTTTACATTTAACCAGTCCCCAGGCCAAATTCATCCCATTTGCCCGCTTAGCCTCTGCCCCCTTCATTCCCCATCTCGCCATGAAAATGACGTCTGGAAAAATCAATGAATTGCTGACCCAGCCGGGCTGTGAACACAATCACAAGAAAGACGGCAAGGGCAAGAATAAAGCTTGTCAGCAGCAAGCTCAGCCAGGGGCTGCTCAAGGCGGTTGTGCTTTTGATGGCGCTAGCATTGCCCTTGTTCCAATTACGGATGTGGCGCATCTGGTTCACGGTCCCATTGCCTGTGCGGGCAACTCTTGGGGCAGTCGCGGCAGTCTTTCGTCTGGACCCATGACCTACAAGATGGGCTTTACGACAGATCTGAGTGAAAACGACATCATCTTTGGCGGCGAGAAGAAGCTTTACAAAGCCATTCGCGAAGTTAAGGAACGACACAATCCTGCTGCTGTTTTCGTTTATCTCACCTGCGTGACAGCGCTCATTGGGGATGACCTTGAAGCCGTCTGTCAGGCTGCTAGCGAGAAATTTGACATTCCTGTCGTGCCGGTCAGCTCTCCCGGCTTTGTGGGGAGCAAAAACTTGGGGAACCGGATTGGGGGTGAAGCTCTTTTGGAGTACGTTGTTGGCACCGCTGAGCCGGAGTACACCACGCCCTACGACATCAACCTCATTGGCGAATACAACATTGCTGGCGAGATGTGGGGCGTGGTGCCGCTGTTGAAAAAGTTGGGAATTCGGGTTCTTGCCAAGATTACTGGGGATGCTCGCTACCATGAAGTCACCTATGCCCATCGGGCCAAACTCAACGTGATGATCTGCTCTAAAGCGCTGATCAATATGGCCCACAAGATGCAGGAACGCTACGACATTCCCTACATCGAAGCGTCCATCTACGGTGTGGAGGACATGAACAACCTGCTGAGGGCGATCGCGTCTCATTTCAACGACGATGACCTCAAAGCGCGGGTGGAGGCGACGATTCAGGCTGAAACGGCCCAGCTGACTGAGGCTCTCGCGCCCTATCGTCAGCGGCTGCAAGGCAAGCGGGTTGTGCTCTATACGGGTGGCGTCAAGAGCTGGTCCATCATTTCTGCGGCGAACGATCTCGGCATCGAAGTTGCGGCCACCAGCACTAAAAAGAGTACTGAAGAAGACAAAGCTCGCATCAAAGACTTGCTCGGCAAAGACGGCATCATGCTGCAAAAGGGCAATGCTCAGGAACTGCTGAAAGTCATCGCCAAAACCAAAGCTGACATGCTGATCGCTGGCGGTCGCAACCAGTACACCGCGCTCAAAGCTCGCATTCCATTCCTTGATATCAACCAGGAACGTCACCATCCCTATGCTGGGTACGTCGGCATGATCGAGATGGCTAAAGAGCTGGATGAAGCGCTGCATAGCCCGATTTGGGAACAGGTCCGGCGAGAAGCGCCGTGGGAAAAGGTAACAGAAATTCAAAATTCAAAATTCAAAATTCAAAATTCTGCTTCACCTACCGTCCCCACCCAAGCACCGGTCTCCTCAACAAAGGTTGTTTCCCGTCGCAAGTCTGTTGCGGTGAATCCGCTGAAGCAGAGTCAGCCTCTAGGCGCAGCCCTGGCGTATCTAGGCGTGAAGGGCATCATGCCGCTGTTTCACGGCTCTCAGGGTTGTACGGCGTTTGCCAAAGTGATGCTGGTGCGTCATTTCCGAGAAGCGATTCCGCTGTCTACGACGGCGATGACGGAAGTGACGACGATTCTGGGCGGTGAGGACAATATCGAAGCCGCGATGTTGACCTTGGTAGAGAAGTCCAAGCCGGAAATCATTGGTCTCTGCACGACAGGTTTGACGGAGACCCGTGGCGATGATATGCACGGTATTTTGCGCAGCATCCGGAAGCGATCGCCCCAATTGACTGACCTTCCTGTTGCCTTTGCGTCGACTCCCGACTTCAAGGGCGCACTACAAGACGGCTATGCTGCTGCGGTCGAGGCGTTGGTGCGCGACATCCCTATTGATCCAGTGAATACGGAGACTTTAGCTGCGCCCGCAGCGACGTCTGACTATGTGTGTGACTTGCCGTCTCTCCCTCAGATCACCGTGCTAGTGGGATCGTCCTTTACCCCAGGTGATGTTCAGGTGGTGAAGGATATGGTGGCAGACTTTGGTCTCAGACCGGTGGTGCTGCCTGACTTATCCGCGTCCATCGACGGTCACCTGTCGGATGAATTCAGTGCGGTGACGACCGGGGGCACGACCGTGGAAGAGCTGCGATCGCTCCACCGCTCCACCTACACGTTAGCCCTTGGCTACAGTATGACCACCGCAGCGGAAGTTTTACAGCAGCGCTTTGGCACCCAGTTCACGGTGTTCAACAGCCTTACGGGACTAGGCGAAGTGGATCACTTTTTGGCAACGCTATCTCAACTCAGCGATCGGCCTGTTCCTGCTCGGTATGCCCATCAGCGGGCACAGCTTCAAGACGCCATCCTTGACACCCATTTCTTCTTTGGACGGAAGCGAGTTGCTTTGGCGCTGGAACCTGACCTGCTGCACGCGATCGCTGGATGGCTGAAAACGACGGGAGCAGACGTTCACGCTGCTGTCACCACTACCAAATCCAAACTGCTCAAGGATTTGCCTGTCGACACCGTGACTATTGGCGACCTGGAAGACTTTGCGGACCTGGCCCAAGGTGCAGACCTGCTGATTGCTAACTCCAACGCCAAAACCCTTTCGCAAACGCTCGACATCCCCCTCTATCGCCTGGGCTTTCCTGTCTTTGATCGCCTGGGCAATGGTCGCCGCAGCACCATCGGCTACGGCGGCACGACTCAACTCCTGTTCGACATCGGCAATCTGTTTATGGAAGCCGACGAAAAGAGCGCTCATGCGTTAGTTCATCGTTGGCGGGATGGGGGTGATGGGGATGACGGGGTGATGGAGGACAGGTTGGAGTGATGGATAATCCCCTCTGATCTGCCCCCATCCCCTGCTCATCCGCCTTCTGTTCCCTACTGCCAACAAGGAGATCTTGATGAAAGTTGCCTTTACAACCCGAGATTCAGACTCTATCAATGCTCATTTCGGCTGGGCTAGTCGGATTGATGTCTATGACGTTGACACCGACGGCTACACCTTTGTTGAAACCCTGGAGTTCACTGGCGATCTAAAGGAAGACGGCAATGAAGACAAGTTGGAACCCAAAGTTAAAGCGCTGCATGATTGCACTCTCGTCTACGTTTCAGCGATTGGTGGCAGTGCAGCAGCCAGACTGATTCGCAACAATATCACCCCGGTTAAGGCCCAGACAGAGGCAGACGATATTCAAGATGTGCTGATCCGACTGGTGGAAACCCTCAACGGCAGCCCGCCACCCTGGTTACGCAAGGCACTGCAAAAAAGTCAGCCTCGTAACTTTGACGATGATTTTGAAACTACCGAGGAGGAAATTTTAGTATGAGTCCCGCTCAAGTCGCTGCTGCTCTCGATGCAGCATTGGTTGTCGATAATTCTCCCTTTCTCAAAGCGTTAGTACAACAAATTCGCGCGAACGATCCTTACGGCACCTATCGCAATTGGGCTGATGAGCTTTTGCTGAAGCCCTATGTCATGCCTAAAAAGCAGCGCCGCGAAATTCCTGTTGAAGGAGAGGTAGATCCACTCACCATCGGACGAATTCTAGGCTTTTATCGGGCGATCGCAGCCCGTATTGAAGAGGAAACCGGTCAACTGTCCCAAGTCGTTGTTGACCTTAGTCATGAAGGTTTTGGCTGGGCACTGATCTTCTCTGGTCGCCTGATTCTGGTTTCTAAAACTCTCCGCGATGCCCAACGCTTTGGCTTCGACACCCTAGAAAAACTCAACGCAGAAGGTGAAAAACTGGTCCAAAGAGGTGTTGAGCTAGCTCAAAAATATCCCGAAGTCTGCGACATCTAAAAGGTCTAAGTGACCCATTTTGAGTTTTAGTTAGCCGGTTGAGTCTGAAATCTCCAACCCTAAATCTTCCCTCCAAACCCCTTACCGCCTATGACTACAGCAACCACCACCAACATCGAGGCTCTGAAAAAACAGATCAAGAGACTCAACAGCAAGGCTGGACAGATGAAGATGGACCTCCACGACATTGCTGAGGGATTGCCCAATGACCTAGAACAGCTACCCGAAGCCGCCGAACGGACTTACGCCGTCTACTGTCAGCTCCGCGACCTGAAACAACAACTCAAAACTTTGGAGGCCGCCCAATGACCACTGCGACCCTATCCCTATCTCAGTTCAATCAGCTCAAAGATGCTGAGGAATACTTTGATTTCTTTGGCTTAGCCTATGACCCCCAGGTGGTGAACGTGAACCGCTTGCATATCCTGCGGAAGTTTTCCCAATTGGTGCAAGCCGTTGATAGTGCTCAAGACGAAGTGACCTTACTGGAGGCTTATCGGCAAGCACTGCAAACGGCTTACACCCTGTTTATCACTTCCACTTCCGTCGAGCAGAAGTTGTTCAAGGTTTTTCAAGACCGTCCTAAAAATGTGGTCATGCTGTCTGATATCGGCGTGGAATAGCCACAACCCTAACAGCAACCAACAGCCTGTTCGTATAGCTTTAGCCCATTCACCTAGTTCTGTTTTCAGCGATGCTGCCAACTTTAACCCCAACCGAAATTGATCGCTACCGCCGTCAAATGATGCTGCCTGGTTTAGGTGAAACGGGGCAGCGACAGCTCAAAGGGACAACCGCCCTGGTCACAGGCGTCGGCGGATTGGGGGGCACTGCGGCTCTGTATCTAGCGGTAGCTGGGGTTGGCAAACTCATCCTCGTGCGGGGGGGAGACCTACAGCGGGATGATTTGAATCGGCAGGTGCTGATGACGGACGATTGGGTCGGAAAACCGCGCGTATTCAAAGCTCGGGAAACTTTAGCCCAGCTCAATCCAGATATCGCGATCGCAGCCGTGTGCGAATACGTCACTGCTGACAACATTGATGACCTCGTACAGCAAGCTGATATTGCGCTGGACTGCGCCTTTGATTTCAAAGAGCGGGATTTGCTGAATGCGGCCTGCGTGCGCTGGGGCAAGCCGATGGTGGAAGCTGCCATGAATAGCATGGATGCCTACCTGACAACCATCGTACCTGGGCAGACCCCTTGTCTTACTTGCCTATTTCCTGAGAAGCCGGAGTGGAATCGGTGGGGATTTGGAGTACTTGGAGCTGTCTCCGGTACGCTAGCCTGCTTGGCTGCACTGGAAGCAATCAAACTCATAACAGGCTTGGGGGATCCCCTATTGGGGCAGCTACTCACGATGGATTTGGCCCGCGCCGAATTTGCCAAGCGCCGCACCTACCATGATCCGGATTGTGCCGTTTGCGGGCAATCTGCTCAGTCCTCTGTGTCGGCTCGTTTACCGGATACTGCTCCGGTTTCCCTCTGATGAGTTGGTGAGTGTGACATGTTTTGGATGGCTTTGATGCTCTTGGGTCTCGCGATCGCTGCTTGGCGCTATGGCAGTCATCAGACCGACGAGGTTGTTCAATTTCTCAGCCTCTCGCTGGCCTTGGTTTGCTTAATGGGAGGAATCGTTGCGGCCCCCGGACTGCTTAAGGTTGTTTTTCTGGCTGGATTAGTCACCTACCCCACCTGTGCACCTGGCGATCGCATCATCAAACCGACCTGTCCTCGCTTTTGCCCGTGGCAAAGTCAATGCAAATCACCCCGCCGATCTATTGACAGTTTGTATTAGGCCAAGATCTTGCCTTTGCCCCTAAATCCCCTCTAGACCTGTCAAAAGCTCTTCGTCCTTGTCTCTCCGCCGAATTCAGGATCGAACAATGCTCTGGACTATTCTGCTCTCTTTCGGAATTGCGATCGTCGCTCGCGGGTTTATGCGGACCTGCACCTCCCACTCAGGGCAACTGCTCGGCATTCTGATCGCTGCTGTGCTGCTCACGTTCATTCTGGCAGATGCCCCCGTTTTGATAAAAAGTCTGATGCTTCTGTGGCTTTTAGTGGAACCCGGTGTTCTCCAACAATCCAGAACCAGTTAACTCTGCACCTTTGACTGCTTCGCTCCTGTCGATCTCTTGTTCTCTCATCCCCTGATTATTATGCCAGTTACCCTTACTGAACTCGCGGAACTCCGCCTACGCACCTTCGTTCGCGGTACACCCAACTACACTCCAGGGCGAGGTATTCGCCTCGCGGTTAAAGACGGCGGCTGCAATGGCTACGAATACGACATTAAGGTGGCAGACGCTCCCGCACCGGAAGACGAAATAGTAGAGGCTGGACCTCTCAAAGTTTTCATCGATCCGACCAGTGCTCCTCTATTGGACGGCGTTGTCGTGGACTACATCGATGGTCTATTAGAAAGCGGCTTCAAATTTACCAATCCCAATGCCACAGGCACCTGCGGCTGCGGCAAGTCCTTCCAGGCAGGTGACTGTACTCCTTCAGCCGTGCCCTGTTCGTAGTCAGCCTTTTGAATTGTGAGTAACGAGTTAAACATTGACCTTGTGGTGTTCAAACTCAAAATTCAAAATTCAAATCTCAACCCTTATTGATCTTCGTTGCAAGAGGAAAGAATCATGACAACACATCAAGTCCGCCTAATTAACAAAAAGCGTAAGATCGACGTCACTATTCCCGTTGAAGATGACATGTACATCATTGATGCAGCGGAAGAAAATGACATTGAGCTACCCTTTTCCTGTCGATCAGGAGCTTGTTCTAGCTGCGTCGGCAAGCTCGTAGAAGGCGAGATTGATCAAGAGGATCAATCTTTCTTAGAGGATGATCAAATTGCAAAAGGTTTCATTGTATTGTGCTCGTCTTATCCTCGCTCAGACTGCACGATCAAAACCCACATGGAAGCCTATCTGGTCTAGCCGTAATCTTTGTTGAAGAGTAAACAATTTGAACTTGAATAGGTGACGCAATCTGAAAAAGGTAGGGTGGGCACTACCCAGGATGTTGATTTAATACCATTCTGATTACGCTTCTCATGCTGTTTTTGTTGGGCAGTGTCCACCCTACCCCTCTAGTGGACGCTCGTCAGACAACTCTGAAGATTAAGCAGCTCCCTGTCTAGGCCTTATTCAAACTCAAAACTCCTTGCTCCTCAATGAGTTCATTCTTGCAATATTTGGAGTCGGACAATGGCAAAAATTGGAATTTTCTATGGCAGTACCTCCGGTGTCACAGAAGAAATTGCTGAAAAAATCCAGGCTGAAATTGGTGAAGAGAACTGTGATTTATACAGCATGGAGGAAGATTTCGACAGCTATGACGATCTTCTAGAGTACGATTATTTGCTGCTCGGATGCTCAACTTGGGGGGCTGGCGAGGTTCAAAATGACTGGCGCGAACCCCTGTTCGATTTAGAGGTTGAAAAACCTGATTTCTCGGGTAAAACGATCGCCCTCTTCGGTCCCGGCGATTGTACTGGTCACGGCAAACACTTCGTTGGTGCACTGGGTATTTTGTATGACCAATTCAAAGCGCTTGGGGCCAATGTGGTCGGTGCTGTTTCAGCAGATGGTTATACCTTCGAAAAATCCACTGCAATTCGAGATGGGCGCTTTGTGGGGCTTCCCCTTGACGAAGTTAACGAAAGCGAACAAACAGACCAGCGGATTGCTGATTGGCTAGCGTTGCTCAAACCAGATTTCCCAGCCCTCGCTGCCTAGTGGTCTATCAATTTTGAAATTGTGAGTGAGTTATCCCTGCAAGTGTTGAGACAGACCATACGTTGCTCTGATCTCTCGGTTCAGCAAATCGCGTGCATTCGCCCCCTTAAATCTCCCATCCTGGGGAACTTTCAGAGATTGGCTCCCCCAGGATGGGGGCCGGGGGGCCACAGCAGTCAGCATCAACTCAACTGCAAGATCTGGATTAACTCACAATTTTGAGCTTGACGCTGCCTAGCGCAATCCACTGGAATTCCAATCAAATTAAGATGAGGCAGTCCAGCACCTTCCCAGACTGACTCTCGTCATCGTCTCACCACGAGTCACTCGTCTGCGCTAAAATGTCTGATTTCCTACAGCGCTGGCCTATGCCTTCTTTATCCGACAACGATACCTCCCACTTCCAACACAGGTGGTCCAACTACTATGAGGCTGTGGAGGGACGTCCTCCCCGTGAGACCTTGCTTACGGCTCTTAAGCTATTTGATGCCGAACGTCCCCGTAACAAGCGGGCGATCATTGGGAACGCTGTTGATTTGGGTTGTGGCGATGGGCGCGACACCGTTGAACTACTGCGGCGTAACTGGCGCGTTCTAGCCATTGATGGCGAACCGGAGGCGATCGCTCGCCTCAGCAAACGACCCGACATCAACCGCACCTACTTAGAAACGCGGGTCCAAAAATTCGAAGACATTGCCCTCCCTCCTGATGTTGATCTCATAAACGCCAGCTTCTGTCTTCCGTTCTGTTCACCCAGCTATTTTTCAGAACTGTGGGAGGAAATTGTCGTTGCACTGCGACCGGGGGGACGGTTTTGCGGGCATTTGTTTGGCGATCACGACTCGTGGGCGACCTATAGCGACATCACTTGTCACACTCGTTCACAGGTGGAAGCGTTGTTCCATCCTTTTGATATTGAACGTTTAGATGAGGAAGACCACCCCGGCAAAACAGCCTTAGGAGAAGAAAAGCATTGGCACCTCTTTAATATGGTGGCCTGTAAACGCTGACGAATGAAAGCAGCACCCCAAAAGTCCTTTACTTTTCAGGAGAACATCCATGCACGTCGCTAAAGACATCACACAGCTCATCGGACGAACCCCGTTGGTTCAGCTCAACCGTATTCCGCAGTCTGAGGGCTGCCTAGCGCAAATTCTGGTGAAGCTAGAGGGCATGAATCCAGCGGCGTCTGTGAAGGATCGGATAGGGGCCAACATGGTTCACGCTGCCGAGGAGGCAGGCACTATTTCTCCCGATGACACTATTCTGGTAGAACCAACATCGGGTAATACAGGAATTGCCTTGGCGATGGTTGCTGCAGCTAAGGGATACCGCCTCATCCTCACGATGCCTGAAACCATGAGTTTGGAGCGGCGTGCCATGTTGAAAGCCTACGGTGCAGAACTGGTGCTGACGCCCGGCAATCAAGGCATGAATGGGGCGATCGCAAAAGCTACAGAAATTGCGGCTCAGTTGCCAAACGCCTTTATGCCGCAGCAGTTCGAGAATCCGGCTAATCCCCAGATCCATAAAGAAACGACTGCTGAAGAAATTTGGGCGGATACTGACGGCTCTGTCGATATGGTGGTTGCCGGTGTGGGTACTGGAGGAACGATTACGGGCATTGCAGAGGTTTTGAAATCTCGGAAAGATAGCTTTCAAGCGATCGCGGTGGAACCCACTAGCAGTCCGGTTCTTTCTGGCGGAAATGCTGGTCCTCACAAAATCCAGGGCATCGGTGCTGGATTCGTCCCGGCTATTCTGCAAGTTAACCTGATCGATGAGGTGGTTCAGGTATCTGATGATGAGGCGATCGCCTACAGTCGCCGCCTAGCCCGAGAAGAAGGCTTGCTCTCAGGTATCTCTGCAGGGGCTGCTCTCGCGGCGGCGATCGCCGTTGGAAAACGACCTGAAAACGCAGACAAGATCATCGTCATGATTCAACCCAGTTTCGGCGAACGCTACCTGAGTACTGTACTCTTCAAGGATTTGGAACCTGCCCATCCTCCGCTTGTTCCCGATAGCTTACCCGCTGAATACCAGTCCAATCCTGTTCAATGAAGCATTGTGGGAGTCTCTGGGAGTCTCAATGAGGCAAAGTCCTCGACTATCCCTCAGGGCCACCGCCCGTGATACCCAATTTTTGATTGTGAATCTGAAAACTTTTGAAGGGCAGTTTTCCAGCTTGGCCCTTCAAGTTGATCATTCTATTGATTTGATCGATTTGTCGGATGATTTTGCCTTGCTTCTTCCCCTTAATCCTCTGATCCCTTCATCCTTTTGATCTATGAACTCTGACTCTGCCCCGAGTGCTCCTGCGCCTCGTCAAGAACGCTACTTCGCTCTAATCGACAAGCTTCTATCATGCCCCAATGGTGAAGAACCGCAAGTGTTGAATACGGAGCCTGATCTCCTAGACGCTGGCTTTGTCCAAGCGCTTATGCAGGCTGCTAGCTACTTTGCCCACCAGGACAATGCCGACGCGGCTAAATTCTTGATCTTCATTGCCCGTGAACTGTCGGTTCAGCTAGGCTTATATCCTGAACCGCAATCTCAGGGTGAGACGCAGGGGACATAGAGGACCAATGGATTTGAAGAGTTGTTGCGCTGTTACCCCAGCTATTTCATGCTTAAAGGAACTGCACTTTGTCGGGTCGGCTGCTACGCTTTGAAAATCTATGAGCTTAGACGTTGTCAACGCGAATATCCAATTCTTTGTTCAAATCTGTAATGGCATTTTAATCAGTGTTTGCCAATTGCTAGCGCTGGTGGTGATTGCGATCGGGGTCTTTCGAGCGCTGTTTGTTTTCTTGAGCGAGACCTTACTAAAGCGGCAAACGTTTGACGCATTTCAGAATAGTCGCCTGATGATGGGCTATGCCTTTTCATTGGGTTTGAGCTTTTTGGTGGGTGCAAGTATTCTTAAAACGATGATTTCTAGCCAGTGGAATGATATTGCTCAGTTGGGCGCCACGATTCTGATTCGCACTATCCTCAATCTCTTGCTAGAGCGAGCCAACAGAATTGGTCAGAAAGCGATCGCGCAAAATGGTGAAGTTGTCCCCTCACCTCTGCAAAGCAGCGTTTCGTAAAGCGAGTGAGGGCTGATCAATCTGCTGCCGATTGCTGAGTGGCCTCTATGAGTCCAATTCGGTAAGGCTGTAGCGCTTCATCAAGGGCAGGCATGAGACGGGGAGACAGGAATAGTTCGTCAAAGAATTTAGCGATCGCCACATTCTCAAACCGGACATAGTAATCAAATGGATTGGGGCCATCATCGTGCCGTTTGAAAACGCCAAAGCCTAATCGCTCGCTTCTGGCCTCAACGACAGGCGCATTTTGCTTGAGCCACTGTTCCAAGGTTTCTGAGGCCGCCATCGAGTTTGCTAAGCCTTGTATTTGGTCGGCTGAAGGAGGCGGGTTGGGAACGGGAGAATCTTCTGGTTGTACTACCCACGCGATCGCCAACGATTCTGCTCGGACTACTGGGTCATACCAAGCTTGTAGGACATACTTTCCCGGTAGATTGGGCAGGGTTTCGATATCAGGTACGTTTCCTCTCGTTGCTGATAGAACCGCTTGTCCAATGGCTGTGCCATATTCATCCCAGTCATCAGCTGCACCGCTATAGTCCCCTAACCACCAGCGAGTTGCCCCTCGTATTTGATGGAGATGCGGGATAAGCAGGGGATCATCAGCGTTTGCAAGCAGTTCCCCATACAGTTCCTCCAAGCGAGTGAGGGCAGAGGGATATAACGTCGAGAACGGCTCGGTCGTCCAGACTGGACTGGTGATGATTCTGGGATGTCGAATCATTTCCAGCGCCATAGCGTCTGCTGCCAGGTTGGGCTGATCGTTCAACAGCAGGCTGTAGCCGAGGCCAAAAAAGACGCCCATTTTGGCCGGCAGCAGTTGGGCTGCTTGAGAGAAGGAGACGATCGCGGCTTCAGGTTGCCTTTGGGCCTGTAGCCAGCCCAAATTAGAGTAGCCAAACTCTTGAAAGGGGGAAACGGCATTACCCTGCTGAAACCAAGCGATCGCGTCCTCCTGCATTGAGTTTGCAACTTCGGAATCTTCAACGCTGTTGCTCAAGTCGCCGACTGCCCAACCTAATTGAAATGGATAGTAACTTTCCCATGGGGCTAATCTCTGCGACTGCTCCAGAAGCGTGACAAATTCAGATAAGTTCTCTCTCTCCAGTTCCAGAAAGGCTTGAGAGGAGGCTGCCCACGCTCGGTGAATGGAGAGAAGCCAAAGTCCCATGGCTAACGTAATGCCTACTCCAGCCCCAACTAGACTGCGACGGTAACGCGGGTTTTGTCCTGGTGCGCTGCTGGCTACTGGCGATCGCAACTGGGCCAAAATGATGGCGAAATAGAGAACGAGCACACCGGCGATCGCGACGACATCCAGTTGATAATCCACTAGGCTGAGCACGCTATAAGCCCACAAGCCACCCACCAAGCTCCACATCAAGCTGGCGGGGATTCCAGTTGATAGTCGAGTTCTGTGTCGCCACAGGGCATAAATCAACAAAACACCCGCTAGTAGGGGCAACAGGATGCCCCAAATCCCTAACTCTGCCCACAGCTGAACGGGAGTACTGTGAAGTTGATGATGCAGTTCGGCCTCGCGACCTGCCCATGCGGGACGATACTGTTGATAAACCAGAGGGACACTACCGGGTCCGAGGCCAGCCCAAGGGCGCTGCCAGCCCATCCGCCAACCTGTGACAGTTGTGATCAGGCGATATGTGACCTGACTGTTGGTGATCTGTCCGGTTTGCAACCCCGCTAGCGTTGCCTGGAGGCGGGGGTTCAGAATAGCGAGGGTGCCTAATAAGGCTAACCCCAGCAGGCCAGCCGGAACAGCGACCCGTCGAGGAACATAGTGCCCCAGAAGCAGTATCAACAAGGTGGGAAGCACTAGGGCAACGAGGGCTAAAACGCCTGCTCGTGAACCCGTGGTGTATAGCGTCAGCAATCCCAATCCCAGTCCTGACCACCACAGCCACCGCCGCAGCGTCTTATCGGTCAATCCCAACCCTACGAACAAGGGCAGCACGAGCACCAGATATCCGGCAACATAATTTTGATGGCCTAGGGGAAACCCGTTTCGCAGACTGACAATGGCAAAGTTGAAGGACTGTTCGACACCGATCGCCCGCAAAGCGTCCAAGCGAGCCAGTTCGGGTAGATAGGCGTTCGTCATCCACATCCCCAGACTGACCAGGATGAAGGCGATCGCCAAATACCCTTGAAATGTCAGCAGGCTGCGACTCCGCGCTGGTGTCAGCCATCCCATTAATCCATGTAGTGCTGCCAATCCGCCTAGTGCCGCCCATCCGTACCACATTGCCTGTTGTGAAAAGGCCGCTACTAGCATTGATATCCCCATGCCCAAGACGGCTAGTCCTGCCAGCGCGTCAAACCCATTGCCTAAGCGGAACTCTCGCAAAGGTTTGTGCCATGCCTGCCAGAGTAGCCACGCAATTGGCAATAGCAGCATCGCCTGCCATAGTGCTACCCAAGGCCAAGTCACCATCTGCGTTGTGCTATTTGGCAGCAGCGTGAAGAGAGCATAGAGGAGGGCTGCAAGAATAAGGAGAGAAGACATGGGTTAGGGTCGATGGGAGATAGGTAGGAATGATACCTATTCTTGCTAATACGCTCCTTTCCCAACCACTACAATTCTCAATGTCTCCATCAAAATATCGAGGTCGAGATTGAGGGACCAGTTATCGATGTAATGCAGATCAAGGCGAGCAACATCATCAAAGCTGTCAATATCTGATCGCCCTGAAATCTGCCATAGCCCTGTGATGCCTGGTAGAACCTGATGGCGAATGTGATGCCAAGAGTCGAAGCGCTCGACATCTCGGACCGGCAGCGGGCGAGGACCGACTAAACTCATTTCGCCTGACAGTACGTTAAATAACTGGGGTAGTTCGTCGAGGCTAGTGCGGCGTAAAAAGGCTCCGATTCGGGTGATACGAGGATCTCGTTTGACTTTGAAAAGGACGCCGTCGGCTGATTCGTTGTGATGCTCAAGGGCAGCTTGCTGTTGGTCCGCACCGATCCCCATGGTGCGGAATTTCCAAACCCAAAACCGCTCTCCGTGTAGGCCAACGCGCTCTTGTCTAAAGAAGGGAGAACCGGGTGAATCAAGCCGGATTGCTAAAGCAATTCCTAGAAAAAACGGGGCCAGGGCGATCGCGCCTAAGGTGGCTCCGATATAGTCCATGCTGCGCTTAAGGTGATAGTCAATATTGCCCACCAGGGGCGCGTCTAACCGTAATGTGGGAATGCCTGCTAGGGTTTCTGGGTTGCCTCGTCGATGCAGCATATCGCGACTGGTGGGAATCAGCTGCATCGTGATGCCTGCTTGCCGAAGTTTCCAATACAGCTCTGAGGCTAGATCGGCGGAGGGAATATTTTCGGCCAACACTAACGTTGCTTTGGAGGTGAGAATGGCTTGGAAGGTTGCTTGTGAGTTGGCTGTTATGGGTAGAGCTGCCCCAATTACAGAAATGTGAGCACGCTGAGCTAATAGTTCCGACAGTCGTTTCAGTCGTGCCGCAGGGGCAATTAGAAATACGGCGGATTGATTGCGAGAACGCTCTAAAGGTCGAAGCAGTACCACTGTCACGAGCCGGGCCAACACCACGAGGACAACGCTGCTTAACCAGGCAGAGAAGAAGAGCGATCGCGGCAAATCTAATTTGGGATCGTAAAAATACATCAGCACGAGTGAGCCTAAATAGATCAAGCTCAACAGCTGACCTGCTTTGACGTAGTTTTTGACCTGATGCCTGCCGCCATATAAGCCACTCAAAGCGAAGATTAGCAAAGTACAGGCCCCCAAGATCCATAACGGACTAGGAACCGATAACCATGTCCACCAGTCGAGTTGAGGGGGAATGGGGGAGAAAAACTGGTTAAAGGATCGAGCAATCTGCCACGCGCAGACGAGCGCTGTAACATCGGCCAGCATGAGGATGAGCGATCGCTGAACTTCCCAGGTCAATACATCCCTGAACCGCAATCGTCGGGGCGCACGAATGTCTAGGTGAGGGCGCGATCGGGTAGCTGCACGAGGAGGCCGATGACAGTCCATAGGCGGTAAAGGGTAAAATTGCCTAATCTTTCGGGCGTCACGGTTAGTGTGCCAAAATTTCTGAAAACTTTATCATCGCCGATGAACGTTTTTGGCCTAATGTGGCTAAACAGTAGCCTTATTGGAGATCACTGTTCCTGTTTCACGTTCTTCTGAATCACCACTCGGCGATTCCAGAACCGAGTCGGCTGAAACGGTTGAGTGGCATCCCAAACGGTTGTGCGGATTCGGCGGGCTGACAAACCTGGAACAGTTGGCAAGCAATATCGCCTGGCATATCGAAACATGCTTTTGAGATGGAGCCACATGTGGTAGCTCAACAACTTTTTGTCGCTGATGGCCAGGTGGTGATGGATGATCTTAGCGGCTGGAACATAAAACACCTCCCATCCGGCGTTGTGAATACGCTTAGCCCAGTCAATGTCTTCAACATACAGATAGAAGCCTTCGTCTAAAGGGCCAACGGTGTTTAGCACTTCTCGTCGAATAAACATGCAGGCGCCTAACAACCAATCCACAGCAAAAGGCTGAGTATGGCTCACATCAAGCATGAGATGGTGTCGATTGCTGGCAGAGTTTTTTAGCAAGTGCCGTAGCGGTGTGCGTCGAGCAATAGCGGCTCCAATTGTCGGAAAACGTCTCGGTGAAGGCTGAACGGTACCGTCTGGAAACAGCAGTTGAGCACCACACAACCCCACTTCGGGATGTGTGTCCATAAACCTAATTAGCTCTTTCAAAGCCCCAGGCTGCATCTCAGTATCAGGATTGAGCAGGAGAATGTAACGCCCTTGAGCGATCGCCATGCCGTAATTGTTGTTGGCACTGAACCCACGACGTTCTGAATTCACGACCAACTTTACTTTCTCGAAATGGCGAGCAATGTCAGCGCTATGGTCGGTTGACAAATTGTCAATGACAATCATTTCACCACCAACGGCTAAGACCTCTGGAACTACTGTTGCTAAGCAGCGACCGATGTAAGCTGCGTGATTGTGGGTAACTGTAATAACCGATAGGGGACAGGTCATTGGACAACCTCGGCAGCAATCCAGGAACCTGTGCCATAGCGGTTGTCGAAATCATGGTGTCTCAAAAGGTACTTCAGTCGTTTTATCCGAAGGTAGGATGCAGGCATGACGATTACAGGAGTTGTTGGTAGATTTGGAGTGTTTTGTTGGCTAGTTGAGGCCAGGTGAATTGAGCTTTGACTTTGTGATATCCTGCCTCTCCCATACGTCTAGCGTAGTCGGGCTGTTGCCATAAAGTACAAATCGCTTCAGCAATCTCTTCAGGTCTTTGTTCGACGAGTAAGCCATCTTCTCCGTGGGAGATGACATCGGCAACTGCCGGAATTCGACCTCCGATAACGGGCTTTTTGAAGCTCCAAGCCTCAGTAAAAACCCCTCCAAAGCTTTCTTGCGAAGATGGCACGCAGAGAATGCTACAAGCGGCCAATACGTCGGTTTTTGTCTGTAAATCAAGGGTACCCAAGCGATGAATTCGGCGATCGCGATAGGTCTTGAAGAACTGTTCAGACTGTTTCACAGCCGGTCCTGCAAACACAAATTCCATATCTGGGCAGGATTTCCAGACTAGCGAAGTGGCTTCCAGTAGTTGACGGAATCCTTTGTAGAGGTAGTGCTGGCCTAGAAACAGAACAAATGGCGAGTTGATATTGTAAGTTTTGCAAAAGCGTTCCCCATCTCCCTCATGCGCTAATATCGGCCCCACCCCTGTTACGTGTATCCGCTCTGGCTTGACTCCAGTCTCGATCAACATTTGGCGCTCGTGATCGGTTAAGGCAATTAGAGCGTCTGCCCGACGATACAGTTCGTTGTAAACCCTGTATCGCCAACCTTGCCATCGAGGATGATGCACGGGAGTAAGTACGAAGGGGATATCGAGCTGAGCAGCCAACTGTCGTGCCGTATAGATGAGACCCTCGCGTCCGATACGAACGGCATGAATAACGTCAGCTCTTTGAGCAAAATTTTTCAGCTTTGGAGCAAGGATATTCGCGATCAACTTCACAGAGTACTCCATAAAGGGATAGTACAAGGGAAGAACCGGTACTACGCAAAGCTTCTCTTTCCAACCAAGTTCTAGCTGGTGTACTGAAATACCTTCGTAACTATAATTGCCTCCTTTGGGATGAAAGAGGGTAGTTCCTAACAACCAGTCAGTTCGATGCTGATTCCAGTGACAAATAACTTGTGTTAAATGCTCTTCTGCCAAAACCTTTGCCAACTGATGCTGATGTATCTGAGACCCACCAATGAACGGGGGATAGGCGGTAAGACAGTAGAGAAGATTCATTCAGAACAGAGCCTATTGATGTCAACTAGCTTTTTCTATGCATTGCCTTATAGTATCTGACTAATTTTTCCTCTTGTTTTTCAAGAAAAAAACCAAAAAAGGGGATATTGTAAATTGAATCGAAGATCAGATCGGCTAGTCTATACCGAGGATTCCAAAGACGATATCTTTTTTCGAGATTTGGTAGCGGATATCGACATAATTCACAAGTAGACAATATGTGTTCAAATCCATATCCATCTGTTGGCTTAAGAGAAGATATGATTTCATTTAATTTAGGTATAGTGACGGTCGATAAATCACAATTTTCTCGAACTGTTTCTTGTGCATTAAATATCATTGAGGCTAATCTCTTCTGGTTCTCAAGACACCAAACAAGTTTTTCATAAAGCTCGTCAATATCCGATCTATCTTGAATGAAAATCACTTCTTCGTCTGTAAAAAGTTCGGAACATCCAACTTCCTTAGTAAGCATTATAGGAATTCCTTTCATAACCGCTTCCACAGGAGCATAGCCAAAAGGTTCATCTTTGCTCAGAGGAAATAAAGCCAAATCTGCCTCTTCCAATCTCTTGAATAGTCTTGCCTTCTCTAGAAAACCTTTGAACTTTAATACCTCATTTACCTCCTTGTCCTTATCTAGTTCATTCCTAAGCCACTCCGCTAAATCTCCTGATCCATAAATTTCAATAAGTATTTGAGATTTCAAAGAAGATGCCGCAATTCTTTTTGACAACTCATATATAAACATTACGCCCTTCTTTGCGTTGATCTGACCAAAATAAACAACTCTAAACCTTTTGAATATAGATTTTTTGGACTCTACTTTGAAATCAGTCGTATCTTTTTCGTGACGACTCTTCGTGAAATCAACCCAATTGTAGATAGTTTCATTTCTATTAAACTTACCAATTTTATTGTTTGCTAGGAAGATTTTTTTGGAACAAGAAATTGCAACTATTTCTTGCTTTAAGAGAGACCATTTGTTCTGAAAATTAAAAACTTTTGTGTAATCTGAAACCACACCATCAATATCATCCATAAGATGGATGAGAATTTTCTTGCCGCTGGAAACACAAGTGTCCAATACTCCTACTGGTCCTAGACCTAAAGGATTAAAAATCCAGATTAAATCCGGATCCTCAAGCTCAAGTAGGCGCTGTAGAGCAATACAATTTGATTCCAAATAACCTCCGAAAGCCATGGTTCTTTCGTAGATATATACAGAATTCTGTTCAAACTGTTTGTTATATGCTGCATCGTAGTATTTAACAGGTAAAAAGACATATCTAACATCGATATCAGTGGGTGAAGGATAGGTGCGTAAACTAGGAGGAACCTCAGAAGAGGCAACAACAACACTATGGCCATTCAACTGATACTGTCGGGCTAGTTCAAGACATCCAATCTCATATCCACCTCGAACATGAGGTGGAAACACATTAGATACAAAAAGAATTTTCATATCTTTAATCCTCTTTGAAGGTATCTGTAGTTCTTACGTCGTTAAGTCTTTTTCGAATTCTCGACCAGTAATCATCCCAGGCAAACCTCTCTCTGAGAAGATACTGTGCTCTTTGAATTTTCTCTCCGTAACAATCATCATCAAGTCCTAAGGTAAACTCCATCTTCCTCCTCAAATCAGAGACATCTCTTTCCCGGTATATAAAATCCGTGAGATCAAAAAACTCCATCAACTCCTTGAAGGCTGACTGGTTAGAGGTAATAGGAAGAGTTCCTGCCATTATCGCTTCCAGCACCACAATTCCTAAAAGTTCACTATTTTCACGTGGTCTCCCACTTAGCGACTGGGATGAAGAACTTGCAATTAATGCAATTGCTTGAGAAAGAACTTGAAATTTTTCTTGTTCAGGAAGCTCACCTAGAAAGATTACATCTTTAAAGAGGCTAAGAGAAATTAGAAAAATCTGATACAGAGAATGCTGATTTTTGGATCCAATAATTTTCAGAACTTGGTCAGTCCGCAAAGCACGAATCGTAACATCGAATGCTTTGTGTGTAAGAATTCTACCTACAGAAACGAAAAATGTAGACTTATCTGAGTAAGCTTGATTACAAAGAGTATCTAAATCACTTCTCCAGATACCTGCATATTCAAACATTACGTTATTAACGTGTCGCTTAGTCCTTTGTGAAGAGAAATTTGATACCTCAACGAACAGATGATTAGGAGAAGGTTCATAACGGTTCCAAAAATCACTCTCATTTAGCTCTAGGCCATGATTCGTGAACAATACACTTTGATTTGAACTTATAGATGCCAGGATGTTGTAGACTTCAGGAAAAGCAAGATATTGATGAATCCAAACTCTTTTATACTTTGAAATACTCTTAAGCACTTCGGAAAACGCAAGCTCAAAACTATGTTCTAAGTTTTTCTGATTAAACATTGAGCAACAGAATGTGTTGCCAACCCTTCTGCTGGGCAGAGTCTGAAGAGGATAATACAAATCACAACAGCCGTCAGTGTTTGAGACAGATAGAGTACAGTTCTGAGTGTAGTTCTCCCCACCGCCAATAACAGTCATGGGACACATGCTAACCACTGCTGTTTCTACACTCCTATTCATATAAAAATTCATTTTCCTGACTATTTTTGAATTTAGTTCTAGTAGTTGTTTACATAGAATCAGCATTAATAGATTGAATTTACGTAATTGATATTGTATGAATTTATCTTAGGTATGATTTTAGAGAGGCTTGCTACAACCAATATGTGTCGAGAAGGTGCGAAGAATCTATATTGAAATGAAGTATGTAAGGCTGCGTATTGAAAATCATAGTTGCATGATTATTCTCAACTCTAAAGTGACTTCTGATGTGCATCTACAAGTAGATCACAAATTTCACGAATAGCTCCTCGTCCGCCCCGTCTTTCGGTAGTGTAGCAACTGATTTCCTTGACAGACTCTACAGCATCGGCTACTGATAAAGGAATACCGACCTTTCTAAGTGCAAGAATATCGTTAATATCATCTCCTACATAAGCCGTCTCATTTAAGGAGATTCTGAGGCGCTGCGTTATTTCTGATAGACAAGCAAACTTGTCAGTCACGCCTGTGAACACAAGTTCAACACCCAGATTTTTAGCACGAATACGAATAGCATTGGAGTTGCTAGCAGATACAAACGCAACGACTATTCCTGCCGTAAGTGTAAGTTTAATTCCTTGTCCATCCTTGACATCAAAACGCTTAAGTTCTTGCCCATTTTCAGTGTAATAAAGACCACCATCTGTCAGGACGCCATCAACGTCGCACACTAACAGCTTGACGTTGAACAACTTCTCTCGGAGTTCTCTAGATATCATTGAGTGGTATTTCACCTGCTACCTTTCGAATTTGCAAAATTGACTTCAAAAGAAGTTCAAGGTCTGCAAGAGACACCATATTGGGTCCGTCACTTAGAGCTTTGTCCGGCTCTTCATGAATTTCCATAAACAAAGCATCAATACCAATTGCTGCTGCTGCTCTTGCTAGATGAGGAACGAAATCCCGTTGTCCACCAGATGTTCTTCCCTGCCCTCCTGGCATTTGAACGCTGTGAGTTGCATCAAATACGACTGGATAGCCTAATTGTCTTATCTGTGGTAAGGAGCGAAAGTCTACGATTAGTGTGTTGTAGCCGAAACTTGTTCCTCGCTCAGTCAGCAGGATTTTGGAGGTACCCGCTTTCTCAAGCTTCTCTACAACAGCCTGCATATCCCAGGGGGCAAGAAACTGGCCTTTTTTTACGTTGACCGGAAGTCCCGTTTGAGCCGCAGCGACGAGTAAATCGGTTTGTCGACATAGAAACGCTGGAATCTGGAGCACATCAACAAATTCAGCGACTTGGGGAACTTGATGGCTCTCATGAACATCCGTCAACACGGGAACGCCTAACTCAGCACGTACTCGGTCTAATATTCTCAAGCCGACATCTAATCCGTGCCCCCGAAAGGAATCTAGAGAAGTGCGATTGGCCTTGTCAAAAGACGATTTGAAAATGAAAGGAATTCTGAGGCGATCGCATATTTGCTGAATCTGCTCTGCCATATGCAAAGTGAAGTTTTCAGATTCGATCACACAAGGCCCACCGATTAGTGCCAGAGGCTGACCTAAACCGACAGATATTTGGTCTGTAATAGAAACTGTGTTCATGATGAAGCACAATTAGTAAGCGAAACGTTAGCAGCCATCAGATCTTCTGGTGTATTGATCTCTAAAATAGCCTTCGTGGTTTGACAAACACGAATGCGATAGCCGTGTTCCAACACGCGCAACTGTTCTAAAGACTCACACTGTTCTATTGGTGTCGAAGGCAACTGGGCATAAGTCACTAAAAAATCATAGCGAAAGGCATACAGACCAAGATGATGGTAGACCGGAGCCTCTAAGTTATGCCGAAAATAGGGAATTGGCGCACGGGAGAAATAGAGAGCGTGCTGAGTGAGATCGCAAATTACCTTAACCGTGTTGGGATTTGTATAATCGACAGTCTTGTCTAGAGGACAAGCAAGCGTTGTCATTTCTGGTGATTCACCCTCTAAGTAAGGATGAATAAGCTGGTTTAAGACTGTTTCTGTGATGAAAGGCTGGTCCCCTTGAATGTTAACGACAACTTGATACTCAGGATATCGTGCTGCAACTTCGGCAATCCGGTCAGTACCTGATAAATGATCAGCGTGAGTGAGTTCAACGTGCCCGCCAAACTGTCGCACGCAGTCAGCCACAAGGTTGCTATCAGTCGCCACGATGACATTGTCAAAGATGGCACACTGGTAGGCAGCTTGGTAAACCCATTGAATTAGGGGACGATCTCCTAGTTTTGCTAATGGCTTACCTGGTAAACGCTGAGAGTCGTAGCGGGCTGGAATAATAGCGATAATTTTCATGCTATGCCACTCCGAACAATATCGTGTAGCCGTAGAAGCCCAACACAAACTTGATTGTCATCAATCACTGGCATAACTGAAATTTGTGAGGGGCGTTGCTCCATAGTTTGCATAGCATCATAGGCAAGTTGATCAGGACTTGCCGTTACAGGATTCGAAGTCATAATCTGTTGGCTAGTAAGATTACTCCAATTATCAGGAGAGAATTTCTGTAAAGCTCGTCGCACATCTCCATCAGTAATAAGCCCAAAAAGCCTGCCGGAGCTATCAGTGATATTGACGGCTCCTAAACCTTTTTGAGTAATTGTGTCTAGGATTAGAAACCACGAATCTTGTAAACCAACTATGGGGTTTTCCGCATCCGCATGCATTAGATCAGCAACTCGCAGGGTTAGGCGTTTCCCTAGCCTACCGGCTGGATGATTGTAAGCGAAAGATTCTGAAGTAATCCCTTTTAGGTGCATTAGCGTAACAGCAAGGGCATCTCCTATTGCTAAAGCCACAGTTGTGCTGACTGTGGGTGCCAAGTTAAGGGGACAAGCCTCCTTGTTCACAGCAGCATGAAGCGTCACAGAGGCCTGCTTTGCCAAACTAGAATGTGGGTTACCGACAATAACAATTAATGGAATTTGGCGCTGCCGTAGATAGGGCAACATGGCAAGCAATTCTTCTGTTTCACCACTGTGACTAATCAGGATAGAAATGTCATCTGTACTAACAATACCGATATCTCCGTGTAGAGCATCTGAAGGATGAAGAAAAAGACTAGCTGTCCCAGTACTGGTTAAAGTCGCTGCAATTTTACGGGCAATAAGACCAGATTTTCCCACACCACTGACTATGACCCGTCCTTGACTCTTCATCAAGAGTTGAGTTGCCATTTCAACTTGCTCAAAGCTTATTTGAGTAGAGATCGAACGAATTGCTTCCGATTCAGCCAGAAGACAATCTTTGAAATGATTGCTGATGGAAGGACTTAAAGAAATCGAATTGCTTGCAGGCATCATTGGTATTTCACAAATCTAAGTAAACGTTTGAGAGCAAGCCACTTCTCTCGTAGCTGCCAGAACCGAGAACTTTGCATTCCTTCAAGAGCTATCTTCAAATCTTTCATCTTATCTTCAGACTGTAACTGCCATCTTTTTAGATGCTCTATTTCAACCTGAAGCTTTAAGGTATCCATTTGGCTAAATGTAGGATGCTCTGGGAACAGGGTTTTCATATTGAAGCGCTCTTCTGGAAAATGGAATTCACTGTCTCTTTTCCATAAGATCTTGTCTGGGAATACTAGTTCTTTGCCCTCTAACTTCTGCCTTCGACTAATATCGACCATCCTTGAAATGAGCGTCTGCAATCTATCAATAGAAGGACTGCGGCATTCCAGAGCATCATGAAGAATCGTATCTTGATACAACATTCTAGTAGCAGGCTGCTGGACAATTTCTTTCAAAATACTGGGAATATGACTTGAGCAAGTGATTGACCAAGCTGCAGGGACAAAATGAGGCGAATTAGTATAGTCGAGTAACGCAACCGGAATACCCTGAAGCATCCCTTCCAACATAGAAGTTGATGGAGTTGTGATTAGGGCATCAACCTTTTCTAAGACAGCTGATAATTCTTGTCCAGACAGATCAGCAATCTGACTTCTAACGCCCAATTCAATATCTAATCCTTCGGTCAGACGCCAAACAGGGTTTACTTCCATTCCTTCAACGACAGGATTATGATTAAACCATTTCTGAAGATCAAGCAGAGACTGCTTAACTTGATCTACCTGCTCATTTGTAAATCCAGGCTTTTTCGCAGTTGTTACGAGAACCTTAAAGGGCTCGGAGGGGCGACGAATTCTTGGCCTCCTGTTCAGATAAGAATCAAGCCTTGGCAAACCAACAGTTTCACATTTCCCTAGATTTCCCCAAGACTCCAGTATTCGAGTTTGCGATCGGCCAATCGTAGCAATTTTATGTCCTAAAACAGGCTGAAAAAGTCGACCAGCAGACATAAGAGGATTGTGCCAGGTGTTTCGAAATTCTAGAATTCCATCAGCAAGAATAAGGACTGGAATATCTTGCCTAACGGCTTTAATAATCAAGCCAACTTCAGGTTCTTCGTAATGCTGAGCAGTAAGAATAATATCTACATTCTTAGGTAAAGAATACTCCGAACCATAATAATTCAAACGCACAACTTCGATACTCGAAATATCGCCTAGTGACCGATACAACTTTGTTTGAGAATAACCGTCCTTATCAAGGATTCCAACAATAGAACAATTACTCATATAGCTCTAGCAAAGGTATAAATTAGCTTGATGGATGTTTCACTTTTTTACTATTTTAGGAATATTAAAGCAAGCCAGTCTTTTACAGTTCTGAAGTTCTTTAGTTGCAATTCTAATGGAAGTATTGTGCTTCTCTTTTGATAACCAACCTACTATGTCTTTTGGATTGTAAACAATCTGGCTATTATCTAACCCAAGAAGCTCCATAAGTCCTTCAATCTTCCATGTGTTTGAGGCAATTGGGACAAAGGGAACTTTTGCTAAAGCAGAGAATATTAAAATATGATATCTTCCTGAAATGACTAACTTGAATCGCCTTATAAATTCGCCAAATGTTTTCCATCCTATATCTTTAGCGAAAACAATTGAAACCTCTGCATCTTTCAAGAATGGAATTAGATGTAGCTCATCAATTAGTAAGCAGACAGGTTGCCAACCAAGACGACGAATTATATGAAGATGCTCAAGTATTTCCTGAACTTTTAATGGGTTAACGGAGGAAGAAGAAGGTTGTGCTAAGACTCCGGGAGTATACAAGCATGCCTTCTCTGAATCTATCTCTGATGGAAGCAAAAATGAAGACGGATTAAAAATATTTGAAAGAAAGGCGCAGTCAGCAGACTGAATGATGCCTTCGCAGTAATTCGAGAGCCATCTGAAAGACATAGGTTCTCTAGCTGTTATGTAATCTGCTGAGCTTATAGCTTTACAAACTACTTGCTCGTCGATTGCTTGCCAAGAACCATTTACACACCAAACGGGTTTATTTTCTGAGAATATTTTGATGATAGAGGCTATGGTTATCGCACCAATCTGATTATGATGTACTGTACCTTCGGCATTGATGACGACAATATCAAATTCGTTCGCGCTGCAGACCTCATTGAATAGATATTCCTCAAATTTGCGAACAGAAGAGGACCATGCTACTAAATCAATTTTCCTTCCACTGTAATCCCAGGATTTTTTCTTCGAAAGTTTTTGAATTAATTTTTCTAGCTTTTGATTTGTTCTTTCAAGATTTCCTTTCAACTTTTTCTTTAGATAAGGATAAAGACTCAATTCTTTTTCAAGACTTTCTTGGTGTAAGCTTTCAAAGTGTTCGTATCCGAAACCACAAGGCCAGCTATGAATATGAGTGTCATACTCAGTTGCAGAATGAATCAAGCTTTTCAAGCTTGAGACAGTAGCTTTACAGCCTGGATTTACATCCGAGCTAGTATCGTTCACCAGAAGAACTTTGAGCATTCTAACTGACACGGCTCCACGAACAACGTGGGAGACGCAGAAAAAAGTATTCTTTCAAAATAGAGACTTCCTTGCCACTGGCTTTAAATGATGTGATGTATCTACTTCTGTGAAACAGAATACTTCCGTCTTCATTATAAAGAGCTGCATGAATGCTATATAGATTAGGTAAGAAGGGATGATTAGGCAGCTTAACTGATATATGGTTTAAACCTTCAATTAAATCGATTCTTGAATCGTGTAACCGGTTTGTAACAGATGCGATTGGTTCCAAACCGAATGGCTCAAAGTATATCACAAGAATAGGGTTACTGATATCCTGACTAGCCTCAATAACGATGGTTATCGAAAGACTTTTGTTTTCGAAGGCGTCAAGACATACAGTCGGGTTGGCTTCCGTAAATTCCTTAGCTGAGGCTGATTTTATTCTTGCTCTAAATGAAGCTGACTTTTCTTTCTTTAAGTTTTCCAAACATAATTTTTGATACTCTACAACTCCATTGATTACATCACCATCAAACATCTTGCCTTCACAGCTCATCACAATGCTTCTATTAGCAACTCTAAACAGATCATGCATGCTATGGGTGACAAGAACTATTGAGGTGCCATCAGTCATTAATTCTTTTATGTGTCTGTAACATTTTGACCTGAACTTTATATCACCTACAGACAAAACCTCATCAACAATCAAAATATCTGGCTTAAGAGCTATCGAGATTGCAAAACCAAGCCGTATTCGCATTCCAGAACTGTAACTTTGAACTGGAGTATCGATAAATTTTTCTATGCCTGAAAAATCAATAATTTGCTCTAACTTTTGATCTATTAATTTTTGACTTACTCCTAATATCGCAGCATTGATGTAAACATTTTCTCTCCCTGTAAGAATAGGATTAAAACCTGCTCCTAGCTCAATTAATGCACCAACCTGGCCAAATATTTTAATATGTCCCTCATCAGGTTTGATTAGACCATTTAGCATCTTTAGGAGGGTGCTCTTCCCTGCACCGTTAGGACCAATTAATCCTAGACATTCGCCACGGCGTAGTTTAAACGAGACGTCTTTGACTGCCCAAAATTCATCTTTTCTCAGGGCATGATCGGATTCGCGTCCGGTCAGTTCAGTTGCAGCATCTTGTAGGCCATACCAGAGCGATCGCTTCAAGCTACGGCAAAACTTCTTTGAAACATTCTCAACTTGAACCAGAACCTCATTGTCACGATCAGGTTCGTTTTCGCTTAGAACACTTTTCTCGAATGCATCACCCATAGAGCACGAACTGGCTAAATTTTGGTCGTTGGATTGCGAGCGTCTACTAGTTTCAGAGGATAGTTAACTTCATGAATGTAACAGCTGCAAAAGAAAGCTTCTAAATCTGTTAGCAGTTATGCCAAAAATGATTTCCAGATTTGTCGCTTCTAACATTTCTCAAATGTGCCCAATTTTTGGAACTGAAAGTAAAGCCACTTAGTTGCTTCTTGGCAATGCTCCTGCGATGAACTTTGCAGAATAGTACCCACGTAAGCAAACCGAAGAAACACCAGCTATTTTAACTCTCCTCGCTGCTGATGTTTTCCATGCCGTCCAACCATGCTTGTAAATCTGAGTGTGTCTTTATTTCTGGCATTGCTATCCCTAAAGCCTCTAACTGCGACAGTGATAGCTGATGAATTTGTTCCTTTTGTGCTTCTTCCAGCGTGCCTAGAAGTTGACCTAGGAAGCGGATCAAAGCAGTTGCTTCTCCTCTTTGTTGACCTCTTTGTTCTCCTCGCTGCTCTCCCTGTTGCTCTCCTTCTCGGAATACCTCTTGATAAAAGCGAGTTCGTTTAATATCAGTCGTTTTAATATCTAACATCGCTAGAACCTCCTCCGTCGAAAGCTGCGGGAACTTATTGATGAGTATAGCTTCCACCAAATTGAGCGATCGCCAAAACTCCGCGTCTCCTTGCTTTTTCGCATCTGCTAGCAAGGCCCGAGCTGCTTGAGGTACCTTGTTATTCGGCAAAACGATCAATTGAAGCAGTGCCAAGGCAGGGGATAACCGCGTCTGCTCTAGCAAGTCTTGTAGATAGATTCTCTGAACACTCCTATCCAAGAGGTTTTTGTAAGGGACTGCGCTGCCTAGTTTCTGTTGGCGTGACTGTAGAATGATTAACCCTTGCCAAGGCCGCTCTACCTGATACTGATGAAGGTACAGGTGAATTTCAGCAAAATAGCGACCGTAGAAGCGGAAGTCAGTTTGCATCTGGGCTTCTACGAAAATGATAGGAATCTTCATGTCATCCGATATGGGTGTCAGTAGCCCATCGAGTCGTAGTTCCCCTTCTTTGATCACTGGAGCGGAGTATTCATACTCACAATTCTGAGGCAAACCCGGCAGTAGGTCTGCTAGGAGTGAGGGTTGTGAAAGAAAGAGATAATAGTAAAGCTTGTCCGTTTTCATGGATTTTACTCGGTCAAGCACTCATGCGCTCGATGATGATCGGCATTGTCAGGCGGTAGACTATCCATGCCGCGCACAATCCTATCAACGCCAATCCACTCGCCAGCCAGAATCCAATCGGGTTTGTCACCACGCCCGTCGTTGCTAACTCACGGGCAGTTACCAACAGTGGCGTAACTGGATTGAACCGCACCAGCCAAGACAGTGAACCCTCTGTCGGGACCGGATATACCACTGGTGTTAGGAAAAACCAGACTCCCATTGCCACGACTAATCCTCGGCTCACATCCTGATACAGCACACCCAATGGTGATAAAAACAGCCCTATGGCAGTCCCCAAAAGGACTAGATGAATTAAGGCAACCGGAGCTAGGATTACTGCTGCTGTCATTGGCATCCGAAAGAGAATGAACAGAATGGCTACCAGTATCAACTTGATGCCAAAGTTAAAGAAGACTTCACCAACTTTGCCCAAAATCAATGCTTCTCGGGGAAAATTGATTTTCGCTAGCATTGGCTTAGCCATATTCACTGCCTGAATTGGCCCGTTTAGTGCTTCGACAAAGGTCTGCCATAGCACTGTGCTCAGCATGACGTAGGCGGGGTAAGGTAGGTCAGTTTGACCGATATTAATAATCTGAGCGTTGCTAGCGTAGGTGAAGCCCACGGCCATAATCAGTGGCGGTACGAATGCCCAAAAAATGCCCAAAAAAGACTGACGGTATTGAGCACTAATGTCTCTTATCATCAACCGCCAAGCCAATTCTCGCGATGCCAGCAGATCCCGCCACATGTCTCTTATGAGTCGGCCTGGATGTTTGAGTTTGCTTTCGGGCGTGTAGACAACGATAGGTAGACGACTAGAACGGGGCATGGACAAGTATCTTCATCGTGGAAGTATTGATGATGTCAAGATACCCTCAGTTTGTGCGGTGCGATCGCATCATCTCTCCAACTGATCCGCCAAATCTCGTAGCCAACTTACAAATCTTTCTACATCTTGTCTGACATCTGTTGACATTTGGGGATAACGTGCGGCCAAACTAGCGATTCGCTCCGGATCTAACTCAAAACCGTAGAGGTTTCTGACAATATGGCGAAATCCCAAAAACTCTCTCAGACGAAGTGCTGTTGCGTCAGATAACACGGCTGAACGGCCTTCTCGTTGTTGACTCATACGCTTCAGCAGACGCTTATGCCAGTCTGCTCCGGAGGGCAATCCCCCGTTTAGCTCGATAGCAACTAGCCGCAAAATCTTTTCACTGCCGGTATAAAAATTGTGTAGCTTGAGCGCCAAATTTTCATAAAACAACGAAGCATGACGGGGATCGTCGATGATTTCTTCCTGTAGTTGAGCGATCGCTGTCTCTAATTGAATTAAACGAGACAGTTCTGTCTCGATATCAGCGGCTAGCTCACGCATAGCAGCGGGACTAATCGGTAACATCAACGTCTACGCCTGTCTCTAGAACTCGTTGTCGAAAGTGATCGTCCAAAGCTTCAAAGGGTTTGAGGTCAACCCAGCGATCGCTATACTCATTTGCCTTGGCAACTGCTTCAAAATAGCGATTCGCGGTAATGCCTTCTACGGCTAAGTCGATGTCAGAATTTTCGGTAAAGCGATCGCGTGCTAGTGACCCAAAAACAATGACTCGCGTTGCGCCGAATTCGTGGTGTAAACATTGAGCTATTTGTTGAACCTGACCCCAGGCCGTTGATTTGGCAGCTTGCTGATTACGCTTCTGAGTTGAGATCGCCCGCTGCCAATAGGCTAACTGCTCATCAGTGACAACCGGATCCTGAGAGGACTGTGACATGGCACTCACTCGATGCTTTCTATGATTATGGTATCGAAATAGTGTTTGAAGTTTTTTATGTTCCTTTCACTTGTTTCAAAAAGGCATCGAGATCTTGATCGAGCTGAGGCTGTAGTGCTTCGGCCCGTTCCAGGTTATTCATCAATTGAGCAAAGTCGATGGGAACGCCGTAAGCGTGACGAAAGAAATGCCAGAAGGCCCTCAGTCCGTTGAGTCTCAGATAATTCTCTTGAGAAATAACGGCTGGCCGAGTGCCTTCAATGGTTTGTGTCATTCGCTGAAGTAAGCGGCTGTGCCATTGAGAGGAGTCAGAAATATTGTTCTCGAAGTAAACGGCAATGACCTTGAATAAGTCTTCAATGGCTCCGTATAGATTGTGTAGCTGATAGGCAAAGCTTTCGAGTTTCTCAGGAGGACTTTTCGCATGGAGGGAGTTAGCCCTATTGTCTAAAGCGGCAAAAACTCGCTCGATGGTCATTCTCTGAGCATTGATATCCGCTGCTAGGAGGGCGATGTTCTTCTCGTCCATAGCTGTCCAGTTTGGCGAATCCTGTCTGCAAAGGGAGATTTGCTCAGTTCCACCAAGTCTACATCACGACCAGTGAACTCTGAGAGGGCAGCGATCGCCCCAAAGAAACGATCTGGTTCCAACGTATCTACGGCTAAATCGATATCGGATCTCGAATGAAAACGGTTGCTGCGGACAAGCGACCCAAACAAGTAAGCACGAGAAATGCCGTAGTCTGCTCCCCATTGGTCTAACCATGACACCACCTGTTGCAGCGTGTTTAATCGCTCCTGTTCAAGCTGCTGACGCTTTTCCATCAGTGCTGCATCTAAAAGAAAGGTATCGAATTTCTCCGTCATGGTCGTATGCAATCCTTTCTGCTTCAGGCACTCATCAGTAGCATCGCTTCAATGGGCTTCAGTGCTGCTACACGGATTTCCTCTGGCATTGTGATTTCAGGCTGTCGAGTCTGCATTGCCCAATATAGCTTCTCTAGCGTATTCAACCGCATGTGAGGACATTCGTTGCAGGCACAATTTCCAGTTGAGGGAGCTGGGATAAACGCCTTGCCGGGTACCTGTTTTTCCATTTGGTGAATAATACCGGGTTCTGTAACCACGATGAATTGAGTGAGATCGCTATCTTTTACATAGCTCAACAACGCGGTCGTTGAGCCGATAAAGTTAGCATGATGCAGCACAGGTTCTTCGCACTCGGGATGAGCAATAATATCTGCGCCGGGATGCGCCATTTTAAGCTGGACTAATTTTTTCTCGGAAAAGGTTTCGTGTACCATACAGCTTCCCTGCCATAGCACGAGGTCGCGTCCTGTTTGCTGCATTACGTAGCGTCCGAGATTCTTATCAGGCGCAAAGATAATAGGTTGGTCCTGAGGAATCTGCTCAATTAGCTTAACTGCGTTGGAACTGGTGCAGATGATGTCGCTCATGGCTTTGATTTCAGCTGAGCAGTTGATATAGGACACGACAATGTGATCGGGATGCTGGGCTTTGAATGCTGCAAACTGAGCAGGCGGACAGGTATCGGCTAGAGAGCAGCCTGCGTTCAAGTCGGGTAGCAGAACTAGCTTGTCTGGATTCAAAATCTTGGCAGTTTCTGCCATAAAGTGGACTCCAGCAAACACAATCACCTCAGCATTTGTACTAGCTGCCTGTCGCGAAAGCCCCAGGGAGTCTCCGATATAGTCTGCTACATCTTGAATGTCAGGTTCCTGATAATAGTGGGCCAGGATGACTGCATTTAGCTCTCGTTTCAGCTCGTTGATGGCTGCGAACAGATCTAAGGGCGTGTTTGGGGAGGACGGTTTTGGTAAAACGCTGGTGAACACGATAGTCGCTTTTAGTAGATTTAATCAGTTGACTGAAAATTGATTATAGTCGTTTTTACCAAAAGCTGTGTTGTTTCAATGTCACGCTTCACTCATAAAATAAGATTCAAGATGCAGCGACGGGGATGAAAAAACAAGCGAACGGAGGGTGCCCTGAATTGCTGAAATCCATTTCACTAGGGCTTTAGGTGCTTTTTTTGAATTGGCTTATCGTCAGAAGCTTAAGTCCTCGATAGGGCGGCTGCGATGTCTGCAACTAGTTTCCTCGCAGCTGATTGATTTTGCAACTTAGTCGAAGTCATCATAAATATGGTTTCAAATATTATTAATGCCCATGTAAAAGCGGCACTGTTGAGTAACAGTGCCGCTTTTGTAAAGCCGGAGATGATTAAAAGGTCTATCTGAAACCCACCGCTGCTTGCCACACAAATGCTAGCAGCAAGAAAAAGACTGGGATAACCGGCAATACATCAACCAGCGGATCAAACAAGGAATAGGCTTCAGGCAGCTTGGCTAAGAGCAGTGCAGCTTCCATGATTTCAATAACCTCTTCAACACAGATCTCATAATTGCCATCAATCGTAACACGATAGCCAGTCCTGCCGATGAAACAGTCTATTGAAACAGTTGGCAAAGCGCGAACACCCTGACATTCTTATAGAGAGAGCGAAAAGAATGGCGAGAGTGCTGGAAGGGGAAGCGATCGCGTGCTGGATCTTAAGAACATTCGACAAAACTATGACCAAGTGGCTGCAATCCTCAATCGACGGGGTGGGGACTACGATTTGCAGCAGGTCATTGATCTCAGCGATCAACAGCGAGAGATTGAAGGTCAGCGATCGCAGCTCCAGGCCCGCAGTAATGAAATTGGTAAGACGGTTGGGCAAAAAATCCGTGAAGGTGCGATTCCCAAGGATGACGAGATTGTCGCCTTGCGGGAAGAGGGTAACCAGGTTAAGGCTCAATTAGGTGAGCTAGAGCCTAGAGAGAGGGAACTCAAGGCGGCAATTGAATCAATTTTGCTGGCGACGCCAAATCTTCCTAGCGAAACGACTCCGGTGGGTAAGGATGAATCTGAGAACGTTGAGGTCCGGCGTTGGGGCGATGAGTATCTACCTGAAAATAGCGACGCCCTTAAACCCCATTGGGAAGTTGGCGAGGCGCTAGGTATCTTGAACTTTGAGCGATCGGCGAAGATTGCACAAAGCCGTTTTGTCTCCCTCATTGGACTGGGGGCCGCTTTGGAAAGAGCACTCATCACTTACATGCTTGATCGCCATACCCGGCATGGCTATACCGAGGTGATGCCACCTTTTCTGGTGAATACCGCTTCTTTGACGGCATCAGGACAGCTCCCGAAGTTTGCTGAGGAAAGCTTTCAGTGTAAAAATGATGACCTTTGGCTGTCACCTACGGCGGAGGTGCCGGTGACCAATCTCCATCGTGACGAAATTTTGAATGCTGACGACCTGCCATTTCACTATTGCGCTTACACACCTTGCTTTCGCCGTGAGGCAGGCAGCTATGGTCGTGACACGCGCGGACTGATTCGTCTGCATCAGTTCAATAAAGTGGAAATGTATAAGTTCGTTCGACCTGAAACGTCAGAGGACGAGCATCAGGCTCTTGTCCAAGACGCGGAGGCTATCCTACAGGGATTACAGTTGCCGTACCGAGTGATTGAACTCTGCACAGGCGATCTGGGATTCTCGGCCAACAAAACCTACGATCTTGAAGTGTGGATGCCGTCTTCGGGAACCTACCGAGAAATTTCGAGCTGTTCCAACTGCGGCGATTTTCAAGCTCGACGCGCCAACATTCGCTTTAAGACGGCAGGGCAAAAGGGGACACGGTTTGTACATACCTTGAACGGCTCTGGGTTAGCGATCGGGCGCACGATGGCCGCTATTCTGGAGAATTACCAACAGTCAGACGGTTCAGTGAAAGTCCCTGAAGCCCTCCAGTCCTATCTCAACCGTGAATGGCTTTAGGAACTGCCATCCATTGGATGGCTTAGACTGGTGGACCGCTTGGGACTATCTTCATTCATCGCTATGACAGGGTAAAGCAGTGGTTGGAATCCCTGGTGAGCTTGCCCAGTTGAATTTACTCTTTACGCGGTGGGGTGAACCATCGTTTCTGGGTTGACGTGTTGGTCAAAGGCTTTGCCAGATAGAAACCCTAATGCGATACAGGCTTCCCGCAGGGTTGTGTTTTCAGCGTAGGCTTTCTTGGCGACTTGAGCCGCTTTGTCATAGCCGATCGCTGGGTTCAGGGCTGTTACTAGCATCAAGGACTGGTCCAGAAACTGCTGAATCTGATCGCGATTGGGGGACAGTCCCACAACGAGGTGCTCTGTGAAGCTGCGGCTGGCGTCTGATAGTAGGCGGATGGAATGCAGCAGATTGTGAATCATGACGGGCTTAAAGACGTTGAGTTCGAAATTGCCTTGGCTGCCAGCAAAGGCGATCGCGGCATCGTTTCCGACCACTTGCACACAAACCATTGTCAGGGCCTCGCATTGAGTCGGATTAACTTTGCCTGGCATGATGGAGGAACCGGGTTCATTAGCGGGGAGGCGGAGTTCGCCTAGCCCACAGCGAGGTCCTGAGCCGAGCCAGCGCAGGTCGTTGGCAATTTTCATGAGGGCGATCGCCAATGTTTTCAGAGCACCACTGGCAGCGACAATTGCATCGTGGGCGGCAAGGGCGGCAAACTTGTTGGGAGCCGTCACGAAAGGCAGCTGGGTGTAACGAGCAATCTCAGCAGCGACTTTCTCGGCAAAGTCAGGATGAGTGTTGAGTCCCGTTCCAACAGCGGTACCGCCTAACGCTAACTCATAGAGTTCAGGCAGACTTGCATCCATGCGGTGCAGTCCTTGCTTAAGCTGAGTTGCATAGCCGGAAAACTCCTGCCCTAAGGTCAGCGGTACGGCATCCATCAGATGGGTGCGCCCCATTTTGATGATCGTGCTGAAGGCGTCAGATTTTTCAGACAAGGCTGCCTGTAACTGCTGAACAGCGGGCAGAAGATGATGGGTGATTTGCTCGACAGCTGCAATGTGCATTGCAGTTGGGAAGGTATCGTTGGAGGATTGTCCCTGATTTACATGGTCGTTGGGATGAATCGGTGCTTTGCTGCCGAGGGTTCCTCCAGCTAGCTCAATCGCTCGGTTGGCGATGACCTCGTTGGCGTTCATATTGGTCTGGGTGCCGCTCCCGGTTTGCCACACTCGCAGCGGAAAGTGATCGTCGAGTTGGCCTGAAATGACCTCATCGGCAGCTTTCAGAATTAGCGCTGCTTTGTTCACATCCAGCTGGCCTAGATCGCGATTTGTGACAGCCGCAGCCCGCTTGAGGATGCCAAAAGCTCGAATGATTTCACGCGGCATTCGATCAGGACCGATATCAAAGTAGTGTAGCGATCGCTGCGTCTGTGCGCCCCAATAGCGATCGCTGGGCACTTCAATCGACCCCATGCTGTCTGTTTCAACTCGAATGCTCATGACCGTGTAGCCACCGTTTCTGGACTAAGGCAATAGTAGACGGAATCCTCGCTTCAAGCCGGTCACCTCACCGTCTACATCAGTCCATATCAATCCAAAGCATGACGATACTCAGCCAGGAGTTGGGGCAGGTAGTCGTAGCCGTCAACGCCGATTTGCTTGAGAAAGGCAGCCCGGTAGGCCGCCAATGCTGCATCAAATGCGTCGGGTCCTATTTGTCCCCGCAGGATGCTGAGGGTCCCGGCAGGCTGATGCCATTGACTGGAGTTGATTTGCCAGAGCAGATACATTCCCATCGCTCCGCAGAAGACGGCCATTTCAGTATTCTCCAGATGTTGATAGGCGATCGCTAAATACCCATAGTTCACCCCTTGCAAAAATACATCGCCGATTGCCTGAGCAATCTGTAACCCTTTTTCTAAGGCTGGAATCGCCTGGTCGTAGTGGCGCAACATCACTTGAGCCACACCAAGACTGTTGGCACAGAGGGCTTCGCTGGGGCGGTCCTGCACCTGTTCGGTGAGCGTTAGTCCTTGCTCTAGGTAGGTCAGCACAGATTCGATTTGATCGGGATCAACGGCTTGCTCTTGGGCGCGGGAGATTTCGCTGTAGCCAAAGTTTGCTAAAGCATTCGCTTCCCCAATGCGATCGCCCGCCTGCCGAGAGAGAATCAGTGCTCGCTGACTGTGGGCGATCGCAGCCTCAAAATCTGCTTCCATGACAGCCGTTCGACTCAGATGGTTGAGGTTAGCAATCTCGCAGCGCTGATCATTGACTTCGCGAGCGCTGTCCAATGCTCGCTCGTGGAACTGACGGGCTAAATCGTACTGTCCTAAGGCCCTTTGAGAATATCCCAGCAAAGTGAGGATGCGAGCTTTGGTATCCGTATTAGGCACTTCCCTTAGAGGACGATCAAGATATTCCAGCAAACTACGAAGAGGTTCACCGGATAGCGCTGTAAATAGGCCGCCATAGAGTGGAAAGTAGCTCTGTTGGGCAAACTGCCGCAATCCCTGTAGCACCATTTGAAAACAACCTTCCACTAGAAGCGGTTGTTTTAATTCGTTGAAGCGCTCAGAAAGCTGACTCCACACTACTGCAAAGGTTAAAAAGGTTGAGATTGACAGCCGCTTACCTGCTTTTGTGTCGTAGGGCTGCTTATCAAACCAGGCGACTAAGCCTAACTGTAATCGTTGGAGGGCGATCGCCATTTCAACCCACGTTCTCACCTCTAACGGAATCGGGACACCCGCAGCGGTAACGCTCTGATGTTCTGCCAAATCTGTGAAGATACGTTGAATACTGGTTGTTCCGACTTGTTTTGCCCAATAGGGCCAAGGTCCCTGAGAATCCGCACTCCCAAAACCAATAGAGCGCTGGGCCTGATCATAAACCCAGCTAATCACGTGTCCTTCTAGTTGCTGCCAAGTCGCCAACCCTTGAGTCAGTCCGGCAGACAACTCCTGTAAACTCGGCGCAGCGGTTGCCTCGGTTTCTAGCTGGCGTAACTGCTGTGCCAGAGTCTTGATCTGATCGCGGTTTAGATGGTCAGGCTGGTTGGGGTCGAGAACCTGAAGCAGTGCCGATAAGCGGTCTTGGCTCTGGGTGCGAATGAGGTTCGCGATCGCCCCTGACAACACCGCTGTACTTTGGTTTTCTTTTTGCCAACGATCGAACTCGCCGTGAATGGTTTTGAGTGCCCGCTGGCGACGGGTTGCCTTGGCCTGTTGCAGTGCGTCCGTTTCATTAGTCAGCACCGTTTCTACGGCGCTGATTTGTCTGTCTAAACAATCCGCAAAATCGCCTCCTTCCTGGGGTTCAATATCTGACTGCAACATTTGGAAAACCTGCTCTTTGGAACGAATTTTTCCTTTTAGGGTTAGGGCAATGATGCTCTCAATCAGCTCTGAATAGCGGTCTGCGGGAGTAGGAGTGGCGTTTTGGTCAACCATGGCAGCAGTGTTATGAGGGGCAGGTGCGATCGCAATAGGACTTTTGAGGCATTGTAAGCAAAGCGATCATTAACTGCCAGATTGAGTGCAGTTACGATTAGTTTCCCGTGCAATAATGACATAGCTGTAGCAGACCTATTCGGTATCTACTCACTGATCCCTTTTGAAAGGTGCTGTTTGTGGCTGGGGTCCGCATCAACCTTTTGGACTAAATCCACACACAAAATTCATACAGATTAAGCTGTTCTACTGAGTAGCTATTAGAACTGGTTCGGTAGCGAACGTAACTGATACTTTAGATATGTCAGTTTTCTCATACGGCAGCCAAACGGTTTGTAATATCTAGGAAAGTTGATTAAAAGCGCAGGGTGGGCAGGAACAAACCAGCTTTTCGAAAGTGTTGGTTTCAGACGTGCATACTACCAACAATCCAGCTATAGCGGTTGTCAGTTCTGTGAGGACAAGACGGCGAGCCATTTTTCTATGGGCTAAGTCCCCGAATGCTCTTGGGTGCACAAGCCTAAAGGGTTGGGGCTATAGTTTGGGCCCTTGCGCGGCAAGAGCGAACCGTTTTCATCTTGCCTTTGATCTTCAGGAAATTGTCTGATGCTACCCATCCTCTCGTGAGTAGCGTTTCAAGATGCTTTCTCTGACCATTCAAGCGTCTTCCTTGTTCACGCAGCCAGGAAGTGTTTGCTGTTTTTGCTTAATTTAGTTTGTCGATTGGAGTCGAAGCCATGGTGTATGGAGCTGGAGCGGCCTCACTTGCGAATATAGCCACTGGTGACAACAATATTGACTCATTAATTGCGAACAATCGCTGGCACTCAACTGATATCACCTTCAGCTTTACCAATAATTTTTGGAATGATTATGAAGATGAGTCGGGTTATGCTGACAGCCAGACTCACAGTATTAGTTTCTCTCGGCTGAACTCTGCTCAGCAAACAATCGCCCGTAACTGGATGGCGATGTATGCCAATGTTTCTGGGTTGACTTTGACTGAATTAACCGGAGGCCGCGATCGCAATGCTGTTATCCGCATTGCTGAATCGAATAGTCCTCGTACTGCCTATGCTTATGGTCCAGGCACTTCCGTTCAGGCGGGTGATGTCTGGTTCAACCGTGTCGATTACAACGAGCCAGTGGTTGGCAATTTTGCCTACTACACCATCGGTCACGAAATTGGTCATGCTCTAGGGCTGGAGCATGGGCACGAAGCTAACGGCATTCGCGGTGTCGCTATGGATGCCGACCGCGACTCTATGGAATTTTCCATCATGACGTACCGCTCCTATGAAGGTGCGCCAACGGATTTTGTCTACAACGAAACGTGGGGTTATCCTCAGTCCCTGATGATGTATGACATTGCGGCCATCCAAGCGATGTATGGCGCAAATTTTGACTACAACGCCACGGACACGTTCTATCGCTTTTCTCCAACAACGGGCGAAATGTTTGTCAACGATGTGGGTCAGGGCACTCCCGGAGACAATCGGATCTTTCGCACTGTTTGGGACGGCAGTGGCATCGATACCTATGACTTTTTGAATTACACTACTGACCTCAATATCAACCTGGCACCGGGTCAATGGTCTGACCTCAATGTGGATGGTAATGCTCAACGAGCCCATCTTGGCGACGGCAACTATGCCCGGGGGCATCTATTCAATGCCTTGCAGTACAAGGGTGATTCCCGATCTTTTATCGAAAATGCTTATGGCGGCACTGGCGATGACCAGCTGCACGGTAACGCTGCGGGCAATTTTTTATGGGGTAACGCTGGGAATGATCGCCTTTATGGCTATGAAAGTAATGATCATCTCTACGGTAGCGCCGGTAATGATTGGATAGATGGTGGTTACGGTCTGGACGTCATGAATGGTGGCGAGGGTATTGATACTTTAGATACTCGCTTCTGGAATGACTCTTATGAGCTTGATATGCGAACGGGGGTGACTAACTTTGTCGGTGAGACTGCCCTGAATTTTGAGAATGTTTACACGGGGGCTGGGGATGACTATATTATCGGCACCGCTACCCGTAACTATATTCACACGGGGGGTGGCAATGATCGCCTTATTGGGGGTGGCGGCAACGACGTCCTCATTGGGGGAGATGGCAATGATGTCTTGGATGCCAGCGGCCTGAGCAATCCCAACGAGGTTGATTATCTGCTGGGTGGTGGTGGCGCTGATAACTTTGTTCTCCAAAATAACGGCAGCGTCTACCAAGGTCTGAGCCTAATTTTTGACTTCAATGTCTTGGAAGGCGATACTATCAGCCTGCCGGGTAGTGGCCCCAGCGCTTTTGTGAACAGGTTCGATTTCCAAGACGGTTTCTTCGGAGGTCTCTCAGGTTCCTATCTCGTCAACACCACTGCCAGCAATCCAGGTGGTCAAGTCGCATTCTTTCGATATAACGCTGCTGGCGGTATTGGTAATGAAGCCGCACTTGATACGTTGTTTAGTGGCGAATCCGCACCCATTGTGTAATGGGATGACGGATAAGGTGCAGGCTTATTGCGATCGCCCCATGGCTAATGCAGGGCGTAGAATTTCTGCAAGTGTCTCCAAAACGTCCTGCTGAACGGCGTTAATGAAGAAATGGTCGCCGGTGAACAAGATTGCTGAAAACTCTTTTTGGGTTTGCGTTTGCCAATCTTGTAGATCGTCGCAGCTGACATCGGGATCCTGTAATCCTCCTAAAACAGTCAGCGGTATTTCTAGCGGTGAACGGTTGGGGAGGTATTGATAGGTTTCTAACAGCGTGAAATCGCTTCTTAAAACGGGGAGAAAAAGCTGCTGAAATTCTTGGCTGTCGAGTAGCTCGCTAGGGGTCCCATTGAGCTGACGAATCTGTTCAATAAATTCGACTTTAGGTAAATCGTGAATGGGCGGTCTGACAGGCGGATTCTGAGGGGCAGCGTGACCTGACACGATAAGGTGGAAAGGGCGGTTGGGCGATCGCTGCATCTGCTGTGCTAACTCAAACGCAATCAGACCGCCCATACTATGGCCGAAAAAAGCGAACGGTTTGTCGAGGTATGGCGGCAAAACATCCAATAGAGCTTGAACCAAAGCAACTAGGTCTGTGAAAGGAGCCTCTCTGAAACGGCTGCCTCGCCCAGGCAATTCCACAGCCACAACCTCAATCTCATCGGGCAGGTACTTAGGCCAAGTGCGAAAAATCTGGGAACTTCCTCCTGCGTAAGGAAAGCAAAATAAACGACTCGTTGCCTTTGCAGAAGTATTGAAGGATTTTAGCCAAGGAGTTTGCATAATTGAAAGCAATAGAGAACAAGACATCTCACGTACAGCATTCGCGTCAGTTTCGCTGGGATAGGTTCAGCAATTCTTCTGGAAAATTGAGCTATTCCCCTCATTCACAACCTATTTCAACAATCAGTTTCCGGAATTTTCCGTCTCAATCCGGTCAGGGTTGAATTCAGCAAATCCCCTTGAGAAACGTTAGATTGACAATCTAAGCTACACTTTTAGAGTGGTCAATTGGATAGTCGCAGCAATTTTCTTGGTTTTTCAACACTCTGTCTTCAGACATTATCTAAGGTATTTAAAATCCATAGGGTAAACACCAAGCCGAAGAAATGAGCTAGCAGAATATTGATACTGGCCTGAATCACGAAGATATCAAGTGGTTGCACGAACTGACTCACGCTGCCCGGAACGCCAAGCACCGCTCCTGTCGGTTGAGAAAGTGCCTTGGCGAGCAGTGCGCCGACGATCGCCCCAGAACCGAGTAGGGTGATAAACATTCCCCCTAAGCTGACGAAGAGACCCAGTCGCAAAATGCGAATCGCCGCTTTGGGTTTGGGACGATTGGCCTCATTTTTGCTGCGGAGCTGTCGTCCCATGCGAGTGTAGCGATAGGCCCAAAATGCGCTAACAAAAACGCCGACTTGCCCGATCGCTGTGAAGAAAAGTCCTGTTCCAGCCCCTGGATTGGTTTGGGTGCTATTCGCTCTAGCCGCGAGACTGGCGATCGCAAAAATAAGGGCCAGACTCGCAATCACGCCCAAAACCAGCTGTGTCCAAAAACTAATCCACCCAAATCGGCGAAAAGCCCCCGAAATGCGGCGAATAGCGGGCGGTAAAGAGTACTGAAGTTCTCCAGACATGGGATATAGCGTATCAACTCGTGAAAGGCAGAAGGATGAGGGTAAAGGACTGATGTGATTCTAGACTACTCGCTTACTTATCCTCCGGTTTTGCTGCTAAGCGGCACAATAGTTATAGTTTTGGTCAATCTTTAACTCAAAAGCTCGTGATAGGGCTGGGTCACTTGCGGTAAAACAAGCCAACAAGGTTGAATGATGGGATGAGTTATGGCAAAGGCCACCGCCCGATGCGGTAATTAGCGTGAAGGAGAAACCGAGATGTCACGTCCTTTTGACCGTTACACCGACCAAATTCTCGATTTGGTCAACCAATATCGCGATCGCGTCGATTTTCTGGCGGTTCGGCTTGAGGAATCTGAGGGCACCGACATTCTTCTACGCGGCAGCAAAGTCGAAACGCTTAGCGAAGGCATTTCGTTGGGGGGGCAAGTGAGGGTCTGTCATCGGGGAGGTTGGGGATTCGCCAGCTTCAATGAGCTAGAAGGACTGGCAAAACATATTGAAGGCGCTATCCTGGCGGCTCAGTTGGTGGGCGATGACGAAACGCTGCTAGCGGCGATCGACCCAATTCAGACCTGCTACCACTTCGCGATGACCGGTAGCAGCCCACGGGACATTTCTCTGACCCAGAAAAAAGATCTCTGTACTCACTACGATGACATTCTGCAAAGCGTAGACGATCGCATTGCTACCACCTCAGTCCACTACAACGACGTCACTCAGCACATTCTGCTTGTCACGTCGGAGGGCACTCAAATTGAGCAGAGCTGGTCAGACATGGAAATTCGTCTAGCGGCAACTGCTCGAAACGGGGAAACGGTGCAAACTGGGCGGGAAACCAACGGCTCACGCAACGCCTTTGAAGATCTGGAGAATCTCGACGATCAGGTTCGCAATGCGGCTCAGAGAGCCATTGCTGCGTTAGCACTGCCGCCAGTGAAAGGCAAAACCTATCAAGTGGTTATTGATCCCATCCTGACGGGATTGTTCGTTCATGAAGCTTTTGGTCACCTATCTGAGGCAGACATGGCCTATGAGAATCCCGACCTGCTAGAGGTGATGACCCTAGGGAGGCGATTTGGTCCCAGCAGCTTGCAGATTTTTGATGGTGCCTCCCTAACGGGGCATCGTGGCAGCTATGAATATGACGACGAAGGTGTGCCCGCAACCACAACGCAGTTGATTCAAGACGGAGTTTTAGTGGGCAGACTCCACTCTCGCGAAACCGCAGGAAAGCTGGACGAGAAGCCCACTGGAAATGCTCGCTGTCTCAGCTACCACTATCCCCCTTTAGTTCGCATGACCAATACTTGGATTGGTAGAGGCGATACTCCTGCTGCTGACTTATTTTCGGGTATCAAAGAAGGGGTCTATGCCAAGAACTGGCTGGGCGGCATGACCAATGGCGAAATGTTCACGTTTACGGCAGGGGAAGCCTGGATGATTCGCAACGGAGAGTTAGCTGAGCCCGTGCGCGACGTTACTCTTTCTGGCAATGTTTTTCGCACGCTGGCAGACATTGAAGGTATTGGTGATGATTTTGATTGGGATGAATCGGGCGGCTGTGGCAAGGGTGGACAAAGTGGTCTGCCTGTGGGCTGTGGTGGTCCCAGCCTTCGTATTCGCAACGTCGTTGTAGGCGGGGAGGCTTAGAAGCCGTTGCTGCGACTCTCTCAGGGACAGCTGACGCTGCTGGAGTATTGTCCCCGCCGATTCCAGCACACCATTCTAGAGTCGCTGTCGGTCCCAGCTTCTCCCGCTCTCATGGAAGGGCAAAAATGGGGCGATCGCTTCCACCTGCTCATGCAGCAGCGGGAAATGGGGCTGCCGATTGATCCGGTCCTTTCCCATGATGAGGAGCTGCAAACCTGCCTGCAAAAACTTATTGCCAAAGCTCCCGAACTCTTTGACACCAGGGGAGAAACCTTTCGCCAAAGCGAGCACGAGCGATCGCTCACATTCAATAACTATTGGTTCACTGTTGTCTATGACCTGCTGCGGCAGTGGGACGACCACGCCGAGATTATTGATTGGAAGACCTATCTCCGACCTCGCAGCCTGCCATTCTTACAGCAAGACTGGCAAACTCGCCTCTACCTTTACGTCTTAGTTGAATCCACAAACTACGTCCCCAGCCAAGTCTCCATGACCTACTGGTTCGTCCGAGCTGAGACCCCCAACGCACAAACCCAAGATCCACAGAAAGTCTACATTCCCTACTCAAACGCTATCCATCAGCAGACGTCTCAGGACATCGAACGACTGACCCATCAGCTCACGCAGCTACTCGAATCCAACAAACCCTTTCCCCAAGTCCCTTTGGACAGCCCCCGCTGTGATGCCTGTCCCTTTGCTATCCGATGTCAGCGAGGAGAAGCGCGATCGTCCGACAGCATTAAACTTCCCAGCCTAGACGAAATCGAAGAAATCGCGATTTAGGCATTGCTCTTTCAGACTATTGAAAGAAGAACGGAACTTTGCAAAAGTGCGCCCTTGATTTCCCCAACAAGAAACCTCTTCCGCGAGGTCCAGGACAGCGGATTTGTCCTGGTCGATGGGGTTTGGGGGCAATCGAAATGCCCCCAAGCAACCCTTAAATCCCATCTCCAACCGCTTCGCCTTACGACCCCATACCTCCAAAGGACGACCTCTCTCAAGGTCCAGAACTTAGGAAGACCATTCAGCCTTTGCCTTAATCCTCCGGCAACACCCACTTCGGCGGTTGAGACGCCCGTTCCATAATCTTTCGGCGGACAGCTTCGTCAGCCATCGATAGCATCTGATCCAAAGAAGTCTCCTCAATAAACTTAGATGCCTGCTCCTTGTACTCCAAGTTGGGGCACTTATCACCCAGAACGCAGCCTTCCTTACAGACCTCAGCGCAATTAACAGTTTCCATGTTCTCTTCTCAATGTCGCTATTGAATGACAAGACAGACTCAAGACCTCCACGGTTTTGCAGTCTAGACATAGACCAAACCTGGCCGTCTTGTCTACACAGATCTTAAAGGATATGCCGCGAGCACATTTTGAGCAAAGCAGTGGAATGACCGAACTGCTGGAGACAGGTTAGTCGTGTTGCTTAGGTACAGTCTGAAGGGAGGGAAGAGTAAGGAATGAATTTTAAGTTCTCAGTTTTGAGTTTTGAATGATTGAGTCATCGGCGAATCCAAAGTTCAAAGTTGATACTTAAATACGTTCCCGTTCCTAAGGAGTGGGGAGTGGGAGGGAGTAGGAAGTGGGGTGGGGGGTGTAATCGCTGTAAGCTTTATTAAAATTGGGTCTTCTAAACTGAGTAGCAAGGAACTGGACTGCCTAAATAGGAGATTGCCAAAGCGTGAATTGGACTCGACTGGCTGCTGCTGTTGGAATAGGGCTATTGAGTGGCTGCACGCTGAAGACCTCGTTGGAGTTACCTGTAGAGCCACAAATAGGAACAGCTGAGTCTGATGTGTCTGCGGAAGCGTTGGTGCAGCCTACTTCTGAGGTTCAAGCTACCGAACTCACCTATAGCACCCATACGCTTACTCATAGCCTGGTCCATGTGGTAACCGTGCCACCTGACGGAGGTTTCCAAGTGGGGGTTGCGATGACAGATGCGCTCATGACGCTGCGGGATATGGCTGAGCGAGACGGTGCGATCGCAGCCATCAACGCTGGATTCTTTGATCCTCAAAATGGCCTCACAACCTCCTACATCACCCTTGCCGGCACTATCGTGGCAGACCCCCATGACAATCGTCGCCTCATCGACAACCCAGATTTGCAACCTTACCTGTCCAGCATTTTGAACCGCTCTGAGTTCCGCATTTACACCTGTGGAGACGCTACCCGTTATGACATCGCGTTTCATGATGCTTCCGTGCCCAGTGACTGCGTTTTGGCAGACGCGATTGGCGCAGGTCCTCAACTGCTTCCCTCAATGACAGGATATGAGGAGGGGTTTCTAGATAGGAATGACTCCGGTGAGGTGGTTAGAGATGTTTTGGGGAGTCGGACTCCCAACGCTCGCTCAGCTATTGGCATTAAGCCAGACGGTAGCGTGGTGCTAGCGATCGCCGCCCAATTCCCCACCGCAGACGCTCCCAGCGGCCTTAATCTTCAAGGCATGGCAGACTTTCTCGCTAGTTTGGGGGTTGAGAAGGCCCTCAATCTAGATGGCGGCAGCTCCACAGGTCTTTATTTCGACGGCACGACCTATCTGGGTCGTTTGGACGCCGAGGGAAACGAGATCGAACGCCCTATCAAGTCAATACTTTTCGTCTCTCGTCCTTGAAATGCGATCCTATTGTTAACATCTCCCCACCACAATTCATCTCTAGCTGGGTGCGGTAGCCTAGAAGCAAAAGCGTTTAATCTGACTGCAAGCCATGACTGCAAGCGTTGACTTTGAGCAAGATCCGATGGTCTATCAAGGGCAGTTCGGGCCGTTCACCATAGAACCGCACGATCGCCAAGAGGTTGTTGTCTATCGAGTTGGGTTGGCGATCGCCGCCTTGAGCTTTACGCTAGGCACCGTCGGTATTCTCTGGCGAGGCGACCTACCTTGGGTCGTTCAGAGTATCAGCGTGCTCTACACTGTGTTTTGGTTAGCACTCGGATTGAGTCTACTCAAAATTCATATTTACCTCCGTCCTCTGCATCGACTTCTCCAAGTCCTCTGGCTCATTGGGGGAGTGGCATCTCTGGCGATCGCTCATTTCTCACCTCAGCCGTTTGCGGTCACCCTCTATGAACAGCCGCAGTCTTTATGGGGCGTTGGGTTCACCTTTGCTGCCTTGACAGGCATCTATTTCAAGGAGGCTTTCTGTTTCAACCGTTTAGAGACGAAAGTCCTGACGCCCATCGTGCCGTTTCTACTGTTGGGACATCTGTTTGGTTTTCTGCCAGACCCTTGGAAAGTCATCTTGCTGGCTGTCTGGGCCATTAACTTTGCTGTTTTCGCCCTGCGTAAAGTGATCCAGCCGATTCCTCCTGATATTGGTGACAAGAGTGTATTTGACTATTTAGAACAGCAGCGCCAACAGGCTTCCACAGCGTCCTGATCCTCTGATACATGCTCAAGTCCCGTCGGGCATCCTAGAGCGTCAGGGTTGGCCTTTGGGGGGTGTCACGATTGGAAGAAAGGGTCTTTTGGTTTGCCTGGAGCCAAGTTCGCGGATTGGGGCCAATCTTGCAAAAGCGGCTAGCGACTCACTTCGGATCTTTAGCTGCTGCATGGGAAGCTGCACCGGAGCAGCTGGAGCAAGTGGAGGGCATTGGGGTTAGATTAGCGCAGGCGATCGCCCAGCATCGCCGGACAGTCAACCTCACTGAAATACTTGAGCAAGAGAGTCCTTTTTTGACACCTGCGGATGATGCTTATCCGGAGCTGCTGTACGACATTCCAGATCCGCCTCCCGTGTTGTACTATCACGGCGATGTCAGCTTGCTCTCCGCCTGTCAGCACTTGCCTGGGGTGGGAGTTGTGGGGACCCGGGTTCCATCGGACTATGGGAAACGCTGGACGCGACGCATTACGAGGACAATCAGTCGGGCTGGGTTTTTAATTATTTCGGGGTTGGCTGCGGGAATTGACCGAGAAGCCCACCGGAGCTGTCTGGAGGAGAATGGGCAGACAATCGCGGTACTGGGGACCGGAGTTAACATTGCGTATCCCTACCGCAATCGCGACCTGCAACAAGCGATCGCGCGTTCCGGCCTGTTACTCAGCGAACATCCTCCGGGTACTCAGCCTGAGCGTATTCACTTTCCCCGCCGCAATCGCATCATTGCAGGCTTGAGCCGAGCAACCTTGGTGATGGAGGCCCCTCTAAAATCCGGGGCGCTCATCACGGCTCGACTTGCGAATGACTATGGACGCGATGTGTTTGCCTTACCAGGAACGCTTGATAATCAGTGCTGCTACGGCTGTTTGGAGCTTCTCAGTCAGGGCGCTCAGATTGTCCTTGATGAGAATACTCTAATTACCGCGTTAGGTAAGATTCCGGTGATCCAGGTATCGTCAACTCCTGAGCTGCCAGAGCTGGAGCCTCATCTGCTGGAGGTGTTTCAGGCACTGGGGATGGAGGCGCGATCGCTGGATGCGATCGTCCAGCAGGTCAGCGATCAGTCTACTGGGGATATTTTGAGTGCCCTCACGCACCTTGAATTGATGGGTCTCGTTAGCAGCGTACCAGGAACCCAACAGTACCAGCGCTGTTAGGATGACGTTTCTGCTGAAGGGGTGAGGGGGCGGGCGTTAGCCAATTGCGCTCTGTGGCTGCTTCAAATACTGTAGGCGCTGCTTTGCCCGATAATAATTAGACCAATCGTCCTGGACTTGAAATGTTTCAATGGCGGCTTCGAGATCGGCGATCGCCCCTGCACTATCCCCTAGCCGCTGCTTACTCAGACTTCGATTGAGATATGTCTCTGCCTGTGCAGGATCAAGCATCAGGGCCTGGTCAAAATCTTCGAGCGCAGCCCCATAGTCTCCTCGGTGATGACAAATACAGCCTCGATTGAAGTAAGCTCGTGGGTCTTCTGAATCCAAAGCGATCGCTTTGTCTAAGATGACGAGCGCAACATCAGTCTGAGCCGTTGCGAGGTAAGCCACACCTAAATCGTTGTACAGGTTAGATAGCTCGATTCTATTGAGATCAGCCGAATAGGATAGAGCAATGTTGTAGTTGTGGATAGCTTCACCAATATTGCTCTGAGCAAATTGAGCCAGTCCGCTGTTGTAATAGGCTCGTGCGTCTTGAGGATGTTTTTCTAAATGTTGAGCAAAGTCCGATATTGCTGATTCGTATTGAGCTAACCAATATCTAGCTAAGCCACGGTAGAAGTAAGCTTTGGGATAATCAGAATTGAGATTTAGGGCAGTGGAACAATCTTGCTCGGCTAGCTGCGGAGTGTTCAACAGTAAATAGGCCAGACAGCGGCTACCGTAGACCTTATCCAGGTTCTCAGATTGCTGAGTCGCTTTGGTGAGATATTCAATGGCGGTTGGGTATGACTGTTGTTGAAGGGCGTTTATCCCAGTTTGTAAGAAATCTGGAGCGGCGATCGCCGCTCCAGGGCAGGTTATTGCACCAAAAATGATTAAGAGGATAGCGAGAAACGACTGAGTCAAACGACCCGTAGTCCTACCAACCTGCTTCAGCTTGTCCAAGTACATAGGTTGCTACATCCTCAATGTCTTCGGGAGTTAACCGTCCGGCGAAGGCAGGCATAGCGTTTTTGCCGTTAGTCACCTGGGTTTTGATGGCTTCTAGAGAATTCATTTCATATTTCTCCAGAGCATCCAATTTCAGCGTCTTAGCTCCATTGACAACGTTGCCCCCACCGATATGACAGGCGGCACAATTGCTGGCAAAGATCTGCCCTCCGTGGGCACTATCAGCGGCCAAAACAGGTAGTGTGAATGCTACCCAACATAGGACGGCAGCACAGACTCCAACCCAAAACTTTTTCATTCAGTTCACCTTTCAACGAAATTAAAATATCCAGTAAGTGGAGAAATTAAGCTCCACTAACGGGAGATTTTACAGGACTCGATGGGATGCTCTAGGGGGTCAATCCATAAAAGTTAACTATTCTAAAGGGGGATACTGGAAATACTCTGGAACCCAAAATTCTGGAATCATTCACAATAGGGACTGTCCTAACGCTGTATTGAGCTTTTATCTTGTCCTCCTTCACACTCCCTGAAACCGCTTTTGTTCATCCAGCAGGCGAGAACCGCAGATCGGTTGAAGCCCTGTTCTCCCAGGTCGTGACCCAGATTTTGGACTATTTGACTCAAGCGGCAGATGGCATGCCATTGCCAGACTTTGACGAGCTGCCCCAAGTCACGCTGTCAGAGACGTCCGTGGCAGTGGATGACCTGCTAACGGATCTGGCTAAGGTTCTTAAAACGGCGATGAATCCAGCCCATCCGGGCTATGTGGGGCATATGGACCCGATGCCGACAACGATGTCCATTCTGGGAGATTGGGTCGTGGCGGCGCTCAATAACAACATGCTGAGCGTGGAAATGTCGCCGTTCTTTTCTCGGTTGGAACCTCTGCTGTTGAGAGAGATTGCACAGCTATTTGGCTTGGGCGATCGCGCTGGTGGCGTTCTGGTGAGCGGTGGCAGCTTGGCTAATCTCCAGGCACTAGCAGTAGCCCGCAATGTCAAGCTGGACTGCCTTAAAGCGGGCATTGCGCGTCAAGAGAAGCCACCTGTTTTCTTTATGTCTGAAGTCGCTCATACTTCCATCAAGAAGGCGGCAATGCTGCTGGGACTGGGGATTGATGGGGCGATTCCCATTCCAACAAATGACCATTCTCAAATGGATAGTCAAGCTTTGAAGGCTGCGATCGCCCAGGCTGAGCAAGCGGGACAAAATCCGTTCGCTGTCGTTGCTACAGCGGGCACGACTGTCACTGGCAACATTGATCCACTGCGGGAAGTGGGTGCGATCGCCCAGGCTCATAACCTTTGGTTCCATGTTGATGCGGCCTATGGGGGGGCACTCATGTTTTCAGATCAGTATTGCGATCGCCTGCAGGGGATTCAGCAGGCGGACTCCGTTACCTTCAATCCACAAAAATGGCTGTATGTTACTAAGACCTGCGCTTCGGTTCTCTTTCGTAACATGGCGCATCTGCGGCATCATTTTCAGGTTGTGGCTCCCTATATGAATACCGAGCAGGACTGGGTTAATTTGGGGGAAATTTCAGTCCAGGGTACTCGCCATGCCGACGTGCTGAAGCTTTGGCTTTCGCTACAGCATTTGGGTAAGCAGGGATATCAGGAGCTCATTGCGGCCAACTATGCCTTAACAGACCATTTTGTCAAAGCGGTTGGCGCGCGCGCTTATTTGCGACTCATTAGCCAGCCGGAGATGAATCTGATCTGCTTTTCCGGCTGTCCTGATTGGCTGTCTGAAAACCAATGGACTGTCTGGAATCACGATCTACAAGCTTATTTGCGGAAGCAAGCGATCGCTTTTTTGTCGTTGCCGACATACCAAGGACGAAGCTGTTTGAAGGCTGTGCTTCTCAATCCCTACACAACTCCAGCAGATATTGATGGCATGTTTGAGGCCATTGATCGGTTTGCTGACAGCTCAAGAGCGGATTGACTGATGTCTGTGCTTATCTGCCTTAATTTTGTAGAGCTTTGCTCTTCTCGCAGAGTATTCTCAATTTTAAACTTGAATTCCGCGCAGCGGTACTGGGACTGAAGTTAACTAACCCTGGCGCTATCAAAATGACACAATAGATTGACCTTACCGCTAAGTTGACTGGAATGAACCCTGACGTCACTGTAGTCCCTCTTCTAGAACTTGCATCGGGAGATTCGCTATCGCTTCAGGTCTATCGGTTTGTAGGGTCACAACCGGGGAAGATTGTTTATGTTCAGTCCAATCTGCATGGCGCGGAGCTAGCGGGCAATGTCGTTATTCATCGTTTGTTGAGCTACTTGACCGCGCTGGATCAAACACACCTCCGTGGTGAAATTCGACTGGTCCCTGTGTGTAATCCTATTGGAGTCAATACCCGTGCTCATCATTTCGCCAGCGGACGGTTCAATCCCTACGATGGACAAGACTGGAACCGCATCTTTTGGGACTATGAGCAGGTGCACAAAGGCGCGCGATCGCTGGCAGAGAGACACCTTGGCAGCTCTGTCGAGACCATTCAACGGGCCTATCGCCAAGCGATTCTCCAAAGTTTTCAGGTAGAACTAGACGCTTTACAATCTCCGGTGGGGGTGCCGCTACATCAGCGATATCGGACGCGATTGCAGCAACAGGCGCTGGATGCTGACATGGTGATCGACCTGCACACTTCGGCCAATCAGGGCATGGTGTATACCTACTATTTTCGAGACCGCGAGTCCTCGATTCCCTATTTCGATCTCGACTTTGCTATCCAGCTCGATAAATTTGACGGCAATGCTTTCGACGAAACCTTTATCAATCCTTGGTTGGCGCTTGAAACGGCCTTTGCCGACATGGGGCGATCGCTCCAGTTTGACGTTGAGGCTTGGACTCTGGAACTGGGCAGCAGCATGGCGATCAATTCGGTCGCAGTGGAAAGAGGATTGAGGGGCATTCTAAACTATCTGCGATATCGCAAGGTGCTGGTTGATCGGGTACCGGAGTTCTGCAAACCGGTCCCTCTGTCGCGATCTAGCCGTTTGACTAAATATTTTGCAACCCGTGGCGGCTTTATTCAAAATCGGGTTCAGCCAGGGACTCGGATTCAACCGGGAGATTGGCTATACAGCTTGCTACGGCTTCGTAAAACTGGAGCAATGCCCGTTGAAGAAACCATTTGTGCTCAACAGGCAGGGCTTGTCTATGATGTGGGCTGGAACCAAGCTGTCAGCGAAGGAGAATATGTGCTGGCGGTGATGGACCCGGACCGTCATGGAGTGAGCTGAAGAACGAGTGATGAGCAACCGTTGGCAAAAGTGGGCGCTGTTTGGCTGGGGACTTACATTGACTGCGATCGCTCCAGCTCCTGCAACGGCGATGTGTGTTGCTGATTTGCCGGAGGCGATCGAGGCAATCACGGCCCGCCCCGAATTGAGCCGTGCCCGCGTGGGGATTCAAGTAGAGACTGTGGCCGGAGAGCGCGTCTACGAGCGAGACAGCGACCTTTTCTTTGTTCCAGCGTCTACTCTCAAGCTGCTGACGACCGCTGCTGTTCTGACTGAATGGGGGCCTGACTACACCCTCCGAACTCCAGTGTATGGACAAATTGGGGCAGACGGCACGGCTATTTTGCAGGTCATCGGACAGGGTGATCCCAGTTTCGATCAGTCCACTCTAGATGATTTGGCGGATCAGATCGTGCAGCGCAATGTGCAGGAAATTGACGCGCTGTACGGCGACGACAGCGCTTTTGTGGGCACAAGCACAAACCCAAACTGGGAATGGGAAGACGTCCAGGCCGGATATGGCGCTCCCGCCAATGCCCTTATTTTGAATGAAAACGAGTTGGGACTTAGTCTATTGCCCCAAGCCGTGGACGAACCTCTACAGGTCGTTTGGGATGACCCGGCTCAGGAAGGCCGCTGGATTGTGGAGAACCATTCGAGAACAGTAGCTGCGGGTGAACCGGAGTTCGTCCGGGCTGGACGGTCACTGGGGCTGCCGATCTTGAGGGTTTGGGGACAGCTTGTCGTAGGCACTGACCCCGAGTCTGTCGCGATCGCAATTCCCAATCCGGGAGAGGTGTTTCTCGATGCTTTTCGAAGGACTTTGGTCGAACGCGACATTCTTGTACGGCAGACTCGACTCGCACCACCACCAACGGGGATTGTTTGGACTGAGCTTGCTGCTGCTACTTCACCCACGTTGGCGGAGCTACTGATTCCCACTAACCAGAACAGCAATAACCTGTATGCCGAAGCCCTGCTCAAGCAGCTGGGACGCCAGCAGGTAAATGCTACTGACGCTACTGAGGCAGGCATTGCCGCTACCCTGGCGATTCTTCGGGATTTGGGTCTCGACCCAGCTGAGGTTGTCATGTTTGACGGCTCAGGACTAGCGCGGAAAAATCTCATTACACCTGCGGCAATGGTCGATGTGCTTCAAGGCATGACGCGATCGCCGCAGGCTGAAACGTATCGGAACTCGCTGGCGATCGCGGGGCGTAGCGGCACCCTTCGCAATCGCTTTCGGGATACGCCTGTTGAGGGGCGACTGGTTGGCAAATCAGGGGCCATCAGCCGCAACTTTGCCTTAGCTGGATATCTCGACCCGGAGAATTATTCTCCGCTGGCCTTCAGCATTTTCCTCAATAACATCAACGAGCGGGGCAGCACTGCTCGATCACTCATTGACGACATTGTGTTAGAAATAGCCAACCTTGAACACTGCCATTAAGCCGAACCTCATCTTGGGAATTACCCCCATTTCAAGAATTATCTTCACTGGACGAAAGAGGTGCTTTGGCCAGTTGTGCTTTTGCTCGTTGCCACATCGTCTCTAGCTCATCTAGCGTGTAGTCCGTGAGGGGGCGCCCGGCCAGAGTTTCGACCTGTTCAAACCGATGAATAAAGCGACGGTTGGTGCTTTGGAGGGCTTCGGATGGGTCGAGATCGTGCCACCGAGCGATGTTGACCAGCGTGAAGAGAATATCGCCGAGTTCCGCCAGCTGATTGTCTTTGGGTTCCTGGGCGATCGCCGTCCGAAACTCATCCAACTCTTCATGAAACTTCTCCCATACCCCATCGACTGAGTCCCATTCAAATCCCGCTTTGGCGGCTTTCTGGGAAATCTTGTTGGCGGCCATCAGAGGGGGCAGGGTGCGGCTGTATTTGTGCAGTTTGGGCGAAAGACGAGTCGGATCGTGAATCTCGCCTTTCTCAGCAGCTTTGATCTGCTCCCAATTCTGATGAATTTCTTCGAGGGTATCTGCCTGCACATCGCTAAACACATGGGGATGGCGACGAATCAGCTTGTCAGCAATGCCATTGGCAACCGTGCTCAGGTCAAAGTCACCTTCATCTTGGGCGACTTGAGCCTGCAAAACGACTTGTAGGAGCAGATCGCCAAGTTCTTCTGCGATCGCTGCCTTGTCCCCCACTTGGATTGCATCAACGACTTCATAGGCTTCTTCAATCACATAGGGAATCAGTGTCTTTGCCGTCTGCTTCAAATCCCAAGGACAGCCCGTTTCAGGATCTCGGAGTTGAGCCACCACGCTGATCAATCGCTGAAGTGCCGTCAATATCGGCGTTACGGATCCTAGTGTTCTGTCTGTCATAATCCCTTCCCTTCGACCCTCCTTTTCTAGCAGATATGGCTAGCGCTAGGGGTAGCTTTCGCAGCGGGACAGTTGGGTTGGGTAGAGAGTCAGGACCCGCGACTACTCTGAAATTTTTGGGCGATCGCAATTTAGACCCAAGTGATATCCATCGTGTTCGGTCTAGAGGGGCCGAAAGCGGCAGAACCTAAGCTTCAAGACGTCTAGATTTCGCCTCGATTCATTTATTTGATGCCTCTGCCAAGTTGTCCATTGTTTGGTAGGATTAGACTCTGCGATTCGTTCGGTATGGACATTCGCAACACAATTTGGAGAGGTGGCCGAGTGGTTTAAGGCGCAGCACTGGAAATGCTGTTTAGGGGTAACTCTAACGAGGGTTCGAATCCCTCCCTCTCCGTTCCAAGTTATTGACCTACTATTGTGAATCTCGAAGCTTTTCTATGGGGCTTCAAGGTTTGTTTTGAAACGATTTTCTCCACGCTAGTAAAAAGCACGTTATGGAAGCGGAAAAGCGAACGTTTGTGGAAGCCGCGATCGCGCTTTCTTTTGAAGCGATGGACTCCAACCGGGGTGGTCCTTACGGTGCTGTGGTGGTGCAAGCTGGCGAGATTATTGGTCGGGGCATGAATGAAGTCACGTCTGTAAACGACCCAACCGCTCATGCTGAAATGACGGCAATCCGTTAGGCATGTAGTCACCTTGGGCGATGGAGTTTGGCTAGCTGTGAACTCTACACCAGTTGCGAACCCTGCCCTATGTGTGGCAATCTATTGGGCGCGGCTGGAGCGAGTCTACTACGGCAACAGTAAGGAGGTTGCTGCTCAGTTTGGCTTCAACAGCCAGTTTTTTTTACGATGAGTTGGCGAAACCTAGAGGCCAGCGGCAGATGCCCATGTATCCCATGATGGGGGAGGCGGCGATCGCGGCGTTTGAAGCTTGGCAATCTCATCCCAACCAGCAAGCGTACTGATCCCCAGCAAACTCTATGATGGAAGAGTATGTTATCGATCAGCCCCTGGGGATGAAGCCATGACGACTCCACCGCGTGATGTACAAGTATTGTCGATCGCCGCTGATACCGAGGTGTTGAGGTCTCGCAGCTGGAATCGACTGCGATTTGAAATTGAATATGCTCTGGAACGCGGAACAACGTCAAATAGCTACCTGATTCGGGGCGATCGCAAGGCGCTGATTGATTTTCCGGGGGAGTCTTTTACAGAAAGTTTCATATCAACATTGACGCGGCAGATCAATCCCAGCAAACTGAATTACATCGTGTTGGGTCATATCAACCCTAACCGGGTGGTAACGCTCAAAGTGCTGTTGGAGAAGGCACCGAACGCGACTGTTGTTTGTTCTAATCCAGCCGCTAAAGCGCTGGAAGACCTGCTGGAAGGTCAGGCTCCGAAGATTCAAGTGGTCAAAGGGGGCGAAGCTGAGATTGATTTGGGGCAAGGGCACTGCTTGCGTTTCGTCCCTGTGCCAACACCACGCTGGCCGGAAGGACTGTGGACCTATGACGAATACACCCAAATTCTGTTCAGCAACAAGTTTTTTGGCATGCATCGCTGCGACAACTCGGTCTATGACTTGAACTGGAAAGAAATGCTGGAGGATCGTCGTTATTACTTCGACTGCCTCATGGCTCCCAATGCTCGTCAGGTCAGTACCGCACTGGAAAAATTGGAGTCCCTTAGCGTTCGCATGTTTGCGCCCGTTCATGGATCCGCTGTGCGATACACCATGAACGAATTGCTTCACACTTATCAGGAGTGGAGCCAGCAGCAAAAGGGCAAAGATCTTTTGGTGACGTTGATCTACGCTTCGGCTTATGGCAATACGGCCACGATCGCTCAAACGCTGGCTAGGGGAATCACCAAGGCAGGCGTTGCGGTGGAATCTATTAACGCAGAACAGGCCGATCCTGACGACATTAAAGCGGCGCTGGAAAAATCAGCAGGATTTCTCATTGGGTCACCAACGCTGGGTGGTCATGCCCCAACTCAGATTCAAACGGCTTTGGGGATTATTCTTTCAACGGCTGCGAAGACTCAGGTGGCCGGAGTCTTCGGCTCTTTTGGATGGAGTGGTGAAGCGATCGATCTGCTGGAAAACAAGCTGAAGGATGGCGGCTACAGTCTGGCGTTTGATCCCATTCGAGTTAAGTTCAAGCCGACTGAATCGACGCTGCAATATTGTGAAGAGGTCGGAACTGATTTTGCCCAAGCTTTGAAGAAGGTGAAACGCGCTAAAGCACCCCGCACGCCGGCCAGTTCGGTAGAGCAAGCGGTGGGTCGCTTGGTGGGTTCTCTCTGTGTGGCAACGACTCGAAAGGGTGATGCAACTAGTGCAATGCTGGCGTCGTGGGTTTCGCAAGCAACGTTTAATCCGCCGGGTTTTACGGTAGCGGTTGCCAAGGATCGAGCAATCGAATCGCTTTTGCATACGGGCAGCTCTTTCACGCTCAATATCTTGGCGGAAGGGCAGCACCTGGGTCCGATGAAGCATTTCTTGAAACCGTTTGGGCCAGGCGAAGATCGCTTTGAGGGCGTCGAGACTATGGAGGGACAAAACGGTTGTCCCATCCTGAAGCAGGCGATCGCTTATTTGGAATGCGAAGTCGCTAATCGCATGGAGTGCGGGGATCACTGGGTGGTCTATGCCAAGGTGAATGCGGGAGAACTTTTGGAAACGAATGCTAAAACAGCCGTGCATCATCGGAAAACGGGCACACACTACTGACGCATTATTCGAAAAGCCTCGTACAATCTCTTGCATAGGGTTAGGGTTACCTCGCCTGGTTATTCTGGTCGGTTATGTCCGAGTTGCTGAACACTCAACCGTTTCGAGTAGGCATTGTCCTGGCTACTTACAATTGCGATCGCGTTCACTTTGAACAGCAAATAGTGTCAATCCAAAATCAGGACTTTGCCAATTGGAGTTGTCTCGTTTTGGATGACGGCTCTAGCGAAACAATTCGACGGCACATTGTTGAAATCATTGGCAATGACGATCGCTTTATCTATCGTGCTCAGTCTAAAAATTTAGGCGCTTACCACAACTTTGAATCTGGCCTAGTTTACTTCAGCCAAGATCCGACCGTCACCCATCTTGCCTTTTCGGATCAGGATGATGTTTGGTATCCACAAAAGCTGAGTCGGCTCCTGGCAGAACTTGAGGCGCAGGATGCTTTGCTAGCCCATTCTGATTTAGAACTAATTGATGCCACGGGTCAGCTGCTTCATGGTTCAGTTTGGGATTACGAGAAACGTCAGCCGGAAAGGCTCAGTCCTCAGCTATTGCTGCTAAGAAATACGGTGACGGGCTGCACCGTCATGATTCGGAAAAGCTTGGTTCCAGATGTGTTACCGTTTCCAAAATTGCCTTCAATGGGAGGATGGTACCATGACCACTGGCTGGCTCTCGTCGCCGCACAAAAGGGACGCATTGTTCATATTCGAGAACCGCTAGTGCAGTATCGGCAGCACGCCAGCAATGTGGTGGGTGCTGAAAAACAAGCTGGAACTATCCGCAAAGAGTTAGAACTTTGGTTGGCGAAAAAAGGCCGCTTAACGTTGAAGAGTTATCCGATTCATCGGCAGTTAAGTGAGGCGTTTTATCAGCGTTTTTCTTCAAGCTTGGAATCTGATCGAACGAATCCTTTTCATGCTAATAGGATAGACTTTGGATTTTCCATTCTCAAGCTGGGCCTTCAGAGTTTTCTAAAGGGATATGGTGCTCAGGGAATTACTTTACGCCTGCTGGTTAATAAGGTGATTTTTGACGTGATAAAAATCAAGACTCTATTGACTAAAAAGCTGACTGGAAAAAGGATTGGATGAGTCGAACTGAAGTCTCTATCATCATCGTCAACTACAACGGCTGTCACGTCATTGTGGATTGTCTGCACTCAATTTTTGCTTACATTGAGTCACCTAATATTGAAGTGATTGTGGTGGACAATGCATCCCAGGACGGCAGTCCTGAACTCATTGCTGACAAATTTCCTCAGGTGAAGCTGCTGCGTCAAACTCAGAATTGGGGCTTTGGCACAGCTAACAATATTGGGGTTCGTCACGCTGCGGGCGACTCTCTATTTTTGCTCAATTCGGATACGGTGCTCACGGATAATATCTTGCCAGCGCTGATCGCGAAGTTGGAGAGCGCTCCTGATATTGGCATGGTGGGACCGCGATTGATCAATCAGGATGGTAGCTTTCAACTCTCGATCGCTCACGAAATTGGTCTTTGGGGCGAATTCAAAACGTTGCAGCAGGTTCGACAATATCGAAATCCTCGCAATCGACCGGCTCTGGCTCAGCAATATGGCAGCGATCGCTATGTGGATATTATTGTTGGGGCGGCGATGCTGATGCGGCGATCGCTGTTTGAAACAGTGGGCGGATTTGACGAAGCTTTTTTTATGTATTTTGAGGAGTCTGATCTCTGTCAGCGAGTCAGAGAACTGGGCTATCAGCTGCTCTACACGCCGGAGGTGTCGCTGGTCCATTTGGGGGGATATTCAGTCGCCCAAGCGGCGACAAAAATGGCTGAGACATACCGCCACAGCCAACGATACTACTATCAAAAACACCGTCCCCTTTGGGAGCAGTGGGTATTAGAAAGATATCTGGCGCTCAAGCGATGGCGGCAGAGGAAAAGGACAACGAAGGCTAAAATCGGCTGATCTTGATAGCTTTAGCGATCTAAGCCTTAAGGTCAGCAAGCTGCAATTTGGGGTCGTTTAGTTTTTGAGTATCTACTGAAAGTTTGTTCGCGTTGCAACTATTCCACTTAGCGCCAATAGGTTAAGAAAGCTGATCAGTCATAGTCGAATTCTATATATTGTCAGTGTTCTCATTTGCGGAAATTATTGATAGGCTGCTAACAGTTATGGCAAAGATGATTTTCACCATGGCCTATACAACCCGTATCTGCACAACAGCGTCTGCACTCTCTACATCGCGACAGCGACAAAAGCAGTCATCCTCTCGATCAGCCTTTGGCTCCCGACTCAAAGCTGCTTTAGAGCATGCCAGTCGCCTGACTGAAATGCACGGGACTAACAATATTGACACGATCATTGCCTGGGAGGCTGTTAAAGAATTACTGAAAAGTCATCCTTACTTCAGCACCCTTACTGTCCCTAACTGGAGTAGTGACAGCGTAACTGCAACGAAGTGCCATACGGTTAGAGGCAAAGCCTGAAACAAAGTACATTCGTTCAGCGATTAGAGAAAATCTTAGTTTCTCTTAAGAGTGTAGTTCAAAAGAACTGACACAAAATCCTTGTATAGCAAGTCTTTCAGGCTGTAGCAGTGGCTCGTAGCTACACTTACGCTGCCCCTTTTGCAGCTGGAATTCACATTCTTTTGTTGAGTGGCTGCTGGCTTGGGCAACTATTCCGTCAATCAACAAGGGCTTAAATTGACTCAAATTGCACGTTTGCTACCTCAGAGTCGTCTAGGTTAGTGCACCCAGAGCATCTTGGTGCCTAGCGCGTTGCTGTATAACTCGCTGTCTTGCCCTAACGTCACTGGCGACGGCCATAACAAAAAGCAGCGGGATCAAAACATCTCACTGCTTTTGTAAGGTATTGGATTAAGGCTGGGTTGAGCTATGACGCAAGCGCGACTTCGACGGTTTCCTGAAGCTGGCCGTTTTGATATAGCTCGATCAAAATGTCGGAGCCACCCAGAAACTCACCATTGAGATAAACCTGGGGGATGGTGGGCCAGTTGGAATATTCTTTGATGCCCTGACGGATTTCAGGATCGGATAAAACGTCGAAGGTTTCGAAGGGGACGCCTAACACGTTCAAAATCTGAACGACGTTGTTAGAGAAACCACATTGGGGCATCAGTTTATTGCCCTTCATGAAAACCATAATCTTGCTTTGGTTGATCAGGGTTTCTATGCGTTCTTTAACTTCGGGGGTCATGCTAATGTACCTCGCGGAATTGAGTGTTTGATATTGAGCGATCGCTAACAGTCAATGATCAGGCACGCTGGCTAACGCTGTCCCACGTTTCAGGCGTGTAGGTTTTCAGGGCAAGGGCGTGAATTGCCTCGCTTGACATCGCGGATTGCACAGCTTTATAGACTAGCTGATGCTGCTGAACCAGCGATCGATTCGCAAACTCATTTGAAACCACTGTGACTTCAAAATGGTCGCCGCCGCCTGTCAAATCGTTGACCTTAACCTCGGCATCGGGAATGCCTGCTTGAATCATAGAGACAACTTGCTCTGCAGTGACCATACTTTTTCCCTGGCAGTTTTGTTCTACTGTATCAATTCATTCAGGATTGCTGAGATCTGCACTCCGTTAGGACGAGTTTAGCAAGGGCTAGACGTAGGAACAGCTTATGGAGAATCTTAAGTGCGTCGTACGTCTGAGCCATGCGTTCGTACTCTAGGACTTTCCTCAATGCCACATTGTTAGCACAAGACTTTTTATCGGAATTCGTAGGGCGCTTCTACAAAACCGAGTTCGTAGAGCTGTTGGTAAGCCTGCTGTCCTAATTCTCGGGTAGGCTGCTGACTTCTCAAAACTTCCATCAGCAAGGGAACTGCTTTTTCAGGATCGTCTTGGGTGCGGTGGATTAGGGCCAGTTGGTAAGTTGCCTGATCGCGCTTTTGCGCAGTTTCGATCGCTTTTTCTCGGTTGCTGCGGTTTTGGCGGGTGTCGATGCCGAAGAACATTTCAGCTAGCTCTTGGTAATAGAGAGAGAGCTGATTGTACAGCTCGCGAGCTTCCGTCAGTTTGTCGATCGCGGTCAGGAACTGCTGGTCGGCGATCGCATCAGTGGCTTCCGTTGTCAGCTGGTCGGCATAGACGATACTGAAGTCACTATCAGAAATCTGATCCAGGCGACGCACTTCTGAAGGGGTTTCGACTTCTTCGGTTTCGTCAGCGGGGGCAGGCTCAGCAGGCTCTTGAGCAGGGGTTGCCGATGCCAGAGCACCCACCAAGGTCATGGCTAGGAACCCACTACCCAACCAGCGAAATGTCTTGTGAGGACGGAGAAAGGAACGTACAGCCATGAGGGAACCTAAGTTCAAAAACTGGATATTCAAAAAATACTGAGGTATCTTACCACTTTGCTTGTGACTAATTGCGAATGGGACGAAGCTGTCGTGGATTGCATTGGCTAAAGTTGGAGGATACTTCACGGCGAAATGTTGATTCTTAGGGGATTTGTGACCTGTTAGACGGTGGAGTTGTGGAGGATGTTCCACCGGGCAGCAGGACTCTGACATCCGGAAAAAGCTATTGGATTTGAGGACAGGTGGCGTTGATGACCGACCAAGATAATTCGGATCAGAATAATTCGGAGAACTACCTGACGCTGCAGCGGGGCGGGGCGGAGATGCTGTTGATGCGGGTGCGCGATCGCTTTACGACCCGGTTGACAATGCCTGATGCAGTGGAGCTACTGCGGCCTGTGATTGAGCCTCTGTCGGTGCGTCCGGTGGCCCGGGGAGAGCTGGTGGAATGGCGGGTTGCGACTACGCGGTTGGAGGACTGCTTGACGGCGGCGCGATCGCATGAGTGGGTGCAGTTTGCTAGCCGGGTCTATCAGCCCGTCTCAAGTCCAAAAACGTGGCTGTATCTGACAGACCAAATGACGGTGCAGTTTGCCCCGACGGTGACTGTGGCAACTGGGAGATCGCTGACACAGCAGTATGGGCTATCAGAATCACACGCCCTGACCGGCATTCCCAATGCGTTTGTTTATTTGGTAACTCGACAGGCGACAGAGAATCCTATCAAAATTGCGAATCGGTTGATTGGGCTACCGGAGGTGCTGGCAGCAGAACCCAATGTGGTAGTGGAAGCGGAGCAGTTGTATCGTCCTCAAGATGAGCTGTTTGGTCAGCAGTGGCATCTAACATCGACGATGGGATCGAATATCAGGCCAGACGCTCATATTTCGGTTGAGCAGGCCTGGGATTTGACTCGGGGGAGCCGATCTATCGTGATTGCCGTCAGCGATGATGGATTTGATTTAGACCATCCTGATTTGCAAGGGACGGGCAAAATCGTTGCGCCGATGGATTTGAAGGCGCGGGATGCAGTGCCACTGCCTACAGCGGCGGATGAAAATCACGGAACCTCTTGTGCCGGTTTAGCGATCGCGGAGGAAAACCAAACGGGAGTTGTTGGGGTAGCGCCGGGTTGCGGGTTCATGCCCATTCGAACCACGGGATTTCTAGACGATGAATCGGTTGAACGCATTTTTCAATGGGCGGTTCAAAAGGGGGCTGCGGTCATTTCCTGTAGCTGGTCTCCAGCATCGGTGAATTTTCCACTGTCAATCCGCCAGAGCAATGCGCTAACGCAAGCGGCGACGACAGGACGAGGTGGCAAGGGCTGTGTGGTTGTCTTTTCGGCAGGCAATGCCAATCGACCGGTTAGTGGCACAGTCAATGAGCGAGGATGGCCGAGTAATGCATTAAGAGGGCCAACGGAATGGCTGAGCGGTTTTGCCATCCATCCAGATGTGATCGCCGTTTCGGCCTGTACCAGCTTGAATACCAAGTCGGCTTATAGCAGTTGGGGAAAACACATTTCGGTGGCGGCTCCTAGCAATAATGCGCATCCAGCAGCGGCCCTGCCAGAGTTGGGTTCGGTGAAAACGGGACCGATTATTGCCTCCAGAATTGTGGGACGAGGTATGGTGACGAGCGATCGCACGGGCGCTGCGGGCTATAACCGAGACGCCTACACCAACACGTTTGGCGGTACGTCAAGCTCATGTCCGGTGGTGGCCGGAGTGGCGGGATTGGTTCTGTCGGCGAATCCCAATCTGACCGCTCGGGACGTCAAACAAATTCTGCAGCAGACGGCTGACAAAGTGGTGGACTCGGATCCAGATCCACAGCTCGGTTTGCGACATGGCACCTATGACAACAATGGGCATTCCCAATGGTTCGGCTATGGTCGGGTGAATGCGTTCAAGGCAGTGCAAGAGGCTAAGCGAAGACTCTGGCAGGGCCGTAGCTACCGCAATACGGTGGATTTGAAGGATACGGCTGCGGTGCTGATTCCAGATAATCAGGTTGAGGGGGCGGTGCGATCGCTACTCTGTAACGAGCAGGGCGTGGTGCAGGATATCTCTGTTGAGGTGAAGCTGGAGCACACGTTTTTAGGGGACGTGATGGTGCTTTTACAGCCGCCTGGAGGACGAGAAGTGCTGTTGCAGGGACGCTCGTTGGGCCAGCAGCAAACGCTCGATCAGCGGTATGACTTGAGCAACACGCCTGTCTTGATGAGGGTGATTGATGCAGCTGCGAGAGGACGTTGGCGACTAAGGGTGAGCGATCGCGCGGCGGGGCATACGGGGCGATTGTTGGGCTGGCGATTGGTGTTGGCACTGCGGTAAGAGCGGGCTTTGTTCGTCCAATCAGAACACAAGCCTAGATGGCTAAAGCTACAGGTCCTTAAGTCCGCTCTTACTGCAATAGAATCTACAGGGCAATGAGGTTCATGCCTTGAAGGATGGGCCGGGTTTGAGCGTTGGGATAGTGGACGACGCTCAGGGTGTTGGGCTGGAGGGTGAGGCTGCTGGCGTCCTCGGGGAGAGCGAGCAGGGTGTTGAGGAACCGTTGAACTGAGGCAGGTTGCGCGATCGCTAACAGGGTTGTCAGCGTACCGGGCTGTTGGGCATGGAGGGAATTTTCAATGGCGGCTTGCCATTGCGGCCAGAAGTGCGATCGCTTCACGGATAGGACCACGGTTTCAGGGTTTTGGCACAGCACGGTTTTCGCGACTTGGCGACAAACATGCTGATGGGGCCGGGGGGTTGGGTCTTGCCAATCTTGAACTACTGCAGCTTGGATGGGTTCTGAGCTGAGTAGGGTGGCTAAGGATGGATCAGGAGCAATGCCAGGCTGACAAGGCAGCAGCAGCAAGCGCAGTCCTTGTTTGCCTGCTTTGAGTTTGGGCAGACGAGGAGCCGCAGCGTCGCTGTTGAGGGTGAGATTCAAGAGATGAAGCTGGGCGAACTCGTCAGTCGGTGTCTGAAAATCGAGCACGGTGAGACCACTATGGGTTTGCTGTAGGAGATGGTGTTGGCTAGCGGATGATTTCAGGGCGGTATTAATCAGGGCTTGATTGGTGCCGCCGTGACTCACAACTAATAGAGTTTGGCCGGAGTGGCGAGGCAGAATGGTTTGCCAAAACCGCTGTGCCTGCTGGTAGAGGTCTTGAACGGGATAGACGGTGGAGGCTCCTGAGGAGAGCTGAAACTGATCAGGCGTTTCTTGCCAACAGCGATAGAGGTCTGGCTGATGCGATCGCACGTCTTCGTAACGCTGTCCTTCCCAACTTGGAAGGTGAATTTCTTTCAGCAGGTCTGAGGTGCTGAGATTTTTGAGGGGAGGGGTTGTGAGGTGAGGTAGGAGGGCAGCAGCTGTATCCTGAGCGCGTTTGAGGGGACTGACGTAGATGGCATCAACGGGGCACTGCTTGAGATAGCGACCAATTGCGTGAGAGGCCGCCATACCCTCTGGGGTGAGTTCTCCGGTGTCAGAACTGCCTTGGTAGCGTCCTTGGTCGTTGAGGGTGCTGCGACCGTGGCGGAGAAGGATGACACGGGTTCCTGTCTGAGGGACAGGTGGTAAAACATAGCCAGGAAGGGAGGTTTGGGTTTGTAGCTGTTTGAGTTGAGCAATCATAGATTTAGAAGAACTAAGGGATAGACGGTAAATCGGATGAACCAATACCGATGCAAGGACTTGGCAGGAAGTGTCCTCTTTTGATGCGCTATTCCAGTTTTTAAAGATGAGACGCTACTTGCGATCGTGGTTTAACGAGATGGAGGCTTTTAAAATTAGACGTATAATCGAATATCCCCGTATATGCGGGGACAAATTGTCGGATTACTCTAAGCGATGACGTTCGTTATAGGGTGATGTAGCTCCCCTAAGGTTTCATCTAACTCTGAGATGATTTGTGGGTAGATGATGTTGGGGGGAAATTGTGCAATAACTGGACGACATCCTGTAAGACCTGCTGTAACTTGCCGTTAGATCTCGTGCTGAGAAGCTACGAAACCAAAGCAAGGGGACGTTGATTTTCCTGCATACGATACAGTCGTGCATAGCGACCATTAAGTTCCATGAGGTCACTATGAGTTCCTTGCTCCCATAGCTGGCCTTGCTCTAGATAGAAGATTTGGTCAGCATCTTGAACTGTATGAAGATTGTGGGAAATCCAGAACGTGGTGCAGTTTTGGGTCAGCCGATGCAGGGCTTCAGTTACTTCCCATTCGCTGGCATTGTCGAGACCGGTGGTGGGTTCGTCGAGGATGACAATGGCGGCTTTGCGGACAGCGGCACGGGCGATCGCAATTCGCTGGCGCTGACCACCGGAGAGGGTTGCTCCTCGCTCGCCCAGCATTGTGTCGTAGCCATCCGGTAGTTGAGTAATGAAATCATGGGCGTTGGCCAGTTTAGCGGCGGCGATAATATCCTCATCGGTGGCGCTGGGGTTGCCGTAGGCGATATTGTCTTGCACGGTGGCCGCAAAGAGAATGCTGTCTTGCAGGACGATGCTGATTTGAGGTCGCAGGCTAGCGAGGGTGTATTCTCGCAGGTCATGATCATCAATGCAGACGCTGCCTTCAATGGGATCATAGAGCCGCAGTAGTAAGCTGACGAGGGTGGATTTGCCGCTGCCAGAGGGACCGACAATCGCCACTCGCTGTCCTGGCTGCACCTCAAAGCTAAGGTTTCGTAGGATGCCCTGATTGGATCGATAGGCGAAGGTCACATTTTCACAGCGCACGGCCCCCTTAAAAGCGGGCGCAGGAAGGGCACCCCGCAGATCTCGCACGTCGGGCTGAATCTCCATCAGGCTGATGATGCGTTCACCGGAAGCGGTCGCTTTGGCGATTTGTCCGGTATATTTGGCCAGCTGGCGCATCGGTTTAAAGGCAACTTTGAGGTAAGTGATGAAGACTAGCAAATCGCCGGGGGTGACTGCGCCTTGGAGAGTCAGTTGGACACCCCGCCAAAGCACCAGAGAAGTGGCGATCGCGACCAGGATTTCGACTAAACGCTCTTGCCCTGCTCGCAACCGTTGGGCTTCGGCACTTTCCTTAAGACTCTTCTGGTTCTGCTTGCTGAAGGTTTGTTCCAGCATGGATTCGAGGGAAAGAGCCTGCACGACCTGCATGGCTCCGATCGCTTCAGCGGCAGAGGCCGCCATGGCTCCTTCTCGTTTACGCTGTCGTCGCGCCACGACTTGAATTTTGTTGCCCATGTGGCGCGTGGTGATCAGGAAGAGGGGCAGGATGGCGATCGCGATTATTGCTAATTCCCAATTCAGAAAGATCATGACGCCAACCATGCCCAACAGCGTCACAGTGTTCGCGATCAGGGGCAGGGCTGCCACGACGGTGACCTCTCGCAGGCGTTCAATGTCATAGGTGACACGGGTGATCAGATCACCGCTTTTGGCCTGATTGTGAAAGGAGAGGGAAAGCCGCTGAATATGGCTGTAGAGGGTGCTGCGGATGTCCGTCATGACATGGGTGGCGGCGACTGCCATGTTGACTGCGCTGAGGTAGGCAAACATGCCTCGGAGTGCAGCAATGAGAATTAAGGCGATCGCAAGGAGGGTCAAGACAAGGACGGGTGACAGTCCCTCTAAGCCGCGAATACCTATGGTCTCGACCTGGAATCCCGGCAGGATAACACGGTCAAACATTAACTTCAGGGGCCAGGGTTCCAGCAGTCGCATGGCGGTCTCTGCAAACAAGGCGAAGAACGCTGTCCAGATCAGCCGCTGCTGCTGCCGCAGATGAGGCCAAAAATGCCGCAGGATTTTGATGATGCTGGGTAGTGCTGTGCCTAGGGTTTTAGGTTTCTTTTTGGACATAGTGCAGGAGGAAAGCAGTAAAAGGAACTAGCGAAAGGTAATGTGTACCGCGCC
>NZ_JAQMUB010000026.1 GCF_028330965.1 Oscillatoria sp. CS-180 | reverse complement strand
CGCCCCGGTCAACTGGTCGCGGTCATCATAGGTGTAGGTGGCGGTGCCGTCGGGGGCTACTAAGGTGGTGAGCCGATTCGCCGCGTCATAGCTGAACTGATAGTCCGCAATGGGGGCAGTCGCCGTGGCGTGGGTGAGCTGCGCCAGCCGTCCCGTGCCGTCATAGCTGTAGCTGGTGGTCGCCACCGGCGTCGTGCCCTCGGCTCCGGCAAAGCGCGAGAGTGAGGTCAACTCACTCGCGACGTTGTAGCCCATCTCGACTCGCTTGGGCTGGACGCCCGTGCCACCCTGCTGCACCTGGGTCATGCGGTCCAAGCCATCGTAGGTGTAGTCAGTGATGCCGCTGAGGGTACCCGCAATGGTGTCGGTGGTCTGGGTGCGATTATCCACCGCGTCGTAGGCGTGGTTAAAGGTGACTTCCGGTACCGCTGGGGCAGTGGTCACAGTTTCAGCGGTCAGTCGGTCGAGGGCGTCAAAGCTGTAGGTGGTGCGGCTCAATACTGTCCCCGCCGCGTCACTATCTTGCACCTGGTTCTGTCGTCCTAGGGCATCAAAGCCGTAGGTAAAGCTGCGCTGGACGGCAGCATCGGCAGCCAGCCACTGTTCCCCAATGCGGCGATCCAGCGGATCGTAGGTAAACTGCCGGGTTTGGCCGTTGCGGTCAATGAGCTGCGTCAGATTATCCATCGCGTCGTAACCATAGGTGCGGCTGAAGCCCAGGGCATTAGTCTCCTGGCTGAGGCGATTGAGCCCGTCGTAGGCGTAGCTCGTCTGATTGTTGAGCGGATCCGTCACCGAAAGCAGATTATCCACCGCGTCATAGCCATACAGGGTCGCCTGATTCAGCGGGTCAATGACGGCAATCTGCCGGTTGAGGGCATCGTACTGATACTGCGTCGTATGGCCCAAGGCATTGCTGGTGGCCGTCAAGTTACTCACCGCGTCATAGCTGTAGCGAGTCAGCGGCGCGATTTGTGCCCCCTCACCATCGGGGTCGGGGTCGGTGGTTTGAATCAGCCGGTTGCGCCCGTCGTATTGGAAGGTGGTGGTGCGCCCTAGCGGGTCAATCATCGAGGTTTGATTACTGGTGGCGTCATAGGTGTAGCCCGTCACGGGCGCGAGCAGTACCCCTGCGCCATCGGGGTCGGGATCCGTGATTTGGATGAGGCGGTTGCGGTCATCGTACTGCATCGTCGTCACCCGCCCCAGAGCATCGGTCATTTGCGTCTGGTTACCTGCCAGGTCATAGGCATACTGCGTCACCGGAGCCGTCAGCGCCCCGGCGCCATCAGGGTCGGGCTCGGTGAGCTGCACCAACTGATTCAGCTCGTCATACTGATAGGTCGTCGTCCGCTCGCCGGGGCGCGTGAGCTGAGTGAGTAAATCGACCACATTGTATTCATACTCCGTTACCAGGGCTGGCAACGCGCCCTCACCATCGGGGTCTGCCGAGGTGGTGCGCGTCAGGCGATTGCGAGCATCGTAGGTGTAGCTCGTGACATGACCCCGAGCATTGGTCAACTCGGTGAGGTTGTTGTCTAGGTCATAGTTGAAGGTGGTGACCGGTGATGTCAACGGCCCCGCCCCGTCGGGGTCGGCCTCAGTGATTTGGCGCTGGCGATCGCGGGCATCGTAGGCATAGCTGGTGACATTGCCCCGCGCATCAGTGAGCGTCGTCAGATTGCCATCGGCATCATAGCCAAAGGTCGTGACGGGGGAGAGCAGCGGCCCCGCCTCACCATCGGGGTCCGCCTCGGTCAGGCGCTCCAGGCGATTCATCGTGTCATAGTCATACAGCGTCTCGTGCGCTCGACCATCCACTCGCCGCACCAAGTTCCCCGCCGCATCGTAGACGTACTGAGTGGTCGTGGTGGTCAGCGGTCCCTCGCTATCCGGGTCGGCTTCCACCATTGCAATCAGGCGATTGCGCCCATCGTAAGCAAAGGTGGTGCGGTTGCCTCGGGCATCAATAAAGGCGCTTTGGTTGCCCGCACTGTCGTACTCGTAGCGCTCCACCGCTTCGGCGGCGGTGCCTTGGGCGTAGGTCACGGCAGTGATGAGACCCCGCGCATCATACTCAAACGTGGTCGTCCGACCCAGCGGGTCAGTCGTCGTCTCCACGAGCCCGTCACTGCGGTAGGTCATCGTCGTGACCCGGTCATCGGCCCCGCCCACTGCGCCTATCACCTGACGCATCTCGATAATATTACCGGCGGCATCCAGCTCATGCAGCGTCTGGCGGCCTAACTCATCGGTGACCTGAATTAGCTGATTGAATTGCGGGTCAAACACCTGCTGCAGGCCCGCCGCCCCGGAAATGCTATCGACAATCAGGCTGGGGTTGCCCTGCTCATCATAGGTAATCGTGGTGCGATCGCCGGTACCATCGACAATGGCTGACACCTCCCCGCAGTCACACTCGCGCTCAAAGGTGACCACATTGCCTTCGGCGTCCGTTTGATTGAGCAGATTTCCCGCCTGATTCAGCGTGAAGACGGTGGCATTGCCCCGACCATCGGTGTGGGTAGCCGTCGGCGTCAGGAGGTCGGCGGCGGTGGGCGTCAACGCTACCGGAGCGGTCATGGGGTCAATCGTTTGACTAGGCAGCGCTAACCCTTGCACCTGCACCGGGTCAATGTCAATGCTGCTGCCATCGCGCCGAATCGAGCGATCTACGCGACCAAAGGCGTCGTACTCGGTGGTTTCTCGGTGACCCCGCTGATCGATTTCGGCCGTCATGCGAGAACGGTCGTCATATTCCCAGGTACGAACAGCGGCATCGGGGTCGGTGATGCTTTGCAGATTGCCTGCCGCGTCGTAGGCTAGCAGCGTCTGCCGACCGGCAGGGTCGGTAATCGTCGTGACGCGACCGTCAGTATAGGTAAACGTCGTTTCGAGCCCGACGGCATCGCGCATGGTCGTCAGTTGACCCGCCGCATCATAGACGTAAGTGAGGGTATTGCCATTGCGATCAGTCACCGTCTCCAAGCGATTCTGGGCGTTAAAGGTGGTCACCGTCTGGTCGCGCAGCGTCCGCTGAAAGGTACCATCGGCTAGCCGCTCTAGCTGGGAATAGTCGCCTCCCGGTGAGACGTAGGCACCACCAGGCTCGGCGGGCGGCTGAAAAATCTGATGGGTGCCATTGCCATTCAACAGCAGCACCGACTCGTCATCGTTGACGATGATTTCCTGCCATCCTTCCAGCGTCCAGCCATTGCCAAAGGGACTGCCAGTGCGGTTGACGACCGTGACGGTGCCCGTGGTGGTATGCCGCAACGGGTCAAACGTGCCTGCTGCATCAAAGGTTTGAATATCACGCTCCACCTGGTAGGTGTAGACGCCCGAGGCTTGAGCGCTCATGTCCGTCTGGAGGGCCCCCTGCACTATCGCATTGTCTTGATCTGGCACGGTCCAAAAGTGTTCGCCGCCACTCAAGCCAAACTGGTCGCCGGTGTAGCCCGGCACCGCAATGGTCGTATCACCGGCCTGGAGGGTCATGCGGGCGATCAGCAACTGCGTTCCCGGTGCATCCTGCACATTCTCATAAGCAAAATGCACGATGGGTTGCACATCAGCCGTGGTCGAGTCATAATGCAGCGTCAGCGCCCGCTCCCTGCCCTGAGATTGATAGGCCGCCAGGGTGTGGGTCTCAGTCAACGCCCCAGAGTGCGTCTCCACATTGGAGTTAACCTCGACATCATGCTCCGGCGCACAGTTAGTCTGTTGGTTGTAGCCAGTATTGTCTAACGCTGTCGCCTCAATTGGCGTGTCCCCCAGCGTCCGTAAATCAAACACCACCACATTGTTGGTGAAGTCCGTTTCACCAATCCCTTGCGGCTGATTTACCGACAGAATTAAGAAGGGATCGTCGCTATTGATGGAGAAGGTCTCTGACCGCAGCGCCGAGGTTTCATCCACCGCGATTGCTTCCTGATTGCGATAGTAACTATCGTCAACATTGCCGGGGCCTCCCACCGCTGCGATCGCCTGATCGCCTGTGACGTCTAAAACTTCATCCGACGAGAGCCAAAAGCGATTGAAAAAGCTGTTCGCCGCGACATCAGCGCAACTATTGTCCCCGCTGAGGTTAGTGACTGCCCAACTCAGCGTGACTGTTCCATCCGCGTTGCTACGTAATTCGGCATCAGGGGCGATGGTCAAATCCGGGACTCGAAAGATGCAGCCGACACCGGGAATGCCGGGCAGCGCTCCTACGAGCGGGCCGCTGGTTTCAGCTAGTCCGGTCAGACTGTCTGACGGGGTAGGTGTGTCCTGGACGACCTGAGGGTCGGCATTGAACCCCCCAGCGCTAAATCCCTCAGTACTCTCCTCAAACAGCAGTGAGGTGGGCACGGGACTGAGTTGGAGCGGAGCGTCACTTCTCAGTGCTGGCTCTAGCGTAGACTCAGCCGTAGCTAAACCCAAGCCATCGCTGTTCAGATCACTCGCCACATCTAAAGAAGATTGACCACAGCCACAGTCCAACATGAGGTAACTCCTCGATCAAAAGGATAAAAGGTGTCGATTGACTCAGGGATGCCGCTATCCGTCAGCAGTCTCAACCGTTCTTTTCCAGACATCGGCTCTGACGAGAAAGTGCTCAATCGAGCTCGGCGGCAGAATGCATATCAGGGAATTCCAGTTCACGAGCTTAGTAAAACCCTCACCTAACTTGCGCTGGTGATTGTGAGGGAATCAGACAAAAAGCTTTTAAGAAGTAGAACTGCCTATCGAATATAGATTTCTTTAGGCTGAACTGAAACGCATAAAAGTCTACAGAAAGAGGTCGGCTAGGCAGTTATTACAGCCTGACGCCATGAAGCCTGACAGATGCAAACAAGCCATAGCAAAGAATGATAGAAACACAAGTGAGACGTTGCTCAATCACTAAATGGATGATATCTAAAAGCCGCCGTGCAAGCAATCGATATAGATATTTAAAATTCAATCATTTTCCGAGAAGAATAGAATTTTAAATATAGCAAATGAGCAAAGGCGGAATTCAAGAGATGCAGCTATATACCTTACTGGACAAGGATTACACCAATCAAATATTCTCGATTCTAACTAGAGATTTCAATACCTTCTATTTTTTAATAGCTTAAAATTTATTTTTTAATTATAAAAAAGCTTGTGCCATCTTATATGGAAAAATTATTTTAATGAATCAACTTTTGTGCCTAATTTTATTTCATAAATTCAATAAAATTAGTGAACGTGATACAGTGAGCAGTCTTTTGATAAACGGTTTCAATGGGTGAAGGCAGTAAGAATATTGAAGGGAATAGATGAGAGCGTTTTTCCGATTCAGTCAATTTGATGAGCCGGATCTCTCAACTTGGAGCGTACTTTGTGAGGTGTTAAACAGCCTTGAAGCAATAGCGTTGATAGCAGAATGTTTCAGTTGAATGACAGACAGCTAGCTGACGCTGATGGATTGGGTGAGGTCGAGGATGCTGTCGAATTCGAATTGGTCGATTAAAGATGAGAGGTGGATTTTGAGCGATCGCTCCTGCTCGGGAATCTGGGTGATTAACTCCTTCAACCAGTCCCCATCGGCTTGAATCGCCGCCTTCTGAGCCGCTTTCACCCACTCCGCTGGCATTGTTTGGAGACTGGAGGCCAGATCCAGTTGGGTTGAGGTATTGGTTTCGGAGGGGTTTAGAGGCTGCGATCGCCCCACCAGCGTCCTAAACCCGACCTCATCACTCTGCTGACTTTCCTCATACCGGTATTCAATGGACAAGTGCTTTGCCATCACGTCAAAAATTGCACTCTCTTGAAAAGGCTTGCGGACAAAGTCATCGCACCCTGCTGCGAGTACTTCAGAGCGCGACTCTTCAAACGCGCTGGCAGTGAGGGCGATGATTTTGGTAGAGGTATGAGGCGGTTTGAGGGCTGAGGATTGAATGAGTTCGACAGGTTCTCCGCTGGTTGCCTGCTGCCGGTTGCCTGCTGATTGTACTCTTGCCGCTTCCATTGTGCGGATTTGTCTTGTCGCTTCGTATCCGTCCATCACGGGCATTCGCATGTCCATCCAGATGAGGTGAGGCTGCCAGGACTGCCAGAGAGCGATCGCGGCTCGTCCATCGTCGGCTTCGCGGACTTCAAAGCCAACTGCCTGTAGCAGATTGACCAGCAGATAGCGGTTTTCCCAACGATCTTCAACCACTAAAATTCGATACGTAGGTTGACCAGGCAACAAACCAACAGCGCGTCGAGGCGGAGTCTTGGGGGATAGGTCATTGGCATAGGCAGGCTGAGCCTGAATTGTGAACGCAAAGGTCGTTCCCTGACCCCAACTGCTGTCTACTGCAATGTGCCCCCCCATCAATTCCACAAACTGGCGGCTAATAGCGAGTCCTAGTCCAGTGCCCTCGTGGGATTGATGCCCAGCGGTTGTTTGAACAAACGGCTTAAACAGATTGGGAATATCTTTCTGGGCAATACCCGGCCCCGTGTCAGTAACTTTGAATAGAAGGCACAGAGGGGAATCAGGTGCAGAAGCATTGGGTGATCTTGCGGTCAAACGGGCTGCTGGCTGCTCCGGTTTGATGGTTCCTTGCGAAGCGGTGTTGGGAGAGCAAGTCTGTGACGTTTCATCAAACGTGACGTGCAATACGATATGCCCTGTTTGAGTGAACTTGATGGCGTTGCCAAGCAGATTGATCAGGACCTGCCGCAGTTTTCCTTCGTCGGCTTTGATGTGTTGAGGGACAGTTGGCGATCGCTCGAACCGTAACTCAAGCCCTTTAGCGCTGGCCTTACTGTGCAGCATATTTTCTAAGCTAGCCAGCAGGGAGAACAGGTCAAAGCTATTCTCATTGAGGGCAGCGAGTCCGGCCTCAATTTTGGACATGGATAGGACGTCGTTGATCAACGCTAGTAGGTGCTCACCACTGCGATTAATAATTTCCAAATGTTCTCGCTGGGCCGGTTGTACTAGCGGAGCGCGAATCATCAGCTGACTGAATCCCAGAATGGCGTTGAGGGGCGTACGGAGTTCATGGCTGATATTGGCCAGAAACTGGCTTTTCGCATGGTTGGCAACTTCGGCAGCTTCTTTGGCTTGGGCCAAATCCTCGTTGGTGTGCTGCAACTCGGCAGTTCGTTCGGCAACCTCGGCCTCTAAGTTCGTGTAGAGCCGCCGCAACTGCTCGGTCATTTGATTGAAGACTGTGGCAAGGATCCCAATTTCGTTATCAGTCAAGACTGGAGCTTTGGCGCGAAGATCACCTGCGGCCAGGCGCTCTGCTGCATCGGTAATCGCCAGGATCGGTCTGGCAATGCGACGCGCTCCCCAATAGACGCAAATGGTCAGCAGGCCCACCAGACTAACACCCGAGATTGCGATCGTCTGAGCCAGTTTACGAGCGGGGGCAAAGGCTTCCCACCCACTCACTTCAGCAATCAAGGCTAGATCACTATTATCCAACCAGCGATAAACCCCAACCACCATCTCTCCTTGGTAATCGCGATAAATGCCTGCCCCACTAATTCCCTGCATCGCCTGATCAATACCTTCGCTGCGCAGGTCTGCATCGGGTTCTCCTAAATCGTGACTAGAAAGAAAAAAGCTGTAGCTAGCTAGACTGCTGCCTTGATTTCCGACTAAGTAGGTTTTCCCGGTTTCCCCTAGTCCCGTTCGTTTGCGAATAATTTCGTCAATCCGCTGCAAATTGAGGTGCATTGCCAACAATCCCTCGATGCCTTGGTCAGCCTTCTTAAAGGGAATGGCAAAGGACATTCGAGATGTCTGGTCATTGGGTGATGGGTAGAAGTTAGGCGCAAAGTCGATTTCGTCATCCATAGGAACGTAGCTATATTGCCCGATCGCTTCGAAATTACCCTCTGTTTCTGGTTGCGTTGAGAACAGCACTTTGCCACCAGGAGACAGCACCAAAATCTCGTTGAGGCTGGAGTGCTGGTTAACGATCGCCCCCATCAGTTCCCGCAGGTAGTCCTCCGATGCCGCTTGAGCTAGGGTGTTATCACTGTTAGCTGTTAGCTGCTCAATAGAGGATTGCACCTCAGGCAAATTCGCGATCGCTAACATTTCTTCTTGCTGATCATTAATCCATCGATTCAGCTCATCCTCTTTCAGCATGGCGGTCAACATCAGACGATCGAAAAGAGCACGTTTGATAGCATTTCGACTCTGAAAATAAGCCACACCACTAACGGCTCCCACGGTCACCAGGGACAGTAGAAGAAAGTAGCGAACAATTTGCCCCATCAGACTTTTGTTCTGTCGGGTCATGACCTCTAAATCTATGGAGAGGAGTCATCCCATTGTGCCAAGATTTCCTGAATCTGCGCGATCGCCTCATCGACGGCGGCTTCAGAGGACCAGCCGTCGATCGCAACATGACCAATTGCTTGTCCCCAGATATTCTCGGCCTGTACTTGTGAATATGCTGGGTTGACGGCGTGATAGAGAGGACGAGTGGGGCTTTGTGTAAACTGCTGCACGGCTATTGCGACATGGGGGTCAGCAGGGTCAGACCAGAAAGGATCTTGCAAAGAAGACTCCATTGCTGGAAACCAGCGCCCTAAGGATCCTTTGACGTAAGTGTTCAGTCGATCTGGTTCCAACAAGTAGCTCAAAAAGTCCTTGGCAGCCTCAATATTGCTCGATTCTGAAAAGATGAGTGCCTGTTTAATCGTCACGACGTAGGTGATTGGCTCTCCGTCGGGTTCGTTGGGAAAGACTCGGGTGGCAATTTGCTCCGTATACAGGGCGTCATCCTCCCGCTGAGATGCCGGAATGGAGAGGGACGGATTCGGTGTCATCAGCGTTGCTTGATTCAAGAACTGAACGTTGTTATCGACGTCCAGCCAATTCACGGCATCCTTAGGTACGTAGTCATTGACATAAAACTGCGTCGTCCAGTCGAGCACCTCAATCAGCTGTGCCCGAACTGCCGGATCGTCTCCCTGAAACTCTCCCTCTTGGTCGAACAGTTCTACATCATAGGCATCCATGACCTGTTCAAAAAAATAGTAGGTATCGCTACCTTGGGTTGAGAGGGTCAGACCTAGTCCATAGATGTCGGGATTGTCGAGCTGACGTAGGGTTGCCTGAGCTTGCTGCCAAAAATCCCAAAATCCTTGCCAGTCTTGAGGAATCTGATCTTCGTCAAGTTCTGCGGCTTGCAGCAAACTGCGCCAGTAGTGCAAGTGGAGTGTTTGCTGCTCGATGGGGACACCGTAGTAGCTGCGATCGCCCTTCGTCTCATCATAGAGATAGGCTGCTTCCAGCGCCGCAGGGGTGTAGTCGTCTAGGTAAGGTTCTAGGACATCGGAAACGTCAACCAATTTTCCTTCCCAAGCCCACTGAGGTTGCAGCGTATAATCTGCTCGATGGGCAAACAGGACATCTGGCGGGTTATCGTTTTCTAGGGCTACGGTTGCCTGATTCAAAATGTCATCGGAGCTATAGAGGGTTAGTTCGACTTCAATGCCGGATTCCACTTCCCAGGCTTCAATCAGCTGCTGTAACGCCAGATCTTCTTCTGGATAAAACCCTTGATTCCAGAAGATGCGCAATGTTCTGGGTAGGGTCGGTTCAACAACGATGTCTGATGAGTTGCTGCCACAAGCAGCGATCGCCAGCACCATGATTCCAAGTGCGACTTGCTTGACTCTACCCATTTTGAAATCCTCTGATGCCAACGCTAAAGTATGGCCGGCACGCTCTTAGCAGAGTCAACAAAACGCGAAAAAAATTAATATGGTTAGCCATCCAGGCTTGTTTAAACCCAAGGGTATCTGAGTGCGGAAGGCGTAACTAGATGGTCGCCGCCTTGCCTAATGAAACTAGCGATGGGGCTACATCATTAGCAACGTTGTGACGCGGCCCAAAACTAAATGAGCTTGAGAGCGATACAAGATCGAGTCATTCTTCATACTCTTAGGGCTTACGCACGGTCCCCTTGCATCCTCCAATTTTGGGGGACGTTGCATCCGGCTTCCCCCTATTTGGGGATTAAGGGGCCAAAGCCGGATGCAACTGCGTAAGTTCTAACTCTATTCTTTTGCCTTCATGGGCTTCGGATATTGCAATTCACAAAGTCGTTATTCCGTATCCGCTATCTTTCCAGGATCCTCGCTATGCTTTTAGTGCAGGTTTTGTCCCACTCACTGACATCGTGTATTCCGAAGTGCGTCCCCCTCTGGTCAAAGATCCTGATCGCCTTGAGAATTTGCTAAAGGAGCTGCCGTTAGAACCCGGCGTCTATTTCATGAAAGACGCGCGGGATCAGATCCTCTATATCGGTAAATCAAAAAAGCTGCGGAATCGAGTGCGATCGTATTTTCGCGATAGCCATCGCCATATGCCTCGGATTGCCATGATGGTGATGCAGGTTGTGGAAATCGAATTTATCGTCACCGATACTGAAGCTGAAGCACTGGCGCTGGAAGCGAATCTGATCAAGCAGCACCAGCCTCACTTTAACGTGCTGCTAAAGGACGACAAGAAGTATCCCTATCTCTGCATTACGTGGTCAGAGGATTATCCCCGCATTTTTGTGACCCGTAAGCGCCGCAAGAATCTGAAGGATCGCTATTACGGTCCCTACGTTGACGCGGGACTGTTGCGTCGTACTTTGAGCATTGCGAAGCGAATTTTTCCGCTGCGGCAGCGGCCTCAGCCTTTGTTCAAAGATCGTCCCTGTCTGAACTACGATATTGGTCGCTGTCCGGGAGTCTGCCAGCAGCTCATTTCCCCTGAGGACTATCACAAGATTGTGCAGCGAGTGGCGATGGTGTTTCAAGGACGAACGGATGAGTTGGTCAACGCCTTAACGCGGCAGATGGAAAAGGCAGCTGAGGAAATGCGATTTGAACAGGCGGCTGAGCTGCGGGATCAAATTCAAGGCCTAGAGCGGCTAACGGCGCACCAAAAGGTGGCGCTACCGGATGATACGGTGTCGCGGGATGCGATCGCCCTCTCCAGTGATGATCAATTTGCCTGCATTCAACTATTCCAAATCCGAGCTGGACGTTTGGTCGGACGGCTTGGGTTCAATGCCGATGCCCAGGCCGGCACACCAGGCGAAATATTGCAGCGGGTATTGGAGGAGCACTATCAAACAGCTGAATCTATTGAGATTCCAGCGGAGATTTTGGTGCAGCATGAGCTGCCGGATGGGGATATTCTGGCAGAGTATTTGACTGAGCAGCGGGGACGTAAGGTATCTATCGAGATGCCCCAGCGTCAGACCAAGGCTGAGCTGGTAGAGATGGTCGAGCGCAATGCTCAGTATGAGCTGGTGCGGACTCAGCGAGTGGCTGATCGCAATGCCCAAGCCATGCAGGATTTGGCTGAGATCTTGGATTTACCAGACCTGCCAAAACGGATTGAAGGCTACGACATTTCTCATATTCAGGGATCGGATGCCGTAGCTTCTCAGGTGGTGTTTGTCGATGGGATGCCTGCAAAGCAACACTATCGCCATTACAAGATCAAAAATCCTGAGGTGCGAGCAGGACATTCAGATGATTTTGCCAGTATGGCGGAAGTGATTCGACGGCGGTTTCGGCGCTATGCGACTGACCCCAATAAGCCGCGCGTGGGTAATCCCGATTGGCCGGACGTCGTGATGATTGATGGGGGTAAGGGGCAGCTCTCGGCAGTTGTGGACGTTCTGCGAGAGATGAATTTGCTATCAGAACTGAACGTTGTCAGTTTGGCAAAGAAGCGAGAGGAGATTTTCTTACCTGGAGATTCGGCGCCGCTCAAAACTGAGGCAGAACAGCCAGGGGTGCAGCTGCTGCGACGGTTACGGGATGAAGCTCACCGTTTTGCCGTGAGTTTTCACCGTAAGAAGCGGAGCGATCGCATGCGGCGCTCTCGATTGTCGGATATTCCGGGTCTCGGTCAACATCGCCAAAAAGAACTGCTGGCCACCTTTCGCTCTATCGACTACATTCGCGAAGCCTCGCCAGAACAGCTGGCGGAAGTTCCTGGCATTGGTCCTCATATGGCTCAACAGATCTACGAGTACTTTCACCCGAGTGCTGGTGATTCGGCGATCGCAACTATAGAGACAGCGCAGGCAGGTTCTTGAGGATTTGAACTAGCGCAGGATTAGCATACAAACTTTTTGTAACTCTACTCTCCATGATTATGATTGACACAGAAGACTGTGGAGACTGACATATGAAGGATCAAGAACTGGCAATGCTCTTTGCCGATCTTGAATCTGATAGAGTCGAGCGTAAGGCTTCAGCTTCAGACGGAAAAAAAATCAGGCAGGCAATTTGCGCTTTCGCTAACGACTTACCAAACCACAAACAGCCAGGCGTTTTGTTCGTGGGAGTCAATGATGATGGGACTTGCTCTAACTTACCGATTACAGATGATCTCCTGCTAAACCTATCCAACATCCGTTCCGAGGGCAAGATCCTTCCTTTTCCCGTGCTCCAGGTGAACAAGCGAATCATCAATGACTGTGAGATAGCCGTCATTATTGTAGAGCCATCGGATGCTCCGCCGATTAGATTTGATGGACGTACTTGTGTACGAGTTGGACCTAGGCGTGCAACGGCTACCCCTGAAGAAGAACGCCGTCTCAACGAAAAGAGACGTGCAAGGGACTTACCTTTTGATTTACGCCCTTTCGTTTCAGCCTCTATTGACGATCTGGACTTAGAGGGTTTTCAGCATGAATATTTGGCTTCAGCCTTAGCGCCAGAAGTACTGCAAGAGAATCAAAGATCTTTAAATCAAAAGCTGATTTCGCTGCGGTTTATGACGCCGGAACCAAATTCTTCTCCAACCTGCTTAGGAATCCTAGTAATTGGCAAGGACCCAAGACAATTTGTTCCGGGATTCTATATTCAATTTGTTCGCTTCGATGGTGTAGATTTAACTGCTCCTATTCGAGATCAAAAAGATATCAGTGGTAGTTTGGTGGATTTACTGCGCTATATAGATGAGGTCTTGCAAGCCAATATTTCGACGGCCACAAACATCACAGTGCAGTCTGTTGAGATAAAACAACCAGATTATCCTATCGCCGCATTGCAACAACTTGTACGTAATGCTGTAATGCATCGTTCTTATGAAGAGACCTATGCTCCGGTGCGAGTTTACTGGTTTCAAGATCGAATTGAAATTCAAAGTCCAGGCGGATTATTTGGACAAGTCAACCGCCGAAATTTTGGCGAAGGCGTGACTGATTATCGGAACCCTCATTTAGCAGAGGCCATGAAAAACCTCGGCTATGTTCAGCGTTTTGGTATCGGCATTCCTGTAGCCCAGAAAGAGCTTGAAAAGAATGGAAATCCACCAGCAGAATTTACTATTGAAGACTCTTATATTTCAGTCGTCATCAGGAGGCAAAAATGAGTTCACCTATTATTGCCTTCTTCAACAATAAAGGGGGGGTAGGAAAAACGTCCCTCGTTTATCATTTGACCTGGATGTATTTTGACTTAGGCTTACGTGTTGTAGCTGCCGATTTAGACCCTCAAGCAAACTTGACATCAGCTTTTTTAGACGAGAATCGGTTAGAGGAAATATGGGAAAAAGAGGAAAGTTTCAATACTGTCTTTCGATGTGTCAAGCCTTTACTTAGAGGAATTGGAGACATTGCGAGTCCAGAGTTAGAAGTCATAGAGGATGGACTGAACCTTTTGATTGGAGATTTACAGCTTTCTGGATTTGAAGATGAATTATCATCCCAATGGCCAGACTGTTTAGATGGAAAAGAAAGAGCTTTCAGGGTTATTTCGGCTTTCTGGAGACTTTTAAATCAGGCCTCAATCAATAGTGATGCAGATGTTGTGTTAGTTGATTTAGGGCCTAACTTAGGTGCCATCAATAGAGCTGCTTTAATATCTGCGAATTATGTTGTTGTGCCTCTTTCACCCGATTTGTTTTCATTGCAAGGGCTTAAGAATCTTGGGCCCACGGTGAGACGGTGGAGAGGAGAGTGGCAGGAGCGTATCCTCAAAAATCCGGCCCCAGATCTTGTTTTGCCTAATGGTGATATGCAACCTATTGGATACGTCATTCTTCAGCATGGAGTTCGATTTGATAGGCCTGTTAAAGCCTTTCAAAGATGGGTAGAGCGAATTCCTCAGGTTTATCATGCTGATGTTATTCAGTCACAAGAGGCAGCTTTCCTTGCCTCATCACAAGACCCTAGCCGTTTAGCACTCCTGAAACACTATCAGAGCTTGATGCCAATGGCTCAAGAAGCCCGTAAACCAATTTTTCATCTCAAGCCTGCTGATGGAGCGATTGGTGCTCATGTAAAGGCAGTCAATAACGTATATTGGGATTTCAAAGATCTGGCTCAGAAAATAGCTGGCCGTGCTGGATTGGAGTCATTATTTCTTAGCCAAGATGGACTTTAACAACCTACACTTTTCTTAAGTAAGACAAATTAGACCAGCGCTTTATGACCGCAGCTTCTCAGGCGAACCCCCTTGTGTCTTTGGACTACATCCCTCTATTAGAGTCCATTGGGGATGATTACTATGACGTTGTAGCGGCGGCAGATTTCCCTCAACATCTACTTCGGTTTCGGAATGACGATATTTTGACGCAATTGGGGCTTGACCCAGCAGCAATCAGCGATGAGCATTTTGTGAGTGCCTTTGGCCAGTTTGAAGGGCGATCGCCTTTCCTAGCGTTGCGCTACCACGGATATCAGTTCGGTACCTACAACGCTTTTTTGGGGGATGGAAGGGGGTTTTTGTATGGGCAGGTTCGGGGAGTAGATGGCAACCTATACGATTTTGGGACTAAAGGGTCTGGAACAACGCCATACTCTCGGGGTGGGGATGGCCGACTGACCCTTAAAGGGGGAGTGCGAGAAGTTTTGGCGGCAGAAGCCCTCCACGCTTTAGACGTGCGAACATCACGGACGTTGAGCTTAATTGAAACAGGGGAATCGCTATGGCGGGGAGATGAACCATCGCCGACGAGATCGTCCGTGATGGTCCGATTCAGTCGATCGCACATTCGCTTTGGAACGTTTGAGCGGTTGGACTATTTAGACAGGACGGACCTGATTCAGCGACTCGTGGAACACGTTGTCGAGACTTACTATCCTGAGGCCCGCCTGCTAACAGATAGTGCCGAGCGCTATGTCCGTTTTTATAGTGAGTTGGTTGAGCGGACTGCTGAATTGGTGGCTCAATGGATGTCAGTCGGATTTTGTCACGCCGTTTTGAATACGGACAACATGTCGATTACGGGGGAGAGCTTCGATTACGGTCCCTATGCCTTCATCGATACGTACGATCCTCGCTTTACGGCGGCTTATTTCGATTATGGAAGTCGCTATTGTCTTCGCAACCAACCTGCGGTCTGTCAGTGGAATCTCCGCATGTTACAAAAACCGCTACAGCGAATTATGCCTCAAACGGAACTAGACGCTGCTTTAGCCCGCTATGAAGGTCACTATTGGCATTACTATACGCAACGGATGCTTCACAAGCTGGGCTTTGATGCCTTACCGTCCCCTTTAGGGGTGGATTTGGTGAAGCAGACACTTGAGCTGTTGAGTAACGTTGAAGTTGGCTACCACACTTTCTTTTTAGAGCTGACGCGACAATTTTCTCTGAAATGGGTGGAGGACGCTGACGAGATTTTTCGGACGACCATGCAGGCATCTGATGGAGGGGCACAAGCGCTGTTGGATCAGTGGCGTACTTTGTATCAGCGATCGCTCCAATCCCAAACACCTCAAGCCCTTGAGCAAATTCCTGAACGATTGCGGCGCACGAATCCTAAAACGGTACTATTGCGCCCAGAGATTGAAGCGATTTGGGAACCCATTGTCGCTGAAAATAATTGGGATCCTTTTTATGCACTCCTCAAACGGATTCAGTCTCCTTTTCTAGAGTCTGTCGATCTTGAAACATAGCGCTTACTAGTGCAGCGTCAAGCTCGAAATGGTGAGTCAATCCAGATCGTGCAGTTGAGCTGAGGCTGACCGCTTCAAGCCCTCCAGCTCCCATTCTGGGGGAGCTAATCCCCCTTAAATCCCCCATTCTGAGGTATTTAGAGGGCGAATGCACGCGATTTGCTGAACCGAGAGATCAGAGTACCGTATGGTCTGTCTCAACACTTGCTGGGATAACTCACTCACAATTTCAAGATTGGCAGACTACTGTACCGCCAAGCGGAATTCAAAATTCAGAACTCAAAACTAAGACCGATGGGCTTTCCCAATCTTCTGAATAGTGAGCCTATTTCTGCCGTAGTCTACTAAACCAATCACCCCGAAGCTGTGGGTTGGATTGACATTCATAACCGTCACCAATTCCATTAAGACCAGATGAAGCTATAAGACCTTGGCCCTTCGGTCATGAATTCCCTCTGTAGAAAGTCACTACCAAAGCGCCAAGGTTTTGATGATTTTTCCGAACTATTCGAAGACTTTAAAAGTTCTCCAAAATCCGCTGGACGATTTGCATCCCAGTTACCGCCTGCCAGCCAAATAGTCCAACCAGAGCAATGTTCAGAGTGATGTGGGCTGAACGGGCAAGATCATTTCCCTTTTGCATAAAAGGAACCAGGGCAGCAGACACCGCGATGATGCCCGTCATACCGAGTCCCACTAGTAGGTGAGGACCGAAGAAAAGCTTGCCATTGTTGATGTAGGTGACCGCCATGCCGCCAATGCTACCCAAAATCATGAAAGCCAGTAGTGCTGACCCCATGCGATGGTGACGAATGTTGAATTTGCCTTTGATTAACTCCTTCTTTGCCTCACCTTCAGCTGATCGCGTCCGACGAATCTGCCACCCTAAATAAAGGGCATAGAGGCTCAATCCCAACAGCGCCCACATGATAATGGGATGAATAAAATTCAACCAAGGCTTGATTGGATCTAGTGCTCCAAGGTCCATGTGTTTTCCTGACTATTAACACCTTTATAAAAATTATAGATTTGATCCCTCTGCAGAGCTACCTCGCTCGCAATTTTTGCCAAGGCGCAAATAATTGTGCCCCTAGGGCTACTTGGAACTGGAGCGATCGCTATTCGACTCATTTCTTTGACGCCCTGAGCTGCGACGACCCCGGCTGAGGTGAAAGGCTTGCGATTTGGCTTGCTTGCGCGAATCACTAGCACCCCGACTGAAGCCTACAGATAAATCTTCGAGCGCTGTTGCTTCTGCCATTGCCGGAGCAGAAAGCGGCATTTGGCGTAGCATCTGACCCGAACTTTGCAGAACCGATGCTGCTTTGGCGGCGTTGCCCTGATCGAAAAACTCGATAGCCTCACGGCGAGCGCGAGCTGCCATCAGCAAAGCAACCTGTTCCTGCACAGCCGGGTTGGCCGGAAAATCGCTCATCTGCTCAGGACTGACCGTTTGAATCGAGAGCGTATTGGAGAGCGATTGCAAATTTGCAGTTTGAGTGTCCTGCCATTGGGCCGAGGCTTGCAGCACTTCAGTCCCTTGCGAAAGGGCTGGAACTTGTAGCCGCACCACAACCTCCAATGGATTGTCCATCATCAGGTTGGGCAGTTTTAAAGATCCGTCAGCGAGAGTGTCAAAATCATTCAACACATCTGTGACCTTAGCTCCTGCCAGAGGCATCAGCATCAGAGTGACTGACTGACCAGCGGTATTCACCAGCCCTTGTAGTTCAGTCTCAAAAATCTCGGGCAAATCGTTCGGAGAGCCAATGTGAAAAAAGTTACCATCGCCGCTGCGGGCCATGGATTCCAGCAGATCTTCGTCGTAGCCGTTGCCGACCCCCAGCGCAGTTGTGCTAATACCTCGCTTAGCAAGTCCGTGCACATCGTTAGCGATCGTATCGGGATTCGTTTCACCGACATTGGCTAAACCATCTGACAGGAGAATAACCCGATTAAGGTGTTCCGAATTGAGATACTGGCTGACCTGCATCCCGCCATTGACCCAGCCTGCGTGGAGTGCCGTAGAACTTCCAGCCTGCACCGTTTGAACGGTTTGCAGCAGTTGGCGCTTGTCAGTTGCCAGTGTACTAGCGATCGCGGTTTTCACATGGGTATCGAACAGGGTGAGACTCAGGCGATCGCTCGGCAAGCACTGCTCAATCGCGTAGGTGATCGCCTGCTTGGCATAGTCAATTTTGAGTCCGCGCATCGAGCCAGACCGGTCTAGCACAAAGCCTAAATTGAGCGGGGGCCGGTTTTGGTGCGGGGCAACTGCGGGCGGAGTGATAGTGATCAGCACGTCGAGAGTGACTGAGCGACCTGTGGCGATCGCAGCATGCATCGGGATAAAGGTAAGAGTGGGCAATGTCATGATGAAGACCTTTGATTAGGAAATAATGGCGTGAGCTTTTGAGCCATCAGTTGCAGCAGATTCTCCAGCTCTTGGGGGGTACTTGGGAGCACAAAATCGTCCCGTACCTGTATCTCTAATCCGGACAAAATTTCGACGCGTCGCCATTGAGAAATGGTTGCGGGCGTGGATTCCGCAGATCGCGATCGTGCCAATGGTGTCCTCGGGGACGGCGGTGATGGTGATGCTATCGGCGCTGACTGTGCTGCCTCTGAGGTTGAAACTGAACGCGACTGCACCGACTGCAAAAAAGCCAGTGCTGGATTAGCTGCCTCAATGGTGACCTGCATACCACCCTGCAAAAGGGATTCCAGTTCCGCATTAACCTTCTCAGTTGTAATAGGCTGAATTGCCGAAGTGCTATAGCCTTCCTGCAAAAGCCTCCTCACGACAAGCAGTTGCAGTAGATGCCGATACTGATACCGGGCTTCGCGCCCGATGCGCTGCGGTCGGTCCAACACCCCCTGGGTCGTGTAATACCGCACTAAGCGCGGATTCACGAGTTCAGCCGAAGGGCGATCGTCCCCGATTGTAGGTGAAAATTGGGGCAAAACTCGATTTGCAGTGTCCACAAATGAATCTAAACCCCAGCTCGGATTAGTCTGGGCAAGCTGCTGCAATGTGCTCATGTCGCCATCATAACGATGACAATCTAGACTGTCAATGACACCTTGAATGTTTTAACTAACTGAGTTGGGTCTTACTCCAAGATCCTTCTAACCTTCGCCGATTCAAAGTGACTATGATTTTCCAGCATCAGGAAAAGCTTGAGCAATAGAGGTACTGTAGCTCCATCAAATTGTTTCCGCAGATCAGTACAACGCTCAGAGAATCGCTATTCTTCATTCCTCTCAGGCCATTGTGTGGCAGTGCTCAGCTTTCTCAGGAAGCGATTAAGCCAGACTTATTTTGCAGTCAGGAATGACTCAGGAGAGGACCGCACTATAGAACTCAAGATGATTGAAACGATAAATCAAAAGGAGTTCAACCATGAAACGCATTGCATTAGCCCTCACTGCTCTGACTGCTGCTTCCATCGCTATTGCTCCCGCTGCCTACGCTGCTCCTGACTTCGATGAACTGCGCCAGGAAAACCTCGACAAAGACGCCATCAACTTTGACGAACTGCGCCGCGAGAATCTTGATAAGGATGCCGTCACCGAAATTCAGGTCAAGACCCTCAACTTTGATGAACTGCGCCGCGAAAATCTTGACAAAGACGCTGTGAACTTCGACGAACTGCGTCGTGAAAACCTCGACAAAGATGCTGCTGTTGAGGTGTATGTCAAAGGTGTTGACTTCGACGAGCTACGCCGCGAGAACCTCGACAAAGACGCTGTGAACTTTGACGAGCTGCGTCGCGAAAACCTCGATAAGGATGCCGTTGTCGAACTGCAAGCTAAAGGTGTTGACTTCGACCAACTCCGCCGCGAAAACCTTGATAAGGATGCCGTTGATTTTGACGAGCTACGGCGCGAGAACTTGGAGAAAGACGCCATTGCCTAGATCACACACTCTTCCCTGTAGATAACGTCCCTTCCTCACACACACCCTGCCCCCTCAATGCTTCTGTTGAGGGGGCTTTATTCGTGTTTAGGATCTGAACCACAGCAAGTGTCAATTAGAGGTCTCAATCTCGAAAGCTTGAGGCTTGTCTTTGCAGAGACTATGGAAATAGTAACAACCTCGTTCTCTGATATTGAACGCTCAATAACAGCGGAGATGAGACCTTTAGGGAGGCTACTCACGCAATGCTTAAGGATGAGTAAGATTCCGCGCATTTCGGTGAGTAAAGATGTGGAAAGCAAGACATGTTTATCACTTCTGACATATACCGGGGCTGCTGGCATATTTCGATCTCTTCGCCTTTAAGCTACCCGCCCCCTACGATTGTGACGATTTCTAGCCGATCGCCCTCTTTCAGGTAAGTCGTTTCCCAAAACTGCCGATGCAAAATCTCGCCGTTGTACTCGACAGCGACTAGACGGGGATTCAAGCCAATTTGCTGTAGATAGGCGGGCAAAGCGGTTTGAGGCATGCAGGTTTTGTCTTCGCCGTTGACCTGGAGCCGGATGGAATGGGTCATTGAAGTCTCGGGAAATTTTGAAAGGACGTGTGTTGAAAGGCAGGAGGCAGAATCAATCCTTATTGAGGGAATCCGGTTTTTTGACTAGCTTCAGCGAATAATGACGGCGCTGCATTCAACCGTTGAGATGTCCCCAGAGACGATCGCAGATGGGCAAGAAACGCTTGGCTAGCAGTGGTCGGATTATCGGCTTTTATTAAAGCCCGTACAACGGCGACGCGATCGCACCCAGCAGCCATGACCTCATCGATATTTTGGAGGTCGATGCCACCAATCGCAAAAAAGGGAACGGGTGAGTTTTGAGCCGCATAGCGGACATACTCTAATCCGGCTGCGGCTTTATCGGGTTTGGTCGGTGTCGCATAGACGGGACCCACGCCAATGTAGTCAGCCCCTTCTGCAACCGCTTTCGCCATCTCCTCCGGATTGGTGGTGGAGCGACCAACAATGTAACCGTTGCCTAGCAAATCTCGTGCCACTGCGATTGGCAAATCCTGTTGCCCCAAGTGGACACCATCGGCATCCACCGCCATTGCCAAATCCACGCGATCATTCACTAGAAAGAGTGCACCGTAGCGTTGACAGAGATCTCGAAGTTGACGAGCAACCCCAATGCGATCGCAATCGTCACCTTCCTTCTCACGGTATTGAACGATCTGCACGCCCCCCTGCAAGGCCGCTTCCACAATACCAGGCAGATTATCAGTAGGTGAGGTTACCAAATAGAGCTGCGCCTGCATCATCTGCTGATATCGATGATGTCCTAGAAGCGTACTCTCTAAAACGTAGACTTGGTAGCGCATCTGCTTGCAAGCATCTGCCATTTCGGGCCGATAGATCTTGCCAAATTCTTCTAGCGATCGCAGCGCTTCTTCCACTCGACAAAAGTTGGCTTGCAGGACTTGGGTCACCCCACTCCGGACTTTCTCTTGGGGATGGGTAATGGCTGTACCCGTATCTCTAGGCGTGTCGCGGGCTGCTCGGAGATCAGCCGTATGCCACTGAACCAAACTCTGCCGTAGATGCTTGAGCTTTTCAGTCAAGTCGTGGTGATTTAACCCAAAACGACACCAATCCTCCAGGACCCTTAAGCCTTCCCGCGCCCTGTCCAAATTGGCATCGAGAATGCGGTATACGCTGCGATCGGTGTACGTCAATCGTGGAGTGGGACTATTCATGGAGCTTTATGAGTAACAGCTTCTACCAGCTAAGAAAAATCCGTCGGCGTTTTGCCACGCCAAACGGTCTTAAATTTTCCCACACTCTAGTCATGCTGATGCGTCTGCTACCAGACGACAAGACAGTGGTCATCATGCTCGTCCGCTTAGTTAGCTTTGAGCCTAGGGACTTTATTCGCTTTTAAGAGATTGCCAATTTTGACTTTGGCTTTGCTGTCAATGGAAAGTCTGAGAATTTTAGGATTACCGTCGGCAGCTTAGTTCGCGCTCGCTACGTTGACAAAAGTGGCGTCCGTCTCAAGGATCTTCTTCTGAGGCTTCACTTTTTATGGCTTTTTTTGTCGCTAGCCGAGTCTATTGAGAATACTGCCGCAATATCTCAAGCAGTCAAAATCACGATATCTGTTGGTTTTCTGAAACGCGACGATTACGCTCCAAAGACAGTTGGATATCAATCAACTCAGCAAGCTGTTGAGTCAGTTTCTCAGATTTTTTCTTGGCAGCTACTTTACGGTGCAGGGCTGCTCTTGCCAGGTCCTCCCGATCGCGTCTTAGTGCTTCCTCTGCAACATGTTGCCAAGTGAGCATTTCTTCCTTAGCGCGGTCATATTCTGATTTCAGGGTTTCGTGAGCTGTTGAAATGTTGCCTAAAGCCCGTCGAAATAGAGCAATAGCCTCCTCGGGAGAGCGATCGCGAGCCGTCCCTTCAATCAAAGTTCGCATATCAGGCAAGCGGTAGCGATCGAGCTGTAGCCCAAACGCTGCAAGTTGCTCACATGTACTGTGTCCAGTCTTACTCCAAGTGGCAAAATGCTCGCAGTTGTTCGTGAAGAAATCGTATTTCTGCTCTCCGAGGCGACTTTCAGCCCGTTGGACAACGTTTTGTGGCAAGAAGGCAGTGGGTTGTGATTTGACAAAAATTCGCCCCCCACGGGCAAACAGATCACGAGGCGTTTTCGTGACGGTGGGAACGTCTCCACCTTTGTAGTAGTGAATAACAGAATCATCACCACAATCAATGCCGTGGTGTTCATACACGCCTGGTACGCCTACAGCCTCTCGCATTGCATAAACTTGGTCACCCAACGCCATTTCTGCTCTCTTCTGCCAATCCAGATTTAAAGGATAGCGACTTTTCTCAAGGGTAACTAGGATGGAAAAGGCTTCTCAGAGCCATGGGCATCGTTGCCTGAATCCTCTCCGTTATCTGAAGCGTAGATGTCCGTCTTTTGGTCAGCATTGGCAGAGTGAGGATAGGCTCTGGCCCTAGCGGCTGCTTCCTCTTGAAGCTTTCGCAAAGCTCTGACAGATTCTCTGCCATCTTCCCCAATATTGATTTGAATGTTAGGACCAGAACGCGCTAGTCGAATAATGATGCCGTCTTCTGCTGGAGCCTGGGCAACTCGTTTTCCATCTAAGTAAGTACCATTGGTGCCCAAGTTAACAATCTCCCAACCTAGTTCGGTTTGACGCAGCTCAACATGATGCCGCGAGACTACCGCACTATACAAAACGACGTCGTTTTCAGTAGAGCGACCAATTCTGATGACTGAATCTTTTTCGAAGGTCCAGTGTTGTACCGGTTTTTTATTCAGAGGATGTAGCAGCGATAAGGTAATCACATCACTCAACCTGTAGAAGATAGCAGATTCCAAAAATAGCTGAAAGATAGCTTAAGAGTAAACTACTTAGCCAGATTGGAAAATAAAGGTGACTTTATCCCCTTTGCCAAGAGCTATTCTATCTCCAGCTCGTAAGCGATGGCGATTTCCGGGTGGCAGCGGCATATTGTTGATGTAAGTTCCATTAGAACTACCGACATCTTCTATGTAGTAAATATCGCCTTCTATGCGAATGTCGGCATGAACTCGTGACACGATTTCAGAATTTGGAAATCCTGAAACATCAATTGTGGGTGGAATGCGATCGTTCGGTTTACCAATATGCAGAATATGGAGCTGAGCGGGAATCTCGATTTCTGTGTTGGTCTGGGTATGAAACAGCTGAGCCTTATTAATTTGAAGCTGGGTGGCTCCGTCTGCTTCTAGAGATGGTGCATTCTGATTCGTTTCTATAGGTGCAGGAATACTGGCTACTGGCGAGGTCTCTGGTGACATTTGAGGCGGTGAAGCGATCGCAGGCCTTACAGTACCCGTGATTTCTTCTGAAGCAATAAGCGGATCAGGAGGAATTAAATCAGGAATTTCAACCTCTTTCTCTGCGATTGGAGAAGTTGAATGTTCTTCACTGGAACTGGGAATCGATGATGGAAGATTAGCAGATCTCAGATCAAATCCGCATTGACCACAAAAACTCGCATCAGACTGAACGGAAGCACCACAGTTGGGACAATTCGTCAGAGCTGGAAGAGGCGTATAACAAGCTTCGCATTGGACTGCGCCATCTGGATTCTGATGGTTACAGTTTGGGCAAACAATCATGGCCTTACCTTTATCATGCGACCATCATAAAAGAGAGTGTCGCTCACACCTACAAAGTGTTACGGCAGCATTACAGCACTTACCAGTAAATACTTAGGGATTCTAGAGAAAAGTATACTTTTGGCAAGAACTGAGGGCTTGTCTAGCAGATTGATGCTGATTTGACAGAAAAGCATTCAGCGCCAAGCAAGATTAACTGATAACACTGCCTCTAAACTACCCAACAACCGCTTAAAAGTATCCACAGCAAAAGGCAGCAAGATAAGAGTGAAATCAACCTTGACATGAAATGGATCTAGCTTTCTCATCACTGTTCGGAACTTAATGAGTGTAGGTATTGATTAACCGTCTTCAGTTTGATTAATAAGTGGCCTCCATCAGTAACATAAAGTCGATCGCTTCTTCTGGAATCAATACTGGTTTGGCAGATTTCTCTTCAACAATATGGAGAGGCGTTTGATCATAATTGTCAGCTTGAGAGTTGAGCGCGATCACCTGAGCGATCGCGCTCTGCCGTCGGGCTTGATCTTGCGAAATAGACTGAACTGTATTCCCTAATCCTGGTGCGTTCCATTGCCCCGTATCGGGATCTAAAAAAGAGCGTGTTCGAGCCCATAAAATCGCTTCTTCTGAAGGCAATCCCATTGTTTTTGCCTCAGTCAACCACTCGATGTAGCCTCGATCCAAGGCTGCCATAGGGGCTTGATTTGCCAAATCAATACCATTCAAAATCTCATCTTTTGTCAAAGTGATCCCGTTTTGAAAAGCCAAATTTTGTAGGTCCTGAGTTTGCTGCTTTAAACGGGTGAGTTGCTTTTGGTCAGCCACTTCAGGGGAGGATGCATCGTGCTGATAGGAAAACGTACCTTGATTCCAAGCCTGATTACCCGGATCAACATGCCCATAGTAAGCCCAGGTCTTTTGACCATCCGCTGTACGAGTTCCTTCGGCATTTCCAATGGCGATCGCGACCAGTGAATGATCGTCCCCCCTAAATAGGTCTGCAACTGCTGATGTCAGAGGAGGGGGTGGCAAGGTTTGCGATGGCTTCACCTGAGTGGGCACCACCGCCTCAGGTACAGAGACTGAAGCGACCGATGACGATGATGCGGAAGACACATCAGTCGCACTGGTATCCGCAATAGCAGGTTCGGGATTACTGTTTGGCTGGCTAGGTTCCGTAAATGCGGGTGAGACTGACGAAGGAACCGTTGCTTTTGGAGGGGTAAAGCTCAAGATATGCCGGTCTGTAGCGCGTGAGATCTGATGTTCATCAGTGAGTGCAACTACGCTGTCTACGTTCTTATCAGCAGATGGAGGTGGCGTTACAGCAAAAGCGATCGCGCCATCAGCAGCCTGACTCTCGTAGCCCCACCCTAAGCAAGCAAAGAAGGGTACTCCCAGAAGCAGCGATCGCCATTGCTTTGTAGTCTGCGTGTCGGTTTGAGGTGTAAGCATTTTTCCCTCTTATCGATAAAACACAAGCAAAGTGCTGAAGCAAATGCAAAGCAAAGACGTCAAAAAGGACGATCCAATGAGTTGCTGATTGAGAGCTATGAGCCTGTATTGGTTATGGTACATTTATACCATTTCAGGAATTCTATTGTTCCGTTGTTGCTTCATTGGTCTTTCAAACCTTCAGCTGACCCTTTTCTGTCTAAGACTTTGTAAGCCTTGCCTGAAGAGCTCTTTAGGCTTTTGAGAACTCACAGGACTCCCTTTGGATTAAGGAAATAAACAAAAGTTCAAAAAAAAGTGCCGGCATTTTTTTGCCTCCACATCTTCTCCACAGTTCATCTCAGAATTTCCACAAGGATTTCCACAGCAAGGAACGAGGATAAAAGTCTTTCTGGCCTGTTGTGGGATGAGAGAAAAAAAGTTTCCACAGAAGGCTGAAAAGCATTGCATCTGGGGATCGCTGGCCTGTAATCCGTGAAAACCCTATTCTTTCGTTTGGATGGCATCACCAGAACGACTTTTCTGATTTTTTCAACATTGACAGGGCTTAGGGGGGATAGGCACAATGATGCGACCGGAAAAGATTGCGCCTACGAGACGGCATTCAACTTCCTACAAATCTCAGGGAGTTGAGATGTTGGTCTTGTGGAGGTGCTGCTTTTCGGTGTCTGCCTATGGTAATAAAGGAGGAATGGATGAGCGGCCCTATGGTTAGCTTGTTAGTGGAAGTCCCTGAAGAACTCCACGAATCGCTTCAGTGTTATCTCGATTCTCATCCGGCCTGGAATCAACAACGGGTTTTTTCCGCTGCACTGTCTCTTTTTTTGATGCAAAACGGGAGTGGAGATCGCCGCATCAATCGTATTTATTTAGATACTCTGTTTGATTTCGCTGCTTAACGAGCTGGTGCGGGAATCTTCAACGTGCTTGAAGGGTTCCCGCATTTTGCGTTTAAAGAGTTCTCAAGAGTCGTTAGGTTAACTGTGCAAGTTTTGTTAAAAACCGTTGATCCTCGCTTAGGCTCGGAGATGAGTCTGATAAGGTGTGCAAGCGCTACAAATTTTGCTTCAGCCCGCCTTTCACATCAAATCTAACGAAAACTATTGAAACCAAAGGTTTTCCTGTTCCAGCTTCTAATGATTCTTGTCTGCTGATTATTATCTGTTCATTGCTGGTGCCCTGATCGTGCGTTTTTCTAACTTTGCTAATCAGAAGATTCAGTGGCTTCAGGTGTGGAGCTTGGCACTAGTTCAAGGCGCGATCGCGCTAGCGTGGGTCATCTACAACCTGTACCTAGTTAGCTTGCTCACTCAGCTTGGATTTTCAGCAGCGCTGGCGACCGCCCTGCTGATTCTGGAGAATTTGCTGGCAATGGTGATGGAACCCCTCATGGGCAGTTTGAGCGATCGTCTTCAACGGCAATTAGGGACGCGCTTTCCTCTGATCAGTATTGGCGTTATTTTGTCGGCAGGGCTATTTTTGGGAATTCCATTAATTGCCCTCGGCGGGCTGAGTTCAGCCTTTCGTTGGGTGTTGCCATTAATGGTTGTGGCTTGGGCTTTGGCCATGACGATATTTCGCAGCCCAGCCATGTCACTACTTGGGCGCTGTGCTTTTGGAACTCGGCTGCCGCTAGCCGCCAGCATTCTGACCCTAGTAGGCGGTGTTGCTGGTGCAATGGGGCCTTTAGCCAGTGAACAAATTTTGGCCTGGGGACCTGTGGTTGCCTTTGGCATAGGGTCAGGGGTGTTGCTGCTGGCAATGCTCGCTTTGCGGCTCATGCTCCCCGAAGGCAGTCCAGATGAGGCCACGCCTGACCCCAATACGAATGCCCACGCAGCCGTCTCCTGGTCCTCACTGGCATTGGTCTTCACTGCGGGAGTTGGCATCACATTTGGCTTTCGATTGCTGATGCTGCTTTTCTCAAAAGTGCTAGATAGTCAGATTCCAGATGCCAATACTCGTTGGGTGTTGGGCAGTATCTTTATTGCCCTTGCTGTTGTTGCAATTCCGGCTGGACAGCTGGCAGTCCGTTGGGGTAATCGCCGCGCCATGCTAGTCGGATTAGCTGGACTGACTTTTATTTGCGTCACAATCAACATTGCCTATAACAACAGCAGTAGCATCGTTCTGGCAATCCTCTTTGGTGCTGCCTTCAGCCTGGTTTCAAATGGAACGATACCCTTTGCGCTATCGATGGTTCCATCTCCCAAAGCAGGCTTAGGGACAGGCATGTTTTTTAGTGGTGGAGCCGCCGCCGCCTCACTGTTTGGCACCGTAGCAGAGCTACTTAGAACAATGCCAACTGGCCTAGCGTCTTTGCTGGGCATCCTCGCGTTGTTGCTGGCAGGAGCCTGCATTACCTTTGCTCCACAACGGATTGTTTCCATCCCGTCTTAAACCCTATTCGGTCACGCGGCGAACTTGCCGTCAGTGACACCTGATCGTAGAGTTGCAGGGTTAATTAGACAGTTAGTTCAATTCGTATGGCGCCCTCAGGCTGTCGATATAGCTGTTGATATGGACTTCAGCCTGCTTCATGTAAGCCTCATCATCGTATAGCCTTGCCATGATGAGTGCCCCCTCCAGAACGGATATCAGAATAGTGATCACCTCATCAGGATCAGTCCTGGCATGAAATTCACCGGAATCAACTGCCTTGCTGACGGTTAGGCGAATAAACCCTTGCCAAGCATCCATCGCTCCTCGAACTTTTTCCCGAAGCCTTGACTGATCATCGTTGCTATACACCGTCATATTCACCAGCGGACATCCCCCTAGAGCAATGAGGTCCTTATAACTAGCCACAAAATCATGGGCCATTGCCTTTAATCGCGGACCGCTCTCATCGTTCGTCCCTGCAATCTGAATATGATGCTGATTGGCCCATTGAGCGAGGTAATCAAACGCTGCCAGAGCTAGCTCCTCTTTACTCGCAAAATGGTTATAAATTCCTCCTTTTTTGATATCCGCTGCCGTCATGATGTCTGACATAGAAGCGCCAGCAATTCCTTTTTGATTAAAAAGCTTTGCGGCCTGTTCGACAATTCGATTTTTCGTACGCTGTGCTCTCGACATATCTCAAAGAAACCAATCGGTTTGCCATCAGAGTTCATCCCAACCAATTCGTCTCTATATTTGATATTCGAAAGAAACTAATCGGTCTCTAAATAACCCTTGTGAGAGACCATTTGGCCTCTTTATTGATGAATAGCAGATGCTTGCCATTAAAAAGCAATTATTTTCTACACAGTAGCAAACATGGATGAATTTACACAAATTGATATATTCTAAATCCTTATTCGATCAAAGAAATGGATCTGTCTTTATCTGATGCGAGAAAAAGACCACCTAGTCTTTTTCTGCGTACCAGGAACAATAATCACTGATGAAAGCCGCTTTTTAATTGTATCATTTGCTACTTTATTGGTCGAAATAATGTTCTTCAGGGCAGGTTCGGGAGAAAAAGGTCGGTCGGCTTTATAGACCATGTGGAGAAGATTGGACCTTTTGTTCCTCTCTCAAGGGATATGAAAATACGGACAAGTATTCTTCTTCTGGTCGTCGCAAATAGCACGTTTTTTCTCTAGCTCAAAAAATTAATCATCTCTATTGAGAAATATTGGGGTTGTCGATACCTCGATATCGAAAATTCGACTAATCTTTGCTCAATAACTTGAAGAATCTGTTTATGAGATATCCGCAATTCTCTTCGTGCGGTACCGAACATGACTACTCGGTTCAGTAAAAGCTCTGAGACTTATACAACGCTATGAATAACAGGGCTGTGTGAAGGTATGGATTTGACGTCTGTTCTCTGGTGCAAACGCATAATCATGTTGATTAACTAATAGGTTTGCTGCTTGATAGATATATCCAATTTTTTCCTTCCAGCTACTAAGTAACCGTTTTTGTTCAGGTCAGAATGTCAATGCCTGATCGGGCATAGCGAATCCGTAATTTGAGACCTAAGGTGACCTGTTTCATCAGCCAATAAAAAACGGTCAAAATCACAAAGGTCAGGCCAATGACGGCCACCGGACGCCTAGAGGTTAATGTGTTTAATGTGATAGCAATAATGCTAGTTGGATCGACTAGGATGTCCCAACTGTTTAGTCGAATAAACCTCCCTAGATAAATCCCAAAGGCAGAGAGGGCATGTAAAGCAAGCTCAGCAGGCAGAATAAGGTGAGTTAAGTCCTTGTCTTTTAAGAAGTAATTGATGTTGAGCAGAGAGAGCACATAGGCTTCAAAGCCCAGCAAAATAGCGCATAGATGAAGCGGAATCAGAACCAAAGCGATCATCCAGATGCTTGTGACGCCAAAGCTGGTGCCGCGAATGAGATGGATGATGTCGGTCAGAACATAAGGCGCATTGGGTAAAAAGGCAATGAAAACCGCTAAACTTCCCCACCACAGCCAAATCTTTGAGGCATAGGACCGTCTGAAAAGCCAAAGGCTGACGCCTAGAGCGATCGCCACAACAATCCCCAACCAGACGAGTTGCAGCACTGTTCCTCGGTCACCAGCTTGAATGTTCTGCCAGGTGAGGGATAAAGACCCAAAGATCCTCGGTATCCTAGAATGCAGCCCAAAAGCCCCAATCGCAGCAGTGACAACACAGGCTGGAACAAACCATAGAGAGAAGACGGCTTTGCGTCGAAACAACCTGAAGCTCAATAGCATCGGCACAAAAGCCAGAAAAAGATTCCAAAGAATCCAGCCGCTGTAGATCGTGTTGATACTTTGGGAAATTTCAAAAATAAGCGATCGCATACCTTAAAAAGTTAATGATTTGTCAGCTGTTATGATTCCTACCCACTCTAGGAACAACAATCCGTAATTGACTAGTTTCTGGGGACCTTTTGGGCAAAAAAAGACTTTTACTGACTTTTTCAAACTTGAAGAGCGCTCAATCTGCTTTAGGTTCGAACAGGAGCAACGGCTCAAAGTTCACGCTATTTCTAACCACAGTGCCGTTGTGAATATCTCCATGGAAAGAGGGGACTTGGCCCATATGACGGAATCATGAGATGCAGGTGTGAGCCACGGCGCTCATGTAAATGTAACTCAGAGGTTAGAGAAATGGCTGATTCACAAACTCTAGCGACAAAGCTTGCTGATCTTAAACTTTTTCAGAATACCCTGATCGAAATCGAGCAGAAGCTGATTGCTCAAACGAATGACAGCACCATTCGCGAGCGGCTTGAGAAGATGCTGCAGAGCGATCGCGAAAACCTGGGGCCTATTGAAACCGCAATTGGTAAAGCGGGTACTGCGGCCCAACCCGGTGCGAAGTCAAAAGAGTATGCCGACAAAATCCTTCAGATGATGAATGGTTCAGAGCTGAGCCTATACGAAAAGTTCTTTCAGCTGGAACTGATGAAGCACCAGCAAACTATGAGTGGCTTGGTTCTGCACAAGGTAGCGCAGTCTTTGGATGACACGCTGCAAGATGCGATGGAGCCTTTGAACAAGGTCAACTTTGAAAACCGGGCTCATCAGGAAGTTCTTAAAGGAACCCTTTACTTTGTTGGAACTCGGGAACTGGCAGGCAAAGAGCCAGACATGGGTCTTTGGGCAAGTGTTGAGCAGGGAATTGCAGCTCTCAAAGGGGCTGTAAGTGCGGCTGCAAGCTAGACAGACCACTAGGGCGCGTCATCAATTGATTTTAGAGGTCTTGTAGTACAAGCATTGTCGCGCCCGCCCTCAATGTATTAACTAAGGGCTGAAACCTGCTCTCATAAGGCATTTGAGCGATAGGTGATGACAGCCCCCAGAGTTTATCTAACAAATGACAGGAGCATCTGACGGCCTGGTAGCATTTCATGCTGCTAGGCTTTTTTGTGGCGCAGAACTGTTAACAAGTTTTTGAAACTCAGCATTGGAATCAACAGTTGGATTTCTACAGTGTTTTAGACACGCAAAAATTGATGAGGTTTAGCAGCTGAATGGTTTAAACACTGCATAGACCTGCCCTCTTAATAAAACTGATTTAGGAGTGTCAATTTTTAACGGTTGCATTAAGGCAATGGTCGATCAATTCTTTATCATCCGGCTCAAAAGCGGCTGAGCAGAGCAGAAGCACAAATTTTTCTTGATGAGTTAGAAGTGCTTGCTAAGACCGAAAAGTAATATAAAGTTTACATGAAGATATGCAAGTAGGCGGATTTTCGTTCTCTATTCTAGAAAGTAGACTTTTATATGTTCCTTGTTATTCGTGTAGGTTTTTTTGAGATTGTAATTTAAGAAATTTTGGTACGAAAGACGGATATGGAGTCGGGTTATGCAAGCAAATCAAACATTAGTAGGGACGTTGCTGTTTGGCGACATCACCCTTCCCAAACGGGCGATCGCACCTGTTAAATCTCCTGTTCGAGGGGATTCTGTCCTTAGGTACAGCGACTATATGAGGCTGGGTTATGAAGCGCAGCACGAGAGTCGTTATTACGAAGCGATACAGTTCTTCCGTCATGCTCTATACGTCGAGCCTGGTGATCCAGAAGCGGTTGCCGCTCATGGTGCTGCGCTTGGTATCTACCAGCAGCGCAGCAATCGAGCTTGTCTAGCTCCTTCTTTGCAGGCCTAATTCTTCATTCGTCGCAGAAGGCCAAACAAAGAAGGCCGTAGCGATCGCGGGAACAGCGCGATGAACTGTCCAGCTCTAGCTTTGAGCTTTGAATGAGCTTCTCCTTGTCTTAGAAGGTCTTTGCCCTGTTGGGTTTCACCAATTTCAACAAGTCGCAAACCCAGTAAAAGTTGAGTTTCTCGGAGGCGATCGCAGCGAATGGTCTCTAGCGCTGGTTCTGAGAACTTGTATAGATTCAGATATTGAATCTTGTCCTTTAAGTAGGGAATTGCTCGTCCGATGCCTTGCTGTTCATCGTGAAAGCGATACTCCATCAATCGATCGGGCAAATAATAAGCCTGCTTTCCAGCTAAAGCCAACCTTACCAGCAGATCGTTATCTTCGCAGTTTTGTAAGTTGGGTCGCATGTAGCTGATTTCATCCAGTACTGATTTGCGAAATAGGGTTGCTCCAATTTGCAAACTTTGCTGGACAAACACTCGGGTTAGAAGGTCTTGAATCGGTCCTGCGGGCAGTGTGGTTCGTCCCCAGCGTTCCGAGTTCGCGTCAGAGAGAGTGACTTCCCGCTGATTTTCGCTGTTGATTACCCAGTGATCCGTTCCCACAAAGTCGATATCAGAGTGCTGGTCGAGAATGGCAACCGTTTGGCTGAGGAACTGAGGCGTTAAGCGATCGTCGTCATCGAACTTGATGAAATACTCTCCCTGGGCAGCTTTGTAACCAGAAATCATGTTGTTGCTTTTGCCAATGTTTTGCTCGTGGCGAATGTAGCGAATACGAGCATCGGACCATTCGGCCATGCGCTCTGGCGTATCGTCTTTGGAACCGTCATCGCACACAATAATTTCAAAATCGTGATAGTCCTGTTCAAGCACACTGGCGATCGCGCAGGTTAGGAGGTGCGATCGATTGTATGTGGGAATGCAAACGCTGACCTTCACCATGTTGTTTCGCTGGACCTGTGTTTAACGCTGAGCTAAAGCTTGATTTAGATGACTCGCCGTCTGATCCAATGGAACTGGCGACGACCCTACAACACCCATAACTCAAATTGCCCGATTGCAGCAGAATGCTCTCAGACATTAGGTAGGAGAGCGGCATGAGGAGATGAGTGGATCAGTGAGGACGTTTGAGTCAGCCTTGTCCTGTTCTCGTTTGAGCTATTTTCCGGGCGCTGCGGGGCATACTGGTGAGGCGTTTTTGGGTGTGGGCGAAGCCCATTCCTCTAGTCATGAAGTGGGGCATTGCCTAGCTCACATGAACCCATAGAACAGGACTTACGCAGTTGCATCCAACTTTGGCCCCTTAATCCCCAAATATGGGGAAGTCGGATGCAACGTCCCCCAAAATTGGGGGATGCAAGGGGGCCGTGCGTAAGTCCTAAGAAGTTGAATCACCCATTGGCGTGAGTCCTATCGACTGAGCAGGTCAATCCTGCTTTCGGGCTGCTGATTTGCAATTTGCCTATCAGCACTACCGTCTACTTGAACACCTCCATTAAGTCAGCCCCTTCGATGAAAGTTTTGATGCTGTCAGCAACGTTTCCTTATCCGCCGACTCGCGGAGGAACTCAGGTCAGAACCTTTAACCTTTTGAAGCGTTTGGCTGATCACCACGTCACATTCGTTACCCAAGTCGATGAGTCTATCTCTGCCGAAGATATTGCTGGGCTGAAGCAACACGTTGATGAACTGAAAACTTTTCGCAAGCCAGTCGATAGAGTTAAAAGTGGGCCTGTTGGGAAAGCGATGCGGTTTGCACAGTTCTGGATCGAGGGAACACCGCCCAGCGTTTGGGCCAACTACACCGCTGACATGCAAGCGTGGATTGAAGCTGCGGTGAATTCGCAGTCCTTTGACGTGCTGACCTGTGAGCATAGCGTCAACGAGTGTTATGTATCCAAAAACGTTCAAGCGAAGGTGCCCCGGCGAATTGTTAACATCCACAGTTCTGTCTACGGCACTTGCAAACAGCAGCTAGCATCGGGAACAGCTGAGAAACCTCTGCGCGATCGCCTCAATCTATCTCTGCTCAGGCGTTATGAAGAACGATACTGTCGGAAATTTACTGATCTAGTGGTCACAACCTTAGAAGATGCCCAGCAGATGAAAGCGCTGAGTCCTAATCGGCCTGTCCATATCGTGACGAATGGCGTTGACCTCGATCTGTTTCCATTGCGAACCCAAGATCCGGGCGATCATCACCTGGTCTTTGTTGGCGCTATGGACAACTTACCCAATATTGATGCAGCCCAGTTCATTGCGCAGGATATTTTTCCTCAAGTCCGGCAGCAGTATCCCAACGCATCGCTGTCGCTGGTGGGTTCTCGTCCAACGCCTGAAGTTAAGGCGCTACAGGAAATCTCTGGTGTGGTCGTGACGGGGCGGGTTCCTTCAATGGTGGACTATCTGCACAAAGCGACCGTTTGCGTTATTCCCATGCGGGCAGGCTATGGCATCAAGAACAAGACGCTGGAGGCGATGGCAGCGGGGGTGCCTGTGGTGGGGAGCGATCGCGGATTAGAAGGGCTTCAGGTAGATGGTGCCGGGATTACTCTACGGGCGTTGCGAGCCAACGACACCGATGCCTACGTCAAAGCTATTACTCAACTTTTCGAAAACTCTGACCTGAGGGCCACCCTCTCTCAGAATGCCCGCACTATGATTGAGGCAAATTACACTTGGCAGCAAGCTGGGCAAATCTACCGCCAACTCCTGTTATCCTAAATTGCCCCTCACGGCAGCTTCACCGATGTCTACGCCGTCGCGCCCCCCCGAAGATACCCTTGCCGCTGGTCTGATTTCAAAGCCAGTTAAAACCAGACCAACTTCTGCCCGAACCCAGCGATATCCGTCGCTAATCGTCAAGCGTACCTTGAAGACGCTAGGAATTGGGGTGATTCTAGTCGGCGCAGGGGCTTTAGTGAGCTTGAGTCTGTGGGCAAGCGCGGTATTAATTTTGCGACCCAATCCTCCTCAGTGGCTGGCTCGTCATCTGCCGCATTGGTCTAAGGGATGGGGCGAAATACCGATCCAAACGATTGCAGATATTGAGGCTGAACTGGAGCAACAGCAGCGATATCGAGGTGACTTTGTTGATCTAGCGCTGTTGAATAAGGATGGGCAGTTCGCTGGAACCAAATTGCTGCCGATATTCGAGACGCGATCGCCCTGCAATCGTAACTGTGAGGCGATTACTGAAGTCCGACTTTATGGGGTTCAGCGGCGTGAAGGCCCAACGGACTATCTGCAACTGTTGCATCGGTTGCCTGTCAAAGGTCCTACTGAAGAAGACATTTTTGATCCGCTTTCCCATGGAGATGTCGGCACAGTCGGTTCAACCTATCGGCTACCTTTGGATGCGCTGAAACCTCTCCATGAGTCTGAGTTGCCCGGCGTGTGGTTGACGTTAACAGGACGCTGGCAAACGCAAGGAAGCCGTGTTTTGTATGGTCAGATGCTTCACGTCAATGCTCAGACTTTGGAAGTGAGTTCTCTGCTCAACTGGAAAAGTCCACCAGGGAGATTGCCCTCATGGTATGAGGTTGATGGAGCAGGACTGCCCGAACTGCTTGTCAATCAAAGCTATGGTCTAGAGCCAGACTATCGCCTTTATCGCATTGGTAATTTGACAGCGACTCAGTCCTCAACTCGGCTCCAGGAAATTTCTCTGAATGCCATCCAGCTCCCTCAAGGGATTTCCACCAAGCCCTACCGAGATGCTCTGTACCTAGCTCAGCAGGGGCTATGGTCCGATGCGGAAAAGCAACTCGCACCTATCAAGCAGCGCTTGGACAATCAGTGGTCGCAGGAGCTAGAACAGCAGCTACAGCTCATTTCACTCCATGCTCGATTTAGTAAAACGCAAGCTGAGCGTGATTGGTCTCAGCCTAGTCAGAAGCTGCTGGCACTTCTACTAGACGGTCAGTGGGATACTGCTCTAAAATCGCTTACCGTTGCTCAAGGCAACCTGGAAAGAGCTGTTCTTCCTTTGCTAGAGCGTGACTCAAATCGGATTTGGCAACGATTGACCGCAACTCTCAAAGTTCGTCCTGGTCAGAAGTCAGCCCAGCTCTGGGGGGCGTTGCTGCTGCTAGCCAAAGAGGACGAGGCAGCAGCGCTGAAGTGGTTAACTCAGGGTCAGAAAGACTCTCCTTTGAAGCAGGAATTTGAGGCGATCGCCCAAAAGCTACTTCCCCCAGACCCGCAAACAGTCGCCGCTGCTAATCAACCGCAGCAGGCTACAGGTCAGTCTGCAAATCAAACTCAAACAACATCCTCTTCATCTACTATGCTGACGGGGTTCTTTGGGACGGTTGAACCTCTAAATGGACTTGAGCCTGATGCTTGGCAACCGTGGCCCTCTGAAACTGAATTGACAATTTCACCACAGCAACAGGGATATGCCGTCACTTTACAGTCAGGCCATTCCAGTCAACAGTGGCAAAGGGCATCTCGACTATCCTGGCCATCTCCACTCCATGAGGTGCCGCCTGATGTCTTGGGCCTTAGTGCCAACGCCACGTTAGATTTGGTCGATACGGCTTCTGGGCAGTATGTCCAAACCTTGCAAATTAAAGCGATTCGCCGACAAGGTAGTGCTGTCGTTCTTTTCGCCATTGGCTTTCCAGTTGAGACATCGGCTCCGTTAGTCGCGGTTACTCCAGGTCAGTGGTATTCCCCTGCAACGGTGTCTTCGCAATCCCTACTACAGCTTTTTCAAGCGCAGCCGGAGATGGGCGATCGCATACTTCCCGTACTCAAAAACCATCTCGGCTTTGAACCAACAACGCTAGCTACGACCCTACAGCAGCAATCGACAGGTGCAGATGCTCTAGCTACGGTGAGACAGATTGACCTCACCAATCGGTCTGAATCCGAAATGTTGCTAACACTGGCACCTCAGTTAGGGACCTCGCTCGGACTCTCCAATCAGGCGGCCATCAGCTTGGTCATTACACCCGAAGGTGAACTGCTCTATAGCACCCTTTGGGCAGGATCTCCTGTTCTCTCGGGTTGGATTCAGGCTGCCAATGGTTTGCCAGCATTGGTGATTGTGGAAGGCGATCGTCCTCGCCTGCTAACTTGGTCATCGCAAAATCAACGGTTTGAGGATTAGCAAATTTGCAGATAGGCCCACTTATCTTCTGTCCTTTGCAATCTGCTTGATTCTGGTTATCTAAAACACATTAACCTCAGAAAGTCATGATCCCCTCTTGCAAATAGGGACTCAGCGTCTCACACTGAAGGTGTAAATCTGAGTGTTATTACCTGCAGTTGCGAGGTTTCTGGTGAAAAGAGTTTTAGCAATTATTCTTGGAGGGGGTGCTGGAACCCGCCTTTACCCACTCACCAAATATCGTGCCAAGCCAGCAGTCTCTCTGGCAGGCAAATATCGCCTGATCGACATTCCCGTCAGTAACTGTATTAATTCTGAGATTCACAAGATTTACGTTTTGACTCAGTTCAATTCTGCATCGTTGAATCGTCATATCGGTCGGACTTATCAATTTTCACAGTTTAGTGAAGGGTTTGTTGAAGTGTTGGCGGCTCAGCAGACGCCAGAAAGTCCAAGTTGGTTTCAAGGCACTGCAGATGCAGTTCGCAAATACCTGTGGATGTTGGAAGCTTGGGATGTAGATGAGTACCTGATTCTGTCTGGGGATCATCTGTACCGCATGGACTACACTCTTTTTGTAGAGCGTCATCGGAGTACCGGAGCCGATATTACGCTGTCGGTTGTTCCAGTCACCGAAAAAGTTGCCTCTAGCTTCGGATTAATGAAAATTGATGTCAGCGGTCGTATTGTCGATTTCTATGAGAAGCCTAAAGGTGATGCTCTTAAGCAAATGCAGGTAGACACCTCAACCTTGGGTCTCACACCAGAACAGGCTAAGGAGAAGCCTTACATTGCCTCCATGGGCATCTACGTGTTCAAAAAGCAGGTTTTGGTTGACCTGTTGCGAAAGCATCTGGAGCAGACGGATTTCGGTAAGGAGATCATTCCCAACTCTTCCCGAGACTATAACGTTCAGGCTTACCTGTTTGACGGCTACTGGGAAGATATCGGAACCATTGAAGCGTTCTACCACGCGAATTTGGCGCTGACGATGCAGCCTCAGCCTCCGTTTAGCTTCTACCACGAAGATGCGCCAATCTACACCCGATCGCGCTACCTGCCTCCTAGCAAATTGATGGATTGCCAGGTTAAAGAATCCCTCATTGGCGATGGCTGTATTCTCAAAAACTGCCGCGTACATCACTCGGTTATTGGTTTGCGTCAGCGTATCAACTCGGACTGCGTGATTGAAGACTCGCTGCTGATTGGTGCTGACTATTACGAACCGCTATCTGAGAGCGATCGCCATTTAACCCGAGGCAAAATCCCCATTGGTATTGGTGAAGGATCAATTGTGAAAGGGGCGATCGTGGACAAAAATGCTCGCATTGGCCGAAATGTTCAGATTGTCAACAAAGAAAGCGTTGAAGAAGCGGAACGCGAAGACCTCGGTTTCTATATCCGCAGCGGTATCGTTGTCATCTTGAAAAATGCCGTTATCCCTGATGGTATGGTGATTTAATTTCGACATCCAGCCCTATTGAGACCCCAGTGATTTGTACAAATCACTGGGGTCTTTGATTTTGAACGCTAGGGCAGGGTACGGCGACGGGTCATCACGCTGATGTACTCACCGTTACGTCCAGTGGGTAGAGGATCACTCCAGGCAGTTCTGTCGCAATACCCCAGCACTGCCAAGCGCTGCATCACTTCAATCAAAGCCACATAGTCGCCTAGCAAAATATGGCGCACGGTTTCCTGATTGAAGGATGGCAAGTTGAAGGCGGAAGCAACGGGTGCCCCTCCGCCTGAATTAGTTTGAAACATAAAGTGTCTCCGTTTTCGGGTTAAGGAAAACGGGGAACTATCCAGATCCCTATTGGTATCGGTAAGGGCAAGACAGTGGGAATACAATGACCCCAGGCGTCTCGACTTACTCTGACTAAGTTCGGGATGTTCAGGGGATTTGAGAGGTAGCAGCCTCTCAAATCCCCGCCTGAAACCATTCCCCGCAAGGCATACCCTACAAGAAGCCGGGAGAGAGTTCAACCGTATACGTTGGCCAATCACTCAGAAGCTGGACGACGCTTGCTGATCTTTCTTCTGCTCTGGGTTAGCAGGCGATCTCTTATAGCGGCATGAGTTTGAGTCAAGCACATCCCATATCCCGTTCCCTATTTCACTTCCCTTAAGACACTGCGATCTACTTGACCCAGCTGCACAGGGCTATAACTGCTGACTCTTTCATCGGATCCAAACACCTGTTTATTTACTTACAAAATCCGCTCAGTTTACAATCCGAAATATTTCTTTGCGGAAATGCTGAGGCATAAATTTTCATAACGGAAATATTAAGAGAGACCATTGGCAACTAAAATCTAAAGTAAATCTTAAGAAATATCCTAAATCAGGAGCGAAACCAGTGATGAGTCAATTGTAGGAGCGTTCATCGGACGCAACTTTGTTAAGTGAAAACAGTCTTCTTTAGGGTGCACTGGATTTTAACTGAAACCTAATCCTTGTTTTTCTAAGCTCGATGTCACTGCAAAGTTGTCATTTTAGATTTTCGGGTTTGGATTTTAGGCCTGTCTTTCCTTATATGCTTTCGATTTTGAAGGCAGCTAATACGCACACATTGCAAAATATAGAGCTTCCTTGCTTCGGAAATATCGATGTCCCACGTAAGAACCTGCTGAACGGTCTGTCTGATCTTTGAAGTGTCAACGGTTTTGGATAAAAGTTTTGTGAACTATTGGTGTTATGAGTTGATTATTCAGCATCACGATTGCAGGGTATTGCAGGACTAAATCTATAAATTGTCTAGCCGATCACGGTAGGAGTGATTACTTTCAAAATTGACCAGCATTACTTCTGTAGAAGTTTTACACATTCAGTCAAACTCTGAATGTCTTAGCCCAGTATTTGACCTGATATTAAGCCTCGATTCTTTCTAATACTGTAAAACCATGCTGCCAATCGACAGTTCACATCTCCGCCTCATCTGGAGCATCGTTGAGACCCACAGTTATCTGTTTCAGGAGCTTAGTGACGAAGCAATCTGTTTCTGGATCTTGAAAAACGTTCAGGAGAGGATTTATCTAGATCACGAAGAGGTTGGTATTGTCCAGCGATATGTTTCTAGCCGAACTTCTCTTATTCGTGATTTAGTGCGAGAGCAACGGACAGGATAATGGAAAAGTACCGCTGAATTTTTTGATATATAGAAGCGCATTTACAACGTTTTCGGCGGATAAACAAATCTAGTACACTACGGCAAAAATAGGCTTACCCTGTAAAACACTCGGAAAGCTTATCTGCCTTAGTTTTGTAGAGCTTTGCTCTTCTCGCAGAGTATTTTGAATTTTGCATAGCGGTACTAATTCTGTTGCGATGATAACAAGACTCGCACTCAAGAATGACGATTTTAATAGGTAATCTGAAAATCGACCCTAGATCTCAGTTTTCTAAACCACAGATTTACGGTCAGAATGACTGGGTGTATTCCACTTTTGTAGGCCTCACTCAAGTCCCTCTTTCAAGCTTGAAAGAGGGACTTAAATCTTGCTGCCCTTCTTCTGATTTTGGAACAAGGGTCTAGCGGATAAGGCCCCTTCACAAAACTAGGATGAATTCGAATGACTTTCGAGGACATAGTCCTATATCAGAGATTTGCGCATTCACGAATTTTCTCTAGGAAAAACGTAATATTTTTGAATTATTGTATATAAGCACAAATCTTTCGCTGGCAGCGTTAAAACTTCGTTAGCCGTTCTTAACTTTTTGTAATAATCTTGGTGTTTGTTTTCCAATACTCAATCTTTCTTACTTAAGCAGATCTCCGTTAGCTTTACATCATGAGACAGCCCAACAGCAGTCCGACCCACGGTAGACAACCACAGGAGCATGAGAACTATCCCGTTCACTTAATTGGTCGAATTCAGCCTCATGGTGTGCTGATGGAGCTGCACGGGGCAGAGTTGCACATTGTGCGCGTGAGTCAAACTATTCAGAATTATTTGGGTGCCTCTCCTGCGGACGTGCTAAACCAGCCTCTATCAGCAGTTTTGGATCCCATTGCTCTGGCCGCTGTGCAGCAGAGCTTAAGTCATGATACGAATCGTCCAAGTCACTTGACGCTGTCTGTTTCGACACCAGAGGGCATGAAGCCGTTTGATGGTTTGATCCATCAATTGAATGAGCAGATTATTCTGGAGTTGGAACCTGTGGGCGATCGCTCCACGGCAGAAATGGTGGCTCTTCATGATTCCGTCAGACAAGCGATCGCTCGATTGCGACAGATCCAAGACGTAACTACGTTTCTCCAAGCTGCTGTGGAAGAAATGCAAAGCTTGACTGGATACGACCGGGTCGTAATTTATCAGTTTGATGAAAAAAAAGCGGGATCAGTGGTGGCAGAAGTTAAGCCATTTGATGACATTGCTTATAAGGGACTGCACTACCCGGCGACGGATATTCCCAAGTTGGTCAGACAGTTGTATCAACGAGGAATGATACGCTACGTTGCCAACTTGACGGCCCCCCAGGTTGAGTTAGTTGCTCCTGATTTGCCGTTGCCTAAAGCTCCTCTGAATTTGACCCTATCTACTCTCAGGGGGGTTGATTCTTGTTGCATCGAATATCACCAAAATATGGGTGTGATGGCGTTTCTAGTGATTGCTTTGGTGAAATCGGAGCAGCTTTGGGGGTTAATGGCCTGTCACCATAGAACGGAAAAGTATCTTGCTTACCCTGTTCGCTCAGCTTGTGAAATCTTGGGGCAGTTCGTAGCAGCCGAATTAGTAAGCAAGGTTAATGAAGAAGAATTGGGCTACTTCAATCGGTTGAAAGCAATTCAGTCTGACTTTGTCACCGCCATTGCAGGTGCTGAGGACTTTAAAGAAGCTCTGATTCATCCAGAGCCTCGACTTCTAGATCTTGTTAATGCTCATGGCACAGCCGTCTGTCTGGATCAGGACATCACGCTGATTGGCAACACACCCACGCTCGATCAAGTGCGAGCGTTGCTGGATTGGTCAATGACAGAGATTGATCAGACTGTGTTTCATACCGATTGTCTATCAAACCATTACCCAGCCGCTTTGGCGTTCAAAGAAAGTGGGAGTGGGTTACTAGTCCTCAAAATCTCTCAACTGCGCCGCTATCTTGTCCTTTGGTTTCGCCCTGAAATCTTGCAAACGGTGAATTGGGCTGGCGACCCGCGATCATCTATCCACGAGACCCAGGATGGACAAGTCCTCCTGGGTCCCCGCACATCGTTTAGGCAGTGGCAAGAAACTGTAGAAGCAACGGCCCTACCCTGGAAAGCCGCTGAGATAGAAAGTGCTGAAAATCTCAAAAACGCCATTGTTGGCATTGTGCTCAACAAGGCTGATGAATTGGCTCAGATCAACCTGGAGTTGGAACGTCGTAACCAAGAGCTGGATTCATTTGCTTATGCCGCTTCTCACGATCTTAAGGAGCCGCTTCGGGGCATCATCAATTTTGCCAATATCATCATCAAGCGTTATGGCGAATCGCTCGACGAAGCCGGTGTGAGGCGCTTGAGGACGTTGGTGAAACTTGCGCAGCGGATGGATACTTTGGTCGATACGCTGCTTAAGTTTTCGCGTTTAGGGCAAGCAGATCTGCATTATCGGCAAACAGATTTACAGGTTCTCGTCCAAAAAGCGATCGATGTTTTGCTGACAGGACGCGAAGGCGACGATTTGGAGCCGCAGATTGACATTCCCCGCCCACTCCCGACGGTTGATTGTGATCAGGTGCTTATTAGCGAAGCCTTTGGGAACTTGCTAGGAAATGCCCTGAAGTATACCGATAAGGCTCAACCCCTGATTGAGATTGGCTATTTAACCCCGGAGGAGCAACGCAATAAGGGGTGGCGCGAAATCTCTCAGGACTATCCTCTGGGCGCTGTATTTTATGTCAAGGATGATGGCATTGGTATCCGTGAGCGTCACTTCCAAAACATTTTTCGTCTTTTCAAGCGCTTACATGAACAAGAGAGCTATGGTGGCGGGACCGGAGTTGGCTTGACTATTACTAAAAGAATTATCGAACGTCACGGTGGGTGTATTTGGGTAGAGTCTACGTTTGGCGAAGGGGCGACGTTCTACTTCACCTTATTAGGAGGCAGTGATTGCTTTTCGCAAGCCCTCGCAGAGTAAACCTTCACTAGCGAGGGATACGTTGAATTTTCGGACGACAACTTAACCGACAAATTCAAGCTTGACAGATTACCAGCCTAGATGGCTAAAGCTACAAACCCGGCATAGCCCTCACCTTCACCGTTTTAGGCTATGCTGAGGGCCTAATAAAAATTAACTTTTGATAACTTATGGCGAAGAATAACCCAACTCCTTTGCTGGTCGTCGAAGACAGTGATGCTGATTTTGAGGTCTTACAGATTTTCATAGAAGACATGGCGGTTGCAAATCCTATTTACCGCTGTAAAACCGGGGATAAAGCACTGGGTTTTCTTCGGCAAAACGATAATGCTCAAAGTGAGGGGGAAGCTGTTCGGCCTTCTATTATTTTGCTGGATCTTAATCTACCTGGAGTTGATGGGCGTGAAGTTTTGGAGCACCTCAAGCAGGACGAGCAGCTTAGAGAAATCCCAATTGTTGTTTTCACGACTTCCTCTGATCCTAAAGACATAAAGTTCTGCTATCAAAAAGGAGCAAATGGCTATTTAATCAAGCCTGCTAACACTGAAAAATTTGAACGCAAAGTGCAGGCATTTGTTGAATACTGGTTGACTGAAAACGTTTCACCCATTTGGGATGAGGTTGGCTAGGACAATCTCTAATAAGCTCTTAATCCTTAGCTAAGTCGTCAAATATACATCACAGCAGCGTTAGGATAATTCGATTGAATTGAAATAGATAGTGCAGTCTCAATCTCATACTATTTCAGCAATATCTATTACTAATGGATGCAAGGACTAAGGCTTGAGTACTTGCTACAAAGTTAAGGTACACTCCTTTATCCAGTACTGTTCTGAAATCGTTTCAGAGAGTGGATAGTTCTTAAAGAGGATTGTTTTTTGTCTGACCTAAACTTGCATTCTTGGCTAAATGTCTTCATAGGAATGCAGACGTTTTTATGGATCACCAGTAAAAGACTGGTTGCTGGCCGTTGAATCAAGGAGAGCAGTTCGCAGTTCGCGAACCTGAATATTAATTTATGTATACCGATAATTAAATTTTGCTTAGATTTTAAAGCGTGATGACATTCTAGGTAAAGACGTTTTCCTTAACGGATTCTTGCTGCATCCTTCTCTGTCAACTTATGCCAACGGCTCATACGCTACTTATTGTTGATGATTGTGCAGAGGATCGGGAGATCTATCGTGAGTACCTTTCTTGTGATCCTCATTGCTCCTATGAATTCCTAGAGGCCCCGCTAGCAGAGGTAGGACTAGACCTGTTTAATGAGCAGCGATGTGATGCCGTTCTGCTTGACTTTTGGATGCCTGATATGACGGGGTTGGAGTTTTTAGGTGAACTTCAAACACATCAGCTCAAAGGTCGTCCTCCTATCATTATGTTGACGGGGCAAGGAAACGAAGCCATTGCCGTGAAGGCGATGAAGCAAGGTATCCAAGACTATTTAGTGAAACAGCATCTTCAGCCAGAAGTCTTGCAACTGGCAGTTCGCAACGTTATCCAACAGTCCCATTTACACTCTCTCCTCAATAAAACTCGCGAACGGCAGCGACTCATTGCGATGACGGCCTTGAGAATTCGACAGTCTCTGGATGTTGATCAAGTTCTCTCTACTGTGGTTGCAGAAGTGCAGCATCTTTTGGAGTGTAGTCACGTTGCAGTTTATCAATGCTGCCCTGACCACCACATTGAGATTAGAGCTGAACTAGGAACTCGCTGCACCAAGCCTGTCTTAGGGCCGGATGGTTCTCTATCCACACTGGTTTGCTCCCGCCGTCAAGACTATATTAGTGGTGCTGCGTCTGGTTCAAACGGCGATCTAATTGCTCCGATCGCTATCACCCCCAGAGAGTCACAAAGCTGTTTATGGGGATACCTGATTGCGCATCAGTGCCCTCAGGAAACACCTTGGGATCCTGAGGAGCAAGCCATCGTCAACGAATTAGCAGTGCAGCTTGCGATCGCGATTCAGCAGGCTGAGCTTCTGGCCCAAACCCAAATGGCTCTCGAAAAGGCCCAGGACCTCAACCACTTCAAATCTCAGATCATCGCGACGGTCTCTCATGAGTATCGAACGCCACTGGCAACTATTCTCGCTTCCGCATCAACCCTTGAACGTCAAGGTAATGGCCTCAATCCGTCACAGCAAAAACGATTTTTGCAAATGATTCAGGACAAGGCAAGGTCGATGGCTAAACTTGTCGACGACATGCTGGTGATGCATCAGTGCGAGCTAAATCAGGCGAAGTTTGAGCCTTCCCCCATGAACCTATTGCAATTTCTTGCTGATTTTGTAGAGGAGCATCGCGAAACGGCTGGGGAGAAGTATGAGTTTGTTTTCAAAATCGTAGGTAAGACCAATGGCTTTTGGGGGGATCAAGGCCTGTTGCGAATCGCGATTGACAATATTCTGACCAATGCCGTGAAGTATTCACCAAACGGTGGAACCATCGAGCTTTTGCTGAGGGGTGAAGATACTTTTGTTCTGCTCTCTATTCAAGATCAGGGTATTGGCATCCCCGTAGCGGATCAAACTAGCCTGTTTCAATCGTTTAGCCGGGCTAGTAACGTCGATACCATTTCTGGAACGGGTTTGGGACTGAGCATTGCAAAAGCCTGTATTGAACTGCATAGCGGTGACATTTCCTTGGAAAGCAAGGAAGGGGAAGGGACCCGAGTCTTGGTAAAACTACCAAAGCAGCCCAACTCATCAAGAAACCTTTACCACCCTCAGAGCTAAGACGGTTTCTTGAATGACGTCTGTTCGATGTGGTGTGGATACGGTACTGGTAGGACGATCTGCCCCCTTATATTCCGAACCTCTTGTGTTCCGCCAGCGTTGTGCAGACAACGCTGGCATAGTAGAGGTAATGAATCTCGCTAAAATACGGCTATCTTCAGACGAGGGGATTACTCAATGGTTCAAACACCTGTCGAATCCCAGGTTTTATATCCTGATTCAGACGGCAAGCCAATGGCTGAGAATACGCTTCAATATCAATGGATTGTCCGTTTGGTCAGTAATCTCAAGAGTCTACTCAAGGGGCAGACAGCCTTTGTTGCGGGTGACTTGCTGTGGTATCCCGTTAAAGTAGCCGCGCCGCCTGTGCCCTCCCAAGCGCCAGACGCAATGGTAGCGCTGGGTCGCCCTGCTGGAGACCGGGGTAGCTACAAGCAGTGGCAGGAAGATAATGTTGCCCCCCAAGTTGTTTTTGAAATTCTTTCTCCTAGTAACAGTACTACCGAGATGCTGTCTAAGCAGGCGTTTTACAGCAGGTACGGTGTCTTAGAAATGTTTTTCTACGACCCAGATTCCTATGACTTTTGGGGATTGGTGCGGGCAAACTCAGAGGAAGAGTTCACGCCTGTCATGCCAATAGATTTTCCTTGGACATCTCCGACCCTGGGAATTCGTTTTGAGATGTTTGACGATGGGCTGGCTGTCTTCTATCCCAATGGTGAGCGGTTTAAGGATCCTGATGAGCTGAGAGAAGAGCGTGACCAAGCTCAACGGGAACGTGATCAAATTCAACAGGAACGCGATCGCGCCTTTGAAAAATTACGTGAATTGGGCATTGATCCTAACCAGCTGTAGTGGAATGGTTAGCCCCAACACGAAGGATATGTAAGCTAAAACACTCTGCTCAAACCAACCTAAGCCTTAACCGATATTCTGAACAAGGGAGCGGTAAATTGAGTAGGTAATCCTGGAGCGGATAGGAGGTTAGGCAGATGGACTTGGCACAGCTAAACAACACACACGGTATTTCTGGACAGGTTGAGTTTATTGCAGGCAAGGGTGACTTTCCCTACATCAAGGTGACTAATGCTAAAGCAACTGCGCTGATTTCTGTTTATGGCGGCCAAATACTCTCATTTCAACCTCAGAGCGCATCCCACGACCTCCTGTTTGTGAGTGAGAACGCTTATTACAAATCAGGCAAGGCTATCAAAGGCGGTGTTCCGGTTTGCTGGCCTTGGTTTGGTCCCGATCCGGAGGGCAAAGGTCGTCCCAGTCATGGTTTGGCTCGCAACCGTCTTTGGCAAGTTTTAAGTACAGAAGCACTGCCGAGTGGTGAAACTAAAGTTATTCTCGGTTTCAGCGATACGGAAGAGACTCGTGAATTATGGCCCAATGCTTTTGAGCTAGCCATTGAAATAACCATTGGCGATGTACTGGCGATCGCCCTAGTTACCAAAAATACAGGTGAGCAGCCCTTTGACATCACGCAAGCCCTGCATACCTATTTCACCATTGGCGACATTACGCAAGTCAAAGTCTTCGGTTTAGACGGCACGACCTACATTGACAAAGTGGATGAAGGTAAAGTGAAACCTCAATCGGGTGCTATTGAGGTCACTTCTGAGGTCGATCGCATTTATCAGGGAGTTCCTAGTGAATTAGTCGTAGAGGATGCTGCCCTTGATCGCCGCATTCAGATTACCTCTACTGGCAACAAGACAGCAGTTGTGTGGAATCCTTGGACAGAGATTTCTGTCAAGATGGCTGATTTGCAAGACGACGATTACACTCGCTTCATTTGTGTGGAAACTACGAATGCAGCGGAGGACGTGGTAACGGTTCCTGCTGGCAGCGAGTATCGCTTGGACGTAACGTATGCAATCGCAGCGTAGCCACTCAGCGATCAGGTCCATCATCGAGTTATCTGGGGAGTGTGTCGGAGAGCGTAAAAGCAACCTCCGGTCAGTATCATGGTGCGATGTCCTCATAGACGCGGCGATCGCCTACCCGATATAGGCGCTTACCTTGATTGGGATACTCCACCACGTCATAATCCAAGTCCAATCCCCCCATCAAATACACCAAGTCCTCTTGGTAGGGATTATGCATACTGTGGGCTAAACCATCAGCGGCAAACCCCATAAAGTCCCCTGCTTGAATCTCGAACTGCTCGTCTCCAATGGTGGCAACGCCACGTCCTGACACGATATAGAGAAATTCTTCTTCCCCTCGATGTCGATGGTGTTCGGTTGAATCATGACCTGATGTGATTCGCACGAGGTGAACGCCCAAATGTAAACAGCCTGTTAGGGCTGATAGCGATTTTGTGTGGCGGATGGCATTGCTATTTAAGGGATGCACAAAAACATGCTCGGGCAGAGTAGTGATGTCTTGGGTGGTGATCAGTGGATGAGACATGAGAAGAACAGCAAAAGCGATGAGCTATTTTCTTTTGCGATCGCAGAATTAGCAAGCTGAGTGTTGTTAAACCGCGTCAACATCGGCAATCGTAGTTTTGCTCAGATTCGAACTCTTGGCTCAACTCCTCTTGGTGCATGCATTTTAAGCAGGTGATAGCAATTCTATGAATTCCCGTTGTCTAGATGGATGTGGTTTGCTGATAGCTTTAGAAATGAATGAATTTTAAGTTCTCAGTTTTGAGTTTTGAATGATTGAGTCATCGGCGAATCCAAAGTTCAAAGTTGATACTTAAATCAGTTCCCGTTCCTTAGCCATCTAGGGTCTACGACGCTATGGGTTGGAAGGGACATCGTTTGGTTAAACACTGTCTTGTCGAACACAACTTGTCGTATGGCTTTGTTACAAAAGACCCCAATCTATAGAAGGGATAAGCCATCATATATGGATTAAGCAGGATTATCGATAGCTTTAAAGGCGATCGCCCTATTAGGTAGGTAAGACAAATGGTTTTTGTCTTCTCCCGTCTAGCGTTATCAACAGTTCCCTAATTCCCCCAACCGTAAGATAGGCGTTCCGTCCAGCGAGTCTCAGCTGTGGTTGCATCCTGCATTTTGTAAGAACCATGAAAGCGTTAGCCACTCATCAAAAGCAGCTTCACGAGCGCGTATCCTTACAAACGGAAAACGAAGCACTCAAAGCTGAAAATACTCGACTCAGAGCAGAGATCAAGCGACTCAAGCGCGTTATTCGTCAGCTGGAGTTTATGGTCAGACGGCACTGGTAGTTTACACAGATCCAAGTTGCCTTTCATCCGTTATTTTGTCTAGCGCTGCCTTTCGGTAGTTGCATAGCTGGGCGATGACACAGCGATCGCACGCCGGATTTCGGTAGTAGCAACATTTCTGCCCATGCAGCATCATGACTTCGTGGTGATCGTAGACCTGCTGTGCATTCCAGTTTTCTGGCAGCAGTGACTCCAATGCTTGATGAGAGGGACCCACAGCCACCTTTGTGGAAATGAGTCCGACGCGCTGGGCCACCCGATGATGGTGACTGTCTACAGGGAGTGCTTTCAGGCGCAATCGACTGAAACAGAGCACTGCTGCACTAGTTTTTGGACCGACTCCCGGTAAAGCCTCTAGCCAGGCCCGCGCATCTGTCACGGACATTGCTTGGAGAAACTCTAACGACCATTCCCCTCCTGTCTTTTCACCGATCAGCCGTAGTACCTGCTGGATGCGGGGTGCTTTCTGTTCAGGCCAAGTACAGGGAGCGATCGCCTGTTCGATCTCTGCCGTAGGTGCATCGCAGACCATTTCCCAGGTTGGAAATCGAGCTACCAATTGCTTGAATGCCTTTCCAGAATCGTGATTGCGTGTACGATGCGATAGCAGTGATGACACTAATTCACTTAATGGATCGAGGGAATGAAAATAGTCGATGGGACAACCATATTCAACGCAGAGCAGGTTGTGAAGCGCGATCGCCTTTTGTTGCAGTTGAGGATCAGTAAGCAGAGGTTTCAAGGGCCGCCTGAGAATGCACCGTCTATGCTGACAAAATAATGGCTACACAATGAATTTTCATCTACTCAGCGGCACAGTTCTCCACTTCAATGCCGTTGACCTCAAGCCAGTCAAAAATGCGCTGCCTCAATTGCTGTTGCTTAAAGGCAAACCAGCGTTCTCTTTCCGGTTCACCAATGAGCACATTTTTGAAACGACGAAAAGCTCCTGAACCGTCGATCGCAATCTCCAATTTATCTTTAAGGATAGGGTTCTCTAACGTGTTGATAAATGCCTCCATGTCGCGATAGCCTTCCCTTGAATCCGCCATTGGAATCGGTAGGAACCGACTACTATCAGACAAATCAAAGGTTTCTTCATCGAAATCACCTTCGCCAACCAAGATGCCTGAAGGAAAATCTGAAGACTCCATTGCAATCTGCCCAGTTTTTACATCGAGATAGAACGATATTTCGCCGCTGGTATTCTCAAAACCTTCTTCCAACATTTCTAGGTCAATTGGAACCTTAACTGTGCTCATGGTGACTGCACCTCCCAACGCAACAAATCCAAGTGTTCTCTCACCGTTGAAGAAATTAGGGATAGACGCTTTGGAACGGTAAACCGACTTGTTCATCTAGCCCATTCATTAAGTTAAAGCATTGGACGGCTTGAGCTGCCTGTCCTTTCATGAGGTTGTCGATCGCCGACATCACGATCACCCTGCCAGTGCGCGCATCGACCTCCACCCCTAGATAGCAGCGATTGGTTCCCCAGGCCCATTTTGTTTGGGGATAAGTTCCGGTTGGCATGACGGTGATCCACGGAGACCGTCGATAAAACGCAGAATAGATAGTGTGAAGGTCCTCTCTAACAAGACCTGGATCCCGCAAGTTGGCATACACGGTGGAAAGAATGCCGCGCACCATGGGAACTAGATGAGGTGTGAACTGCACGATCACTTCGCGCCCAGCCAGTTGAGAGCAAATTTGTTCAATCTCTGGCGTGTGACGATGTTTAGCAACGCCGTAGGCCGCGAGAGAATTGTCTGCCTCAGCTAGCAGCAAGTGCTCTTTAGTTTGTCGCCCTCCGCCTGAGGTGCCGGATTTGGCATCAATAATGATGCTGTCAGGCTGAGCTAGCCCTTGTTTAAGTAACGGCGCGATCGCCAATAGGCTTGCTGTTGGATAGCAACCAGGACATCCGACTAGCGTTGCTGCTAGCACAGTGTCTGGGAACAGCTCAGGCAAGCCATAGATGGCCTTTTGGCTGGTGTCGCTATCGGTGCGATCGCCCCCATACCAAGCTTGATAGGTCTTTAAATCGGCAAAACGATAGTCTGCCGAGAGATCCAACACCTTGCAGCCTCGATTCAGCAACTCAGGTGCTAACGTGCAGGCAATACCATTGGGCAGTGAAAGAAACACTACATCACAACGATTCGCCATTTGATCGATGTCTACCGCTTCAACAACTAAAGAGACCGTTAGATGCGGATAAATGTCGTTATAGGTCTTTCCAGCGCTACTACGACCGCCTAAATACGTAATTTGAGCAAAGGGATGTTCGCTCAGTAACCTGACTAATTGAACGCCTCCGTAGCCGGAAGCGCCAACGATACCCACACGAATTTGTTCAGACTCGCCCATGATTAACTTCTAGCCGGTGTGCTTCTGTTCTTTGGGAACAAGAACAACGGTAGATAACCTTGTCCTAATAGACTTTATTTGTGACAGAACTTCATTCTAAATCCCAAATTTGCGGTCTTTTGTTCTTACCGACAAACAAGAATCCTTATTGATAGGACTTACGCACGGCCCCTTTGCATCCCCCAATTTTGGGGGACGTTGCATCCGGCTTCCTCATATTTGGGGATTAAGGGGCCAAAGCCGGATGCAACTGCGTAAGTCCTGATTGATTGACATAAGGTTAATCGTTTATACGATAGCTTCCTTTGGCGCCTTTTTGAGTCCTCTTAGGTCTTGGTGGTTGTTCCGGGATTAATCCCTCTGGACGCAGAAGCAAAATGATCTGCAGCAGCACGCCAATCAAGAGCAATCGTAGGGCACTGGCACGGGCCAACCAGGCTGCTGGAAGCAAGTTGGTAATCAACTCCGTGCCGGACCAGATGCCCCAGATGACGAAGGCACCGACGATCGCCCCACGGGTGTTACCGCTGCCCCCAGCAATTAGCATGACCCAGACAATAAAGGTCGTAAATTCGGGCTGAAAGGCTTCAGGGCTAATAAAGCCAACGAAATGAGCATAGAGTGCTCCTGCAAGGCCCATAATCATCGAACCGAGCACAAAGCCTTGTAAGCGAAAACCGATGACGTTCTTGCCCGCCGCTGAGGTCGCCGGTTCGTCTTCCCGAATGGCCCGTAACACTCGTCCCCAGGGTGATCGATAGGCGCGATCGCTGGCCCAAAAGACAAGGGTCAGCACAAGCAACACAATCAAAAGCATCATCCAAGGACTGGATACAAGCCAGTCGAGCGGTTTGGGAATCGCGGCGATGCCTCGGACACCATTGGTTAGCCAACCCTCGTTTTTGAGAATCAACCGGACAATTTCGGCAATCCCAATGGTGGCGATCGCCAGATAATCCGACCTCAATGGCAGGGTAATCAGTCCGACTAAAAACGCCAAGACACCGGAGATTGCCATGGCAATGAGAATGCCGATAATGACAGGCGCATTGAACCCACCAACAAAAGCATCGTTAGGGGCAACCGTTACTAAGGTACTCGCGTAGGCCCCAATCGAGAAAAAAGCGCCAATGCCGATGTTGAGCATACCCGCGTATCCCCATTGGATGTTTAATCCCAAAACGAGAATGGCATAAATGCCTGCCAACGTTAGAAAAAAGATGCCGTAGGTTATCAATCCCGAAAAGCTCAATTATCGTCCTCCTACTAGTCCTGTGGGTTTAACAATCAGCATTACGATCAGAATGGCGAATGCTACTGCTGATTTGTACGCCGGAGAGACTATGAGCGTGGAGAGTTCTGATGCCAGTCCGATAACAAGGCCGCCTGCGATCGCGCCATAGGGACTACCAATTCCGCCCAAAATGGTGGCTGCAAAAATAGGCAGCAGAATTCGCCAACCCATGACGGGTGAAACCTGGGTGTCGAGGCCCAGAAATATTCCTGCTGCACAGGCCGTAATGGATCCCAAAACCCAGGTCCACAACACAACTCGCTCGGTGTTGATACCGCTGATCTTTGCCAAGTCAGCATTATCAGCCATAGCCCGCATAGCCTTGCCGGTTTTGGTTCGCTGTAGGAAAAGAGACAGCCCAATGACCAGTAGAATTGTGCCCACTACAACTGTTAGCTGATCGGGCTTGAGGTTCAATCCTCCGATCTGCCACGGCTGCTGAATTCCCTGGCGGTAGACAAGCTGATCGGATCCCCAAATGATCTGAATCAAGCTGCGAAGAATGAGAGCAATTCCGAAAGACGAAATCAGCAAAATGACTGGGGGACGCCGCCGGAGGTGACGGAAAACTAGACTATCAACGACGATGGCAACGCCTGCTGTCAGCAGACTAGCCAGCACCAAACTGACCCAAAAAGGAGTACCAACCTGCCTGGTCAGAACAAACCCGAGATAAGCGCCGACGGTCATCAGGTCGCCGTGAGCAAAATTGGCAAATCTGAGGATGCCGAAGGTCAAGGATACGCCAACGGCTCCTAGGGACAAAATGCATCCCAAAACAATGCCATAAATAACGAGCTGTAAAAAATCAATCACGAAATTGATAAAAAGCTACCGCTGTTATTAAACGCTATTGGTTCAGTTTTGGGAAAGTTTAAAGGACCAGAAAATCGACTCGGCTAGTGAGTGAAGAAATGTTTCGTTGATGCGATCGCACAAGGTCTAGAAAAACTTTCACTAATTTTTAGAACTCTATGCGTAAATACTGACATGCTTGTAAGCATATAAATCTAAATGATTTGCTCAGGGTGCATTAAACGAGAATTTCGAAGATTCTAATGATTCCTGCGATCGCTTCAGGGATTCTATGAACAACTATCAAAAGGTTTTTTCGAAATCTTGATGCCGGGACTGGTTTAAAAATAAAAACCCTGAAACAAATCGTTCATTATGGTTAAGCTAAAAAATCTTCAGTTAGGACAAAAATTTACATTGCTGCTGGTGCTGGTTTTTCTGGGTGGCGTTCTTGTCAGCAGCCTTGCGCTTTCTTCTGTATTGAATAGAAGTGCCCAAACTCAACTGACGTCTAAAGCACTAATGCTGATGGAAACGATGAACTCCATCCGCAGCTACACCAATGATCACGTTAATCCTGAGATTGCCGATCGCCTTGAGGTCGAGTTCTTGCCTGAGAGCGTTCCAGCTTATTCGGCTCGTGAAGTCTTTGAAACGTTTCGTCTGAATTCCACCTATGCTGATTTCTTCTACAAAGAGGCAGCGCTAAACCCAACCAACCTGCGTGATAAAGCCGATAACTTTGAAACGGCATTGGTCAATCAGTTCCGGCGATCGCCCGACAGAGCCAGAGAGATTAACGGTTTTAGAAATACACCCGGCGGCGACCTGTTCTATATCGCTCGTCCTATCCAGATTAAAGAACAGAGCTGTTTAGAGTGCCACAGCACGCCTCAAGCGGCTCCTGCCAGCATGATTGAGCGCTATGGTGCCGCCAATGGATTTGGGTGGGAACTGAACGAAATTGTTGGAGCGCAAATGATCTCTGTTCCAGCTGAGAAGGTATTTAAAGACGCTCGACAGTCTTTGGTCCTCATTCTGGGTATTTTCGTGATTGCTTTTGCGATCGCGATCCTATTGGTTAATCTCTGGCTCAAACGCTTCGTCGTTCGACCGCTGAACCGTATGGCTCAGGTTGCCGAAGCAGTTAGCTTAGGGGATACAGACGCGGAGTTTGTTCAGGATACCAAAGATGAAGTCGGCCAGTTAGCTGAAGCCTTTAACCGGATGCGAATGAGCCTCAAAATGGCGATGCATCGGTTGGAACGATATCGCGAAATCAGGCGCAGTTCTTCTAACAATCTGTCACAGTAGTCGTTGTTGAAATTCCTGAGCTGTATGGGCATCAGGAATTTCAGCAGCCAGCTGCCGGACTAGCGCTTGCGGTCCTAAATTAGGATGATCGGCCAATACTTCTTCAATCAGGAGATCGGCCATTGGGCCAATGCATTGAGTTAAAACTTTGCGGCAACGGGCCACAAATTCGGGACTGACGGTCACCTTTGGCTCCTCCTGAGACCAGTTGGAAGTGCCAAAGCTGGGTTGGGCGTTGGTTGAACCGACTTTGCTAACCTCTTCAGATGACTGCGGACGAGTCTCTTGAGCCGTAGACATCGCGGGAGGCAAGTGAATGCTGCTAACAAACTGTTCGGCCTGCTTGCCATCAGATAGCTGCGATGCCAAAATTCTTACCAATTCTTCGGGGCTAGCGTTGGGATGTTGATCTAGCACATCTTCCATCACCAAACTTGCCATCGGCCCAATACAGCGTGTTAACTCTTGCCGACACTGAGACAGAAACGCTTCGTCCTGTAGTGTTGTTGCCTCCCCAGTTTGAACAGGCGAACTGAAGACAGGGGCTGCATTCGGATCCGGCGACAGATCAATCTGTGTCGCTGTTAGGTAGGAGTGTGGTAAGGGAGAACTAATGTCATCACTCTCAAGCAGCGGAAAGATAGCTTCTAAAACCTCTTTAGCGGTTTGATATCGTTCTCTGGGTTGGCGCCGGGTGAGCTTGATCAGCACAGACTTGAAGGCATGGCTGATGAAGACGTATTTCTGCCATTGCCACTCTAAAGAATCGCGATCTAGCAGGTCACGGGGATAACGCCCTGTAATTAACACGATAGCGGTGATGCCCAAGGCGTAGAGGTCGCTACAGGGAAAACACTTGCCAAGTTGAATTTGTTCTGGTGGAGAATATCCAAACTTACCCACCATGGTTCCTGATTCAGGCATGTCGTCTACGTCCTCTTCGCTGGACAACACATCACTCATCGCATCATTGACAAGGCCAAAGTCGATTAGGATAGGCAACTCGCGATCGTGGGAATACATCACGTTGTCAGGCGAAATATCACGATGCACAATACTGAAATCATGAAGATATTCCAGGACTTGAAGCATGTGCACGAGCCAGCGCTTCACCTCTAATTCAGTAAATGTCTGACCGTTACGCTTACGCTCTTTCAGAAGCTGTGAATAGGTCACCCCGTCAATGAACTCTTGCACGATGAACAGACGCTGTTCTTGGGTAAATCCTGCTAGAAATTTGGGGACTTGTGGGTGATTGATTTGATAAAGCGTTTTAGCTTCTCGCTTGAATAGGTCGAGGGCTTTTTGCAGCGATCGCTTAGATGTATTCGTAGGAAAAAACTCTTTTAGAACACACTTCTCACCGAACCGCTGGGAATCCTCTACCAAATACGAACGGCCAAATCCACCTTGCCCTAAGACTCGCTGCACGACATAGCGACCTCCTATTTTGCTGCTAGGGGGCAATTTTTCTCGCGAACCCCCTAGCCGTGGAGAATTGTCTTCCGGTTTTCCGTCGGGAACATCAACAGGTTTTGGCGGAGGGGGAAGGTCAGGATCGATATGGTAAGCAGGTTGAGGGTCATGAATGTTCTTCAGCTTTAATGGTCCTGCAAAGGTCGCATTGAGCGTGAGTCTTGCTTTAACAACGTCATATACCAGTTGTGAAATGCAGATCCCGCCTGGACGAGCTTCTGTTTGCAAACGAGCTGCAATATTGACACCGTTGCCCATGACGTCGGAGTTTCTGAAAAAAACATCTCCCAAATGGACGCCAATGCGATGTCGCAACGTTTTGCGAGGATCGTGATCGCCGTGAGAACGAGCCAACTGCCGCTGTACTTCCAAACTACAGCTGACAGCTTGAACCGCGCTTACAAAACAGAGCAACAGACCATCGCCAGTTGACTTAACGACTCGGCCTTCGAACTGCTGGCACAGCTTTTCGATCAGGCGCAGGTCCTGTTGGATCAGGCTTAAGGTGTGTTCTTCGTCAAGCGCCATACGAGCACTGAAGCCTACTGCGTCCGTCAAAACGATCGCTGCAAGCATTCTTTGACCTTGAGAATTGTCAGAGATGTCGTGATTCATGGCGGGAGAAGCCAGAACAAGCTTTAGCAAATAGGGATGGTGAGGACTGGATAAACGCTTCGTCCCTGATTCTGCCCTCTATCAATACTGTAGGATGCATTGACTATCTTTTTCCAGTCTAAGCAGCCTCACGATTAGTCGACGAGTTTATAAAAAAGGATCAGAAATATAGCTTTAGCCATCTAGGCGTATGCACTCAATAGCATCCAGGTGCTGAGCGCACAGTCGGATGACTCACCATCTTGTCATAACTGAGTTGGCGACGGCTACACTATTCGTCACTTTTCTCAAGGATCAGAATAGCGGGCTGTTCTTTGACTCTCTCTTCTAAAGGCTGGACCTTTTGCACCAGTTGAATCAGCTGATCAAATTTTGGAACAGGTGAATTAGCAATGTAGCCTGCATCCGACATGATACTGGCTGGGGCGGCTTTCATCGCTTCTTCAATTAACCGCTGCTGGTTGCGCTCAACTTTAGGGCTAATCAAAACAGCTCCACCAGTCGTTATCCGGCTTTGATGTAGGACTCGAAACCGGGTGCTGCTGAAGCTGTTACGATGACGCTGAAAATCTTGTTCAGACAAAGCTCCAGCCGCGATTTCATTGTTTTCTAGCCACTCCAAAACGGTTTTAGGGGTAGGCGCAAATCGAACCTCTGCTAACGTCAGGCCGTATAGGTCGTACAAGGGCAGGTAATAACCTGTTGCGGACCCCGGCTCTCCTAGCGCAATTACAGTATCGGTCAAATCATTTAGATCTTCCAAGGGACTGTCTTCTTTAACCACGAGGACAGAGCGCTGATTGGGGGTTCCCTGTAGTGGGAAGAGGGGAACATATTGAGCTTCAGCAATGGCGATCGCTGCTAGTCCAGCAGGTGCCAAAACAATCTCCCAGGCTTGAGCCTGAATTTGCTCGACGGCTCGAATTTCGTTAAAGACGGGTTCTAGTTCGACAGTCGCTTTTAGGGCTTCTTCAAGATACTGACGAAATGGGTTGTATGGCTCAATAGAGGCATCGTAGACTACAAGCCCAACGGTCAAGCGAGTGTAATTCGCTGAAGGGGTTGAGACGCGATCGCAGCCGCCGATATGGAGCAGCAAAACGAGGCAAAACCCCAAACACAAAAGAGCAAATAATCGGCGCAATCGCTGCATGGGGAGTCCCGTCAACAATGAACAGTTAGCTAAAGCCCCTTATCTTCAAAGGGTCTTGATTTGAGGATAAGTCAACACGGCTAAAAAAATTTTGAAAACGTTGCCCTCCCTGATAAGACCAAAAGTAGACGGCTAAGGCAGAAATAGACTCACCATTCAAAACACCGGGAAAGATTATCCCTTAGTTTTGAATTCTGTAGAACTTTGCTCTTCTGGTTCGCCTTTGGCGTTCTCGGAGAGTGGAGTACTTTGCAGTTTGAATTCTGCGTAGCGGTACTAATGGTCTGCCAACAGAAAAAACCGCGACGTTATCGCTAACGCCACGGCTCCTCGGAGTATCATTTGGCTGTTCAGAAACTTACCAGGTTCGGGTTGGCGAAAGCGCACTGCCCCGCAAAAGGCTACCCACCGTTTTCGCTGTGATCTTCAGCTGAGTCACAGGGTTGGCAGGCACAACAGTCTTATACAGATAGCTGTCGAAGGTGAGCTTCTGGACGTCCATATCGGCACACATTTCGACAAAAGCTTCACGGGTTGCGTCTGTGCGATAGAACACGCGCTGTAGCAGATCCAGCACTAGGTATGTCGTGCCGTACTGCTTATCCCAACGCTTGAGGTAGACCTTCAAATCTGCCTCAGACGGAATGCGCTGGCCTGCTTTGGAGAATTCGACCACAGTTTCAGCACACAACCGACCTGATTTAGCCGCAAAGTAGATGCCTTCACCGGAAGACTTGGTTACTGTGCCAGCAGCGTCGCCTACCAAGGCGACACGACCAACAACCCGTCGAGGGCGAGGATGCTCAGGAATAGGGTGCGCTTCGACTTTGATGATTTCGCCGCCTTCAATGCGCTTAGCGGCCCGCTTGCGGATGCCTGCCTGTAGAGACTTAATCTTGGCCTGATTGACCCGCATCGTTCCGGTTCCGACAGCGACGTGGTCATATTTCGGGAAAACCCAAGCGTAGAAATCTGGAGAAACGTCATTCCCGACGTACATTTCGGCCAACTCTTCGTAGTAAGCCATCTTGTCATCGGGGATGCGAATGCGCTCTTGGAAGGCGATCGCATAGTTGTAATCCCCAGCGTCAATTGCCTTAGCCACACGGGAATTAGCACCATCTGCGCCAATGACTAAATCAACCTGCAAGGTTTTGCTTTCACCGACCAACCCCTCAGGTCGATGCTCTGTGTAATGAAGTGTGTAGGGTTCATTGCTGGACTGCGGCAACTCCAGCTTATGCATGGTGCCATTGATTAAATGAGCGCCTGATTTGTGAGCACGATCGCGCAAGAAGCCATCTAAAACTTCCCGACGGCACATGCCAATATATTCGTCATCCTTGAGTGTGCCCCCGATGTTGACCTCAATGTTGGAGGGAGAGATCATTTTCATCTTTCGGACTCGGCGATCGATGATTTCGGGTGGCAGGTCAAATTCATCAACCATGCAGAGGGGAATTGCCCCACCGCAAGGCTTAGCATTATCTAACTTGCGCTCAAGTAGATAAGTCTCAATTCCAGCTTTGGCTAAGGTTTCAGCAGCAGAGGAGCCAGCTGGCCCACCTCCGACAACGGCAACTCGCAGTGTCAAGAGAATTCTCCAGATTTGTTAAATCTACGAAACGCATCGTATCACGGGGTTTTGGTGACTTTTTGCGGAGAATTCGGGTTGTAACTGGAATGCAACAGTCGTTAACAATTGGATACTAAAATTGCTACTTCCTTTATGCATAAACCTTGACGGCATCAATGCTTTAAAAGGCGTAGCTTAGCCTCTGGGCTGGTGCACCTAACAATACTTAGGTGCTCAGCGTATAGCCAACTGGCTCGCCGTCTTGCGCTAGCGGAACTGGCGACGGCTATAGGTGTCAATACGGCGTATTGGACACGGCGCACTGGACTCTAAACGATCTATAGCCCCATGCAGCTTGGTCAAGTACATCTCAGGGTCTTCAGGGATTAGGGATTAGGGATTAGGGAGTGGGGTGTGCTTGATTCAAATGCATGCTGCTATAAATAGCGCTACAGAATTCTAGGGCTCTAAACGAAGCGCGGCGGCTCGACTTAGTTAAAATGATAGAATAGAGACACTGATTCAATGGGTCGATGATATGGGCAGAGGCAGACGCGAGAAAATTATCTTGAGCCAAGATCAGCGCGATCGCCTAGAAAGCATCACCCGTAATGGTCATGCACCAGCGAAGAAGATCCTCCACGCACAGATTTTATTAATGGCAGACGAAGGCGAACATGCCCCCAAAAAATGGACAGATAGCGAAATCGCTGCGGCTCTTAGTCTGCATGTCAACACCGTAGGACGAATTCGCAAGCGATTTTTGCATCATGGAGAAGACTCAGCGCTCGAACGCAAGGTCAGGGAAACACCTCCAGTGCCTCCTAAAGTCGATAGTGCGATCGAGGCTCATCTGCTTGCTCTATATCGCTCAGAACCGCCTGAAGGTAAGTCAGACTGGAGTATTCGCCTGTTGACTTCAGAGCTTAAGAAACGGGGGATTGTGACTGAGATTAGTCGTGAGACAGTCAGGCGAACTCTCAAAAAGAATGATTCTGCCCTTAGAAACCAAAGCGCTTTTGCATCCTCCACCAAGAGGTAGCTCGATGGGTAATCGGGAAGTCTTGCTTAAGCCCTAAACTAACCTTATAACTCTGTAAGGATTAGGTAATTGACTCGTTTTTTTGCTTTAAAATTGACTGCAAAATAAGAAAATATGAAATGTTTCAGAGTTTCTCTTAGGCTATGTAGATGACCGGACAGGTTATGGGTACTTTCATATTTGTTCCGAAGTATGTGCGTCGGCTTAGCGACATTGGAGAATATCTGGGGCATTCTACGAATATTGAGGAAGATTTAGAAGTCGTTGGCATTGTTTCGGCTTCGGTCGCTGTGCTGAAAGAGGTTTTGCAGATAGATGTATTCGTTTGCACAGGCTTTCAGGTAGCTTAGGAAGTGGAAGCCAACGAAGATATGGTGTGGGTTTACTCGGGCAGCCTGTTAGCTTAGCTAAGCAGTGGTGAATTCTAAGGTAGAGGTATCCCATAAAAGGTATGGATCAGAAAACACATAATGCTGAAGACGGAAGGCAGGTTATTGTAATTACTCCATCAGGGCGTTTGGATATTACAACTGCTTGGCAGTTTCGATTGAAACTTCAAGACTGCATTTCGCGTCTTAGCCCGCATATCGTTGTTAACCTCAGCCAGGTCAACTTCATTGACAGTTCTGGGCTAACGTCATTGGTTGCTGGCATGAGAGATGCTGGCAAAGTTAAAGGGAGTTTCCGAATCTGTAATGTTCATCCGGAGGCCAGGCTAGTCTTTGAAGTCACGATGATGGATTCAGTATTTGAAATCTTTGAGACTGAGGAGGAAGCGCTTCAAAGCAGCCCAAAGCAAGTAGCTAGCTAGGTCGGTCCTCTAGTTATCCCGTAGAAATCCATATGAGATGTCAGCACTGAGGACACGCAATCGTCAGAACAGGCAATAATCAACAGTTTGGCAGAAGAACTTCAACAGTGATGAGACTTTCAACTAAAAGAATTTGCAATCAGACTGTTACCTATCCTTACCTTTCAAGACAGGGCTGAACCAGCTAATAGGATGGCGGTAGCAAAGTTGATAGGTCTTCTATCTTTATCAGCTTGAAAGGACCATTGGTTGCTCCCCAAGTTGATTGACCTGTTTCTGGATCAATGCCCTTGTCATACATCCAAAAAGCCGCACTATCCTGTCCGTTGGAGACGGGGACGATCGCGTCAAACGCCAACGCCACTAGCTTTTCCTCTCCATTCACCGTAAAGCTGCATTTTTCCCCGGCATAGTGTCGTGCTTCAAACCGGGTAGCGCTTGCCTGCGGTTGCATCGTGACTTTTAAGCGACTGCCTGAAAGAGACTGCAAACACTCTGACGATAGCGTTTTGATCAACGCTGAATCCTGTGCTGCCCCTTGAAAGGCTTGTGGATCATTCAAAGCGTAATATTCAGCAGTCAAGTCGTCATTGATGCACCTAACCCGTAAGACTCGTTGACGATAGGGCGGTTGTGGAAAGGCCGCGCTCGCCTGTTCAATAAAGAACGTCAGGCTATCATCTGCAAAAAGAGGAACTGGACGACTCCACAGCTTGATGTGGACAAACCAAGCGGGTTCAGCCAAAGCCTGCTCTCGATTCTGAAAAACTCCTGCCAGGCACTGGCCTAACTGCCTAAGCTGCATCGCCTGATCCATCGAAACTAGTCTCTATAAACTGTCCCAACGATTCTATAACTAAAGGCAAAAGAAACCGGAAGTAGCGCAACAGTCATGCGCTACTTCCGGCACTGATGTTTATGAGATCTAGGTTGTGTATGAGGCTTTTGAGGCTAGATGTGTACCCAGCCAAACCAAGACAGCACCACACCTGCAACCAAAAGGCCAGCGGCGCTGGCTCCCGCGATCGCAACACCACCCCCTATCCGACGAACAATTGAAGGATACGGAGGCTTCTGCCACTGCCAACGAGTTGGCGCAGGAATAGAATTGAGACGGTAGTTCCCCGGAACGTGGGTTCGCTCGAAGTCGTAGCCTAATGCTTTCAGCTGGGCCAAATGATCTTCTGAATAGCGGGGCATGTGAGCGAAGGTGACATCGCCCTCGGCTCTCTGAGGCAAAATACGTCGCCGTTGGTAGGGTAGGGCATTCTCACCAAAGTTCTGAACGTACTCTTCACTCTCAAGCAGGGCATCAACAAAGCCACTAAGCCCCTTGGTCGCTAATAGGATTGACCAGGACAACACTTCGCGATCGCTGTAGGCTTCTCGGCCTAGCACTCGCTGAATACACATTCTGACAAATCGATAGTTGTTGTTAACGTCGTAATTTCTTTCGCGAAAAACAGGGGATAACAACAACCCTCGCACAAAGGACCTTACAGTAATCTGTCCCATTTTTAGCTGAGATTCCAGCACAGCAAGGCGATTACTCGACAATAATTGTTGTTCATTAAAGATTTGTCGGTAAGCAGCCAGGATTAGGTCCTCAATTTCTCCATCGTCTAACAAATTGTCGCTTGTAAAAACGCGGGGTTGCTCATCTCCAGGAACTTCGAACCCCTGCACTCGTTGCTTTTGGCTAGTAGGTTCATAAGCTAATTGTTGAAGAGTCACTGAATTCTCCTCCACTAAATTTTTTATGGATTTTGGGCAGCGTTAAACTCTGCTTCGAGAGATCAAAGATCACTTGAAACAGTCAGTTCAACCGGGGTAGTTTAGCCACTGTGTTGCCGCAAATTGTCTGCGGCAAACGATTCATAGCTTTGAGTCAATCCAAACTAATCAGAATTTTATGGCAACCAATTAGCGGATTGATTGAGAGCAAATAGGCAGAGCAACACAACTCTGTTGCTACTCAACCATTCAGTCTCAAAGTCAATTGAAGCTAAAAGCTTCAAAAAGGCAAAAATGTCTTCTCCAAAGTTCACTACTCATAAAAGAATAAAAGTTGAGTGACACGATTAGGCAATTTTACTCAAAAAGTAGACATATAAATTCAAGGATATTTATTCGCCAAGAAAGTTTTTTGAGGTTTTCTATTGTTTGAGTAGAAGTAAGTCATTGGAATGACTTCTTTTAATCGTTTCTATAAGTCTTCAGAGGTCTGTTTTCTACATAAAGTGAATGCTTTTTGTTAAGCCATTAGGCTGTAAAGCGATAAGCAGGCTTGATTTATGTCTGCATCTCTCAGCTGACTAAAACTGACGACGAGAAAAAATAGCGACGGAAATTGATAGTAGAAGCGCTATGTAGAGCAAGCTATAGGCGAAGTGGCCGATGAGTTCAGGTGTTGAAGGCAGGAGAGTCATTCCATAGACCGCTTCATTTCGGAGATTTAGCCGCTCTAGATCAGGCAGAATGAGATACATGCCGTTAGCAACTCTTTGAAATCCTGCATTTTCACTCAGTTTGCCAAAGGCCACAATGTCTTGACTCAGGTGTCCCATCAGATAAACGCCAATGGTGAGCAGCGTTGCTAAGAGAGAACTGGTGAAAACTCCAAACAGAAGGGCTGCTGCTGTCAGCAGTACCATTTCAAGAAAGGTGAAGAAGACGGCTATCAAAAGGCTGGACAGAGTGAACGAAATCTCGTTGATGATGAGCACAGCCAGATAAATTGCGGTTAGCAGCGTCATCAGGACAGCTAGCACAGCAGATAACCCTACATGCTTGCCTAGGATGAATTCCAGGCGACTGACGGGTTTAGAAATGAGAACCAGGACAGTACGCTTTTCAATCTCTTTATTAATGAGGCCGGTGCCCACAAAGACAGTGACGACCAACCCTAAGATGTGAATGCCTGCAAGCCCCAAATCTAGGGTGATTTTTTCTTCAGCGCCCGCTGCAACATCGGGGAGCAAGGCCGCGATCGCAAACAGTAAAACTGCATAAATAGCAATCAGGTAGAGCACTCGATCGCGAATCACCTCTTTGAAAACATTGATAGCAATGACCCAGATGCGTGACAGACTCATGGTTTTAGTAAGGATGATCGACGAAATAAAATAGGCAGCTTTAACTATCCAGGTTAGTGGTCTGTCTAGGTTACAGGTAAGGGTCTGCCGGGCTTCTTGGGTGTGGCTAAGTCGCATGTTACTTCTGCAACTGGGCTAGGCTGGACCGTTTCCCCCTCTTCGTTGATGGTGGGTTCGGCAGGCGATCGCGGCTGAATGATACAGGTTTTCTCTAAGAAATACCCTTCATCCATTGCTGTTGGACCCAGCCAAAAGGCCCTCAGATCTAATCCATAGCGATTATTGTCCAATGAGCGAGGACTTGCCTCTAATCGCCAGAGCTTCCTTTCTTTGGGATATTCCAAGGCATCTATAGTTTTGACTTCAAGATTAACCAGCCTTTCGTCCAAGTTTAAGAGCCATCGCTCGACATAAGACCACGGCGTATCGTTCAACGTTCCTCGGATCTCTGTCTCCACAGATGTCAGCAAAACAACCCCCCGAGCCTGTTCCTCAGGAAAGTTCGAAACTCGGGAAACAAAACCACTGTCGCTGAAATCGTCTGCCAGAAGACTGGGATAATCTTCAAACCAGTCTTGTAGTCGAAAGGAAAACTGAAACCAGTTGCTAAATAACAGAGCAATCAGCGAGAGCAAAATAAGATTCTGCCGCATGGCTGGTGGCGGGATCTTGGGCTTCAACTCCCAGTTCAGAAACTGAGGGATTGCTGCGATCGCAACGGATACGATCGGCCAAACTGTGAGGCCGGTTCGCCAACCTAAAGGGAGTAACCCAAAGACATAGGTGCAAACGATGGCTCCCATAACCCACGGCGCCACTGGAATGCCAAAAATGGGTAGCTTGACCCCTTCAAGCAGCCAGCCAATCCCTAAAGCAAAAAAGACCCATCCTGCTGTTGCGATCAGATTGACGGTAATCTCTCCTCCGCCAACCAGCCGAGTTACCCAAGACATTGTGAAAGAGAAAATGCCCAGATAGATCAGTGTTTGCCAGGCGTAATAATCCTCTGGAAAGAGCACGTCTGAGACACGTGCCCAGATGACTCGTAAAAAATTGATCATAATTTTTAGCTCAATCCATGGCGCAACAGCAAGATTACTAAAACTGCCGAGAAGCTGAAAGCGTTGGCTTCTAAAACGGCCAAGACGTGAGGAGAAGAGGTTGGCGCTGAAGATGAGCGACGGTATCGAAAGCGATTGGTGTTTTTCTCTACGACGGGCTTCACGATTGGTTTATCCAATAGCCAAGTCAACCACTCCAGCGCAGTTACCTTCGTCCAGAGGGTGAGGAAAAAAGCAACCAATCCTGTCAGCACTACTACAAATCCCATTCGATCCGACAGCACATTAGGATAAAAATCGCCAAACAAAACATAGCTGATGATTTGCGTTCGGACCGTCTCAGGCAGAAGGGGTTCTATTCCCAAAAATAAAACCCATCCCAATACCACGGTGAGTAAGTTGATGGTTGCTGCGTAGCGAATACTGGGCTGAAATCCCAACCTCAGCTGCCTTCTTAAGACAATGGCCTCTAATGCGATCGCTACCAGTAGCAATAAACACTGAAAGACAATCGCCTTGAGAGGAAGAACTGCTGCCTCGTCGATGAATAATGGCATGGCTGTGAGAAGAACGGGATAAGCAGAAAAGCAAGGGCTAAACCCTGGGAGCCGCAGGAAGGTGCCTTCACAATAGCCAATGAACAAATTCAGACTATCTAGTCGCAACCTCACCTTATATGAAGGAGAAATCGAGAATGACCCTATCAAAGGCTTCTTCCTATACGCTAGGCAAAAGGGTATCTCCTTCTAAGGGGTTTCGCTAAAATTTTAAGCCGGGGCTGATAAAAACTTAACGCCTGATAGCAACAATATGGTGAGAACTGGCATCGGAATTCGCACAGCGCAACTCAATAACGAGCGCTTGGCGGGACAAATTCACGTTTATGACGGGGAAGGCAAAGGAAAGTCGCAGGTCGCTTTAGGGGTTGTATTGCGATCTATTGGTCTGGGAATCCAAAACTTTATGGAGAGCCGAGTCCTACTGTTGCGCTTTCTCAAAGGTCCTGGACGGACCTATGACGAGGATGCTGCGATTGAAGCCCTCCAACGAGGTTTTCCTCATCTGATTGATCAGGTTAGAACCGGACGAGCTGAGTTTTTTGGCCCTGATGGCATCACCAAGTTCGATCGCTTAGAAGCGCAGCGAGGCTGGGATGTTGCTAAGGGAGCGATCGCCTCGGGTCTCTATTCCGTCATTGTGCTAGACGAGATCAACCCCGTTCTAGATTTGGGTTTGCTATCCGTTAATGACGTTGTGCGATCGCTTAAAAACAAACCTGAGCATCTAGAAGTTATTGCCACTGGACGGGCTGCGCCTTCCCCCCTGATCGAAATTGCCAACCTCCACTCTGAGATGAAGCCTCGGCGTCATCGAAACATGGATTTTCCAGGCATTGAAGGTGTCGAAATTTATACTGGAGACGGTAAAGGAAAATCAACCAGCGCTCTAGGTAAGGCTTTGCAGGCCATTGGGCGAGGTATTAGCCAGGACAAATCCCATCGAGTTCTAGTGATGCAATGGCTTAAAGGTGGACGAGGCTATACGGAAGATGCCGCTATTTCGGCACTACGCAAAAGCTACCCCAACTTAGTAGATCATCAGCGCTGTGGGCGAGATGCCATTGTCTGGCGAGGACAGCAGCAGGAAATTGACTACGTTGAAGCGGAACGCGGCTGGGAATTGGCCTGCACTGCGATCGCCTCTGGCCTTTACAAAACGGTGATTTTGGATGAACTGAATCCTACAGTTGATTTGGAATTGCTGCCCGAAGAACCCATTGTTCAAGCCCTTCTCCGTAAGCCTCGCGACACTGAAGTCATCATTACAGGCCGCTGCAAAAACCCACCAACCTATTTCGAACTCGCCAGTATTCATTCAGAGGTCTTCAACCACAAGCATTATGCCGAAAAAGGGGTTGATCTCAAGCGTGGCGTCGATTTCTAGGACCATGCCTGATTCAGCCTTTTCAGAGTTGCCCCGGCTTGTAGGCCAGCGATTCACCCTTGCCCCCAATGCCAGCGGCAGTCAACTCCAGTTTGACCATCCGAATGGACAGTTATTTCAGGGGGATGCAATTGACTGGTTAACTTCTGTCGAAGCTGAATCAGTCAACCTGATTGTTGCTGACCCGCCCTACAATCTTAAAAAAGCCAGTTGGGACAGCTTCGAAACTCAGGAACACTACATTGAATGGTCGCTAAAGTGGATTGAGCAGGCTGCTAGAGTGCTTAAAAAGAGCGGCACGATGTATGTCTGCGGCTTTTCAGAAATTCTTGCCGATATCAAACATCCCAGTATGCGATTCTTTGCGTCATGTCGGTGGATCGTTTGGCATTACAAAAATAAGGCCAATCTTGGTCAAGATTGGGGGCGATCGCACGAGAGTCTCCTGCATCTCAGAAAGACTCAAAAAGTCAAACTTAATGTAGACGACATCCGGATTCCGTATGGCGCACATACGCTCAAGTATCCGGTTCATCCGCAGGCCGACACTAGCCAATACGGTAATGGCAGCAAGCCTAAAAAGGTTTGGACACCTCATCCCAAAGGAGCCAAACCTAAAGACGTTATCGATATCCCAACAACTTGTAATGGGATGCACGAATCTACGCCCCATCCTACTCAGAAGCCTGAAGAATTGATCCGAAAATTGATTCTGGCATCCTCCAATCAAGGGGACGTAGTACTAGATCCGTTTTCAGGATCTGGAACCACTTTAGTCGTTGCAGAGCAGCTAGGGCGACAATGGCTAGGGTGCGACTCGAATCCTGAATACAATCAGTGGGCGATGGATCGACTGGATAAGGTCAATCGTATGAGCGTTGACCAATGGATTGAGTATGACCAGAAAGTGACTGCCCGTCGAGAAAAGATCCGCTAGAGACCTACAGCAGCTGTATTTTCCAGCACTCAAAATGCTAGTAGATCCAACTCGGTGTCCGTGAGGTTTTCAAAATCAACAAGCTTTGTCCGCTCAGCAAGGTATCGACTTGTGTAGATTGACGATTGTTTAAAGCGAGGATTCGGCTGACCAGTCTGGGCATCAGCTTCAGCATAAGCTTCAAGATATTCAGGTGCGATCGCTCCCTTGCGAGGAGGCAGAAAAGTATCCTTAGAAAGGGTCATAGACTGCTTCTGTAAAACTTCAGAAAGATACGATATCGGCACCTTTAGCAAAAACCTTGAGAATTTCCGGAAGCCTTAAGAACCTTTCCTGCCGTCATGAAATTAGTTAACGACAATAGCGCTGCCAATATGAAGATGGCGACGATACAATCCCTAGATTTTAGTGACAATCAAAGCGATTAGCCTTTTACTAGCTCAATAGCTGTTGCAACAGGCCACACGAATATATCCCGTTATGAAGCCCAAGACCATCACAGTTGAATTCTTCAGCAATTCTCAGCTACTCAACTTCGGTAAGCAGTAAGCTACTGTCTGTTGCGTCTACCTTCTGCCAATCCGACAAACCCGCCAAGCTTTGTAACCTATAAGCACATTGCTATGAAACCCCTTCAAAAGATTTCAATTGTTGCTTTTCTCGTCATCTTGCTTTGTTTTTCTGTATCCCGATGGACGGCGTCCGCAGTTGCCGAAACAGGCGGACCTAATGGTATGGTTCAGTTTACGAGTCGTTTCACCCTCGCTGAGACTAGCGATCGCCTAACCGCACTCTTAGAAGAGCGTCAGCTGAACCTGATGGCCCAAATTGATCACGCTCAAAACGCCAGATCCATTGGCAAAGAATTGAGAGACACCCAACTCTTCATCTTCGGCAATCCTGCTGTGGGTACCCCTTTGATGCAGTGTGCTCAAACGGTTGCGATCGATCTGCCGCAAAAAATGCTTATATGGACCGATGAAACGGATCAGGTTCACTTGGCCTATAACGATCCCTATTACTTGATGGATCGCCATGCCTTGGGCGATTGCGAAATGGTGATCGAACGAGTCAGCCAGGTGCTGGAAGACATCGCCACCCAAGCCACCCATGAAGCTGATTAGGATCATTTCTAGAACAATCCTGCGACCATAAATATAGCTTTAGCCATTTGGGCTTATGCACCAAACAACATTTGGGTGCTTAGCCTATAGCCCAATGGCTTGTCGTCTTGTCCCAACGGAACTGGCGATGGCTATACCTTTGCTGAGAGAATACGTAAGAGATGAGAACAGGCAACTATGCGGAGAATTGATGTCATTGGTATCGGACTCGGCGTATTCATCACTGGTGGAGTCCTATATATAGGCTTTCGTGCAGTAGGATTCGATGGGCTGTCAGCGGGCGTCTGGAGCCAAGTTATTTTTGTGGCAGGACTTTTAGCTTGGGTCTTTTCTTACCTATTTCGCGTGGTCACCAGCAACATGACTTATGGTCAACAACTCAGAGACTACGAGGATGCTGTGTTGCAGAAAAGGTTAGAGGAAATGACCCCCGAACAATTGGCTGAACTGCAAGCCGAAATCGAAGCTGAAAAAGCTGCCGAAAATGAAACTGACCCGTCGTAGGAAGTTGAGTGCCTAAAGAGATAGCAGTCTATGGAATTTGTTTCTCCTCAGCTCTAGCTGCATCAAGCCATACTTGCTGAGCTATCTCTAGCTCTTGTAATGCTTCAGCTGGAGTTACACCGAATGCTGAACAACAGAGCAAATCAGGAATGTCAGCGATATACCCTCCGTCTTCTTCGCTATGGAAAATGTTGATGTGATAGTCCCTCATGGTCAGCGAACGAGATTCAAAATTTTGCCCTGCACAGATTCCAGAACCCTATCTCGGATGTAGGCGCTAGCATTGAGGATTTCGATACCGATGAGTTCCCCCGCATCGTTAAGTTCAGCGGTGCTGTTCGGGCTGACTTCAACGCTGCCAGCTTCAGGTTCTTCGGAGATCAGCAGATGAAGGATGTCTTCTTCCTGAAAATAGTTCATCTGAGGATTTTGGGATTGAGGATTAGCCATCGGAAATGAGGGTTTGGTGTTAGCGATACTACTCATGCCGCAGTAACGGCTGGCTCATGAAACAACGGCATCAGCTTCTGCACAGAAATTGTCTCCATCGCATAACTCTGGCCATCATTGTCGGAGAAATCAACCAAACAGGCTTCACCGTTGAACTTCATTAAGACAGTACCTACCTGACCTCGGCGAAGCAAAATAGACGACTGTGTGTCTGGATGTAGCGCTTCAAGATCCTCAGTGAGAGCAACAACATCGTATTCGTGTATGGTCATCTCTCAGACATTAGTGCTTTATGGATAGGCTATCAATTAGCCTAATGGTACGAAAGCCAATTTTCGAGATTGATACCAGGGACTCTTTCAAACTCGCGGACGTTTGCAGTGACGAGTGTTATGTCAAGGGTCAGGGCATGGGCTGCGATCAGCAGGTCATTTGGACCGATTGGAGTTCCAGCTTGCTCCAGAGATTTACGGATAACTGCGTAATGCTTTTCGATTGGTGACTCAAGAGGAAGCACAGGCAAAATTTGCAGGATCCGTTGAATTTGCTGAGACACTCGAGCAGAATCACTTTTCTCAGCTCCGAATTGCAGCTCGCAGGCAGCAACGATGCTAGTGCAAACGCTATTTTCGTCAACCCTATTGATCTGCTGAAGAATTCGACCTTGAGGATGCCTAACCAAATCTGAAAGGATGTTGGTGTCGAGGAGATACTGATAGGCCATGAGCCAGCGCTAAACAATAACATCGTCCAGAGGCAACAGGTCGGCATCAATATCGGGAAACGGATCAGGAATATCCTGCAAGGTGTTCAGCAGAGAGACTAAAGATTTAGGTTTCACTGGCTCTACAATCAAACGCTCTCCTTCTTTCCGAATGAGCACTTCATTTCCTGACAAGGCTAATTCTGGCGGAATAGTCAGAACCTGCGACTCACCAATAGGGTGCAGTGTAGTGTGGTGTGAGGCTGGCATTCAGTGCCCTCCCAAGCATAAGAGCGTTGTAATTCCATTATGACTCTGCCAAGAGTAAGGCTGAAGGTATAGCCAATGCTCATTACGCAGCTTTGGGTAATTTAATCCAAAATCGCCAATCTAAAATCCAAAATCGCCGTCACTCCCATTCCTTCTGACGCTGCTCCTCAAGATAGGTTTCCGCCTCCTCGAGCGTTTCAAATCGGCTTGGATAGCGCTCTAGCAATACAGCTGGAAGCTTGTCGCAATCGCGATCTTTCCCGCCCTCAAATTCAATGCCCTCTGGTAATGGAGAATTGCAGATCAACGGTGGCGCTTCTCCAGTCAATTGTTGCACCGTCAGATTTCGAACCGTTTTTAGGTCAGTAGCCAGAAAAATGCTGCGGATTAGGTCGGTGTTGCGGAGGTTGGTGCCGAAGAGGTCGGCGTTGCTGAGGTTGGTGCCGAAGAGGTCGGCGTTGCTGAGATAGGCGTTGCGGAGATAGGCGTTGCTGAAGTCGGCGTTGCGGAGGCTGGCAGAGCTGAGGTTGGCGATGCGGAGGTTGGCAGAGCGGAGGTCGGCGTTGCGG